>QHTZ01000070.1 GCA_003221005.1 Gemmatimonadota bacterium
GCCGTGCGTGACGCCAGCGTCGTGATGCGCGAGGGCCGGATCGTCTGTGCGGGGCCGCGATCGGCGTGCGCTGTGCCGGCCGGGGCCGACACGGTAAGCGTCGCGGGGAAGTGGATCATCCCAGGGCTGATCGACACGCATGTGCACTTCTCCCAGACGGGCTGGGTGGACGGTAGGCCCGACGCGCTCGACCTGCGCGAGGCCTATCCCTACGATGAGGTCGAAGCGGAGCTGCACGCCCGCCCGGACCGGTTCTTCCGCTCCTACCTCTGCAGCGGTGTGACCTCGGTGTTCGACGTGGGTGGTTATCCCTGGACGCTCGATCTCCAGGAGCGCACCGAGCGCAGCACCGCCGCGCCGCGCGTGCTCGCAGCCGCCTCCTTGCTCTCGACGGTCGATTTCTGGCTGAACCTCCCCGACCAGCGGCAATTCATCTATATGGCCGACGAGGCAACGGTGCGACGCGCGGTGCGCGCCCACAAGGCGTGGGGTGCGGCAGCGATCAAGGTCTGGTACATCATGCCGCCGCAGCCTCCCGATACGGCGCGGATGTCGGCGCTGGTGCACGCGGCGGGCGACGAGGCGCGGCGCGTCGGACTCCCGCTCATCGTGCACGCGACCGGCTTATGGGAGGCGAAGGACGCGCTGCGGGCGGGAGCGAGCGTGCTGGTGCACTCGGTCTGGTCCGCGCCGGTGGACAGCGAGTTCATCGCCCTCGCCCTGCGCCAGCAGGCCGTGTACGTACCCACGCTCATGGTCCCCGACGGCTACCGCCAAGTGGCGGTGCGCCACTTCGAGCGCGAGCGGCAGCCGCTGGAATGCGTCGATCCCGCCACGCGCGCCAAAGCACTCGCGACGGACACTGTAGCCCCCGGGAAGCGACCGACCGCTGCCGTCGCGGAGGAGCGCAGCGCGCGAGTGGCCCGGAACTTCGCGCAGGGGCTCGCGAACCTGAAGCGGGTGCATGATGCCGGAGTTCCGGTCGCCCTCGGCACCGACGCCGGGAATCCCCTCACGCTGCACGGCGCGTCGGTATTCATGGAGCTCGAGGCGATGCAGCAGGCCGGGCTCACGCCGCGGGACGTGCTCGTCGCCGCGACGCGGGACGCCGCTCGGGCGCTGGGCCTGCGCGGCACCGGCACGGTGACGGCGGGGGCGATGGCGGACCTCGTCGTGCTCGACGCCGACCCACTCGCGGACATCAAGAACGTGCGCCGTATCGCGCTCGTCGTGCGGCGGGGTGAGATCCACCGTCGCTCGGAGCTCGAATATCGGTAGGCCGCGGCGTGAGCCGCGGGTCAGTCGCCCGCGAGCCGCACGCCGACCTCGTCGAGATGGCGCAGCAAGTCGGCGGGGTCCTGATACACGCGGTAAGCGCCCGCGCGCTCCAGCTCCTCCTGCCCGTACCCTCCCGACAGCAGCCCCACGCTGAGCGCGCGGGCGCGTCGCGCGGCGAGCAAGTCCCACACGCTGTCGCCCACGACCACCGAGTCGGCGACCGGGACCTTGAGCCGCTCGGCCGCCGCGAGGAACAGGTCGGGGTCGGGCTTCGCATGCTTCACTTGGTCGCGGGTGATCAGGGGTGTGTCCGGAGGCACACCCAGCATGGTGAGCGTGGGGCGCGCGCTCTCGAGGCGCCCGCTGGTCGCGATCGCCCAGGGGACCTGGACCTTGGTGAGATAGGCGAGGAGCTCTCGCGCACCGGGGAGGGGGCGCACCTGGCTCACCTGCCGCGCGTAGGACTCGGCGTGCACGCGCAGCACGCGCGCTTCCTCGTCCGGCGTCATCCGCCGTCCGACCTCTCGCAGCAGCGCGTCGAGGAACAACCCGCCGCTCATGCCGATCCGCCGGTGGATGCGCCACACCGCGAGCTCGATCCCCGCGGCCTCGAGCGCCTCGCGCCACGCCAGCACATGCTGGTACACGCTGTCCACGAGCGTGCCGTCGAGATCGAACAGGAAGGCGGGAGCGCGCGCGCTCATCCCGCGAGCTCCTGAAGGTCGGCGTCGTCGAGCTGCAGCTGGGCGGCCGCCATGTTCTCCTCGAGGTGCCGCACGCTCGCCGTCCCCGGGATCGGCAGCATCACCGGGGAGCGCCGCAGCAGCCAGGCGAGCGCCACTTGCGCGGGGGTGGCCTGGAGGCGCTTGGCAACGCGGCGGATGGCCGGGTTACCCGGTCGCAGCAACCGCGTCACCACTCCGCCGAGCGGGCCGCGCGCCTCCGTCAGGCTTCCGTCGGCGAGCGGAAACCAGGGCAGAAACGCGAGTCCCTCCCGCTCGCAGTAGTTGACCACCGCTTCGTAGTGTCGCTCCGCGAAGTTGTAGCGGTTCTGCACCGAGACAATCGGCGCCAGCCGGCGCGCCGCTTCCAGGTCAGCCACCGTGACTTCCGAGAGCCCGATGTGCCGGATTTTCCCTGCGTCCTTCAGCCGCACCAGCGCGCCCAGCTGATCTGCGAGCGGCACCGCCCGATCAATGCGGTGCAGCTGGTACAAATCGATCCGGTCGAGCTTGAGCCGGGCGAGGCTGCCTTCGCAGGCGGCGCGCAGGTGCGCGGGTCGGCCGTTCGGCGTCCAGCGGTTTGGGCCGGGACGCTCGAGCCCGGCCTTCGTCGCGATCACGAGCCCCGCGGGATAGGGATACAGCGCTTCAGCGATCAGCCGCTCGCTCACCGCGGGGCCGTACGAGTCGGCGGTGTCGATGAGATTGACGCCGAGCTCAACGGCCCGGCGTAATACCGCGATCGCCTCGCGCTGGTCGCGCGGCTCGCCCCATACCCCCGGCCCGGTGATCCGCATCGCCCCGAATCCGAGCCGGTGCACGGGAAGATCGCCGCCGAGGAGGAAGGTGTGGTGTTCTGTTGCGCGGACGCCGTAGGCGCTCATGCCGAACAATAACAAACTAGGTACGACTCGCGTTCCGCGCCGAGGACCGTAGCGCGCTCGCCACATGGCGGCCGGTCGGCTCGGTCGCCCAGGGTCGGCACCTGTCTTGCGGTTCCTGCGGCCGGTCATTGGAGGAGGACTCTATGAGGAAGTGGCTCGCCGCCGCCGCGCTCCTGGTCACCGTCGGGGCGTGCGACACGCGGCCCGAATTAGCGGCGCCCGACCACGGCCGGGCGCTTACGCTGGGGGGCAGTTCGGGGACCGTGTTCGATCCCGCGCTGTCCGCCGCGCTCGCGACCGCAGCTCCCACGGACAGTCTCGTCGTGATCGTCAACTATGATGAAGCCGCGACCACCGGGGACGTGGTCACGAGCGCACTTCTGGTCCTCGGCGCGGGTGTGATTCAGTTCAAGCATCTCGAGCTCGTAGCGGCGCTCGCCACGCCCGCCCAGATCTATGCCATGGCCGGGTTGAGCGGTATCCGATCCATTTACCTCAACCGCCAGCTGCGGTACTACGGTCTCCCGTTCAGCGGCCTGCTGCTGCACGAGAGCGTTCCCACGATCCGGGCCGACGCGGTGCGGGCGATGGGCATCACAGGGAAAGACGTCGGGATCGCGATCCTCGACTCCGGGATCGACGGGCTCTACAACCCTGACGTCCATTACCCCGAGAAGACGGTCCAGAACATCAAGATCCTCTTCAACCTCCGGGACGTGTTCACGTTCCAGGGGTCGATCAACAGAATCATCAAGAACGGCGCCGAGCTGTTCGTCGAGAACCTGCCCAACAGCGAGACGTCAATCGGGCACGGCACCCATGTCTCCGGAATCGCTGCCGGTCTGGGGACGGCGTCGGGTGGCTACTACACCGGCGTCGCCCCGGGGGCGAAACTCGTCGGCATCGGGGCAGGGGACGTGCTGTTCGTGTTTTGGATCCTCGCCGGGTTCGACTACATCCTCGACCACCAGCAGGACTACAACATCCAAGTGGTGAACAACTCCTGGGGCTCGAGCGGGGCGTTCGATCCCGACGATCCGATCAACAAGGCGACGAAGACGGTGCACGATCACGGCATCACCGTCGTGTTCGCCGCCGGGAATGACGGGCCCGACGAGAACACGCTGAATCCCTACAGCGTCGCGCCCTGGGTGATCGGCGTCGCCGCGGGGTGCAAGCTCGTGAGCCCCGACCCGACGAATTCAGCGATTCACTGCGACGATCCGACCGGCCAGAACCGGCCTCCCTGGCTCGCCGATTTCTCGTCCCGTGGGATCCCGGACGACCCCCTCTATCACCCAGCGATCACCGCGCCCGGTGTGCACATCGTCTCTACTCGCGCTTCGACCGGCCTGGTGCTGAACGCGACCGACGCGCCGCACGACTTTGATTTGACGAGCACTTGTGCCCTGAGCCTGGCCTACGCGCTGTACTACACCTGCGCCTCCGGCACCTCGATGGCCACCCCACACGTGGTGGGCGTCGTGGCGCTGATGCAGGATGCGGCCGGGGGGAGCCTGACGCCCGACCAGGTACATGACATTCTCACGCAGACGGCACGCCCGCTGCCCGGGTTTGGGGAGTGGGAGGTCGGGGCGGGGTACGTCGATGCACTGGCCGCGGTGAACGCCGTGCTGGGGCGGTGAAGCCGTTGGGCGGAGAGCGGGCCAGGGGGTGAGGTTATGGAATGCCGAGGAGCTTGTGCGTCTGGAGGCTGAGCCGCCACCGGGGATGCTCGAGACAGTAGCGTAGCGCGAGGTCGGTGTTGCGGATGCGGTCGGGCCCGTCCATCGGCTGGAGGAAGAAGTGGCAGAAGGCCAGCCCCGCGACGTTCTCGGGCGGCAGCCCTTTCTGGGGATACACCAGCTTCAGCTCCTGCCCGGAGCGCAGCACCAGCGCGGCTCCGGCCTTGGGGCTCACGCACACCCAGTCAATGCCCGGCGGCGGGAGCAGCGTGCCGTTGGTCTCGATCGCGACGTCGAATCCCGTCGCGTGCAGTGCCGCGACGAGCGGCGCGTCTAACTGCAGCAGCGGCTCGCCGCCGGTGCACACCACAAAGCGTCGCTTCGCGTCCCCGGGCCACGCCGCCGCAACCGCAGCCGCGAGCTCGCGGGCGGTCGCGAACTTTCCGCCCGCCGGTCCATCGGTGCCGACGAAGTCCGTGTCGCAGAAGTCGCACGTCGCGCTCGCGCGGTCCTCCTCGCGTCCCGACCACAGGTTGCATCCCGCGAATCGCAGGAACACCGCCGGCCGGCCCACGTTGGCGCCCTCACCCTGGAGCGTGTAGTAGATCTCCTTCACCGCGTAGCTCATGGCGTGACACCCGCCGTCGCCCGGTAGCGGATCGGATCGCGCGCGCCCGCCTCGGCGAAGCCTTTCAGGCGGAGCAGGCACGCGTCGCACCGCCCGCATGCCTCGCCCGCGGGGGAGGGGTCATAGCAGCTCGTCGTGAGGCCGTAGTCGATTCCCAGCGACAGACCGGTCTCGATGATCTCCTTCTTCGAGAGGGAGATGAGCGGCGTGTGGATGCGCAAGCGCTGCCGGCTCTCGACACCCGCCTTGGTGGCGAGGTCGGCCAGCGCCTGAAACGCGGCGATGTACTCGGGCCGGCAATCGGGGTAGCCGCTGTAGTCGACTGCGTTCACGCCGACGAAGATGTCGCTTGCCCCCAGTACCTCCGCCCAGGCGAGGGCGAATGACAGGAAGATCGTGTTGCGGGCCGGCACGTAGGTGACCGGGATACCGTGCGCCATGTCACGGGGCGCGCGATCCTTGGGGACGGCGATGTCGTCCGTCAGCGCCGACCCGCCGAAGCGCCGCAGGTCGAAGGCGACAATCTCGTGTTGCGCCACGCGGAACGCGCGCGCCACGCGGCGCGCGGCGTCGATCTCGGCCTCGTGGCGCTGGCCGTAACGGAACGTCAGGGCGTACAGCTCGAACCCCTGGCGCGCGGCGAGGGCGAGTGTGGTGGTCGAATCGACGCCGCCGGAGAGCAGCACGACGGCCCTGGGTACCGGATGTGTCATCGCGGTGTGCCGGGCGCTCCTGGGCGGATGGCCGCCCGTTTCGTTACGTTAGCGAAGTCTATGCGCGATCGCGCCCCGAAACCCATGCCCCGAGCGGAGTCGCCGCTCCCCCGGACGGGCCCGCTGCCGCGTCCCCTGAACCCTACGGCGGCGCGGGAATACCTCAAGGCCGACGCGTTTCCCGCCCCCGGCGTGCAGACGGTGACCCTCACGGCGACCGAGTTCACCTCTATCTGTCCGCGTACCGGCCAGCCCGATTTCGGGAGCGTGATCATCGAATACACGCCGCGCGAGCGCTGCCTCGAGTCCCGCTCGCTCAAGGTCTATCTCTGGTCCTATCGCGACGAGGGGGCCTTCTGCGAGAGTCTCGCGGCCCGGATCGCGGACGACATCGTTTACGCCATCCAGCCGCAGGCGCTGCGCGTGCAGGTCAACCAGAACGTGCGCGGCGGGATCGCGCTCCTGGCTGTGGCGGTGCGGGGTTGAACGCGAAGGCGGGACCGGAAGTGGGCCGGTCCCGCCTCGACGCGCCGCGCGCCAGGTCAGACCCGAACGCTCAGCGGCTCGCCCCGCAGCTTCGCCCGCAGCGTGGGGTGGGTCGCCCAGACGTACCACCCCATCGATGCCACCGCGAGCAGGTTCGCAACCAAGGTCAGCCAGACGCCCCACGCGCCCAACGCCCACTGGGCCCCGAGCGCGAGCGCGGCCACGACCACGCCTTCGAGCACGATCGCCGTCATCACGGCGAGGAGCAGGAAGGACGGTGAGCGCTCGATCTGCTCCGCGATCGTGACGAAGACGACGCCCGCGACTGCAAAGGCGACCCCGTGCACCACCGTGTACGCCGCCACGACGCCCAGGTTGACGTGGTAGGCCCCGTGACTCGAAGCGCCGAACAGCAGCGCGGACCCGAGCGCGCTGGGCGTGGCGAACGGGTGACCGGTTACCAGATCCACGAGGAAGAACCAGACTGCGACGACGGCAGCGCCGAGCAGACCCGTGATCACGCCGCGCGTGAGCTGCGGGTATGCCTTGAGCCCGCCGAGACCGAGCGGCACCTCCGCCCGTTCAGCGCGGTGCAGGTAGGCCATCAGGACGAGCCCCGACACCAGATTCGCGCCGATCACATGCGGCCAGGGGATCACCTCCGAGGGGGGCAGGCCACTGAGGAACAGCCCCGTGTAGAAGACCACCTCTTGCACGACGATGCCGAAGAACAGGCCAAGGAGCAGCCGGGGCGCCGTGTGCAGTACCGACATCACCCACGCCGCACCCACGCCGAGGAGGGCGTACACTCCCAAATGGACCACGGAATACACCGCGACCGCCCGAAACGTCGGCTCAATGACGGGAGCAACGTAGAGGGCGTACGCTAGGGCAGCTGGGGTGCGGAACGGGTAGCCTGCCAAGCTGTCGAGGATGAGGAACCACAGCGCAACTACCAAACCCGCGAGGACGCCGCCGACGACGCCGTGAGCGATCAGCTCGCTACTGGATCGTTTCATCGCTTTTCCCTCCCACTTCGTTCGAGTACGCAGGGGGAGGGCTCCCCAAAACCCAGGCCGGGGTTGGGCCACAACCCCGGGCCTCCCCCGCGGGTATCATACGCCGCGATCCGGCGGGCCGCCACGCCCGGACCGGGCGGGGTGCTAACGGACGGGCGGGACAAGAGATAGGTGGGCTAGTCGGCGCTGGCGACTGCTCCCAGTGCGCGGCGCTGCACCTCGTCCGCGTTCACCGCGGTGAGGGCGGCGTTGTCGACTTCGCCCGTGCGGATGCGGATGACGCGCTCGATCGGCTGCACGAAGATCTTGCCGTCACCGACTTCACCCGTGCGCGCGGAGGAGAGGATCGCGTTGATCGTCGGCTCCACGAACGGCTCCGAGCAGACCATCTCGATGCGCACCTTCTCGCGGAACTCGAGCACGAGGGTGGACCCGCGGTAGGTCTCCTGGAGCTCGCGCTCCCCGCCGTGCCCGCTCGCGCGGCTGATCGTGATGCCCGTTACTCCGGCTCGGAACAGCGCCGCCTTCACTTGAGGGAGACGCTCGGGTCTGATGACGGTCGTGATGAGCTTCATGTTCGGTTTGTCTCCAGATAGGTGTCCGTTGCCCGTCCTTACGCCGCCGATGCCTTCAGTGAAACCGCCGCCGATTCGCTGAGGATCACCGCCGACGCGACATCGGGCGTGTCGGGGTAGGCGAGCGCGCCCATTTCGGGGAGGTCGAGCCCCAGCTCCTCGGCTTCGGCCGAGACGCGATGACCGCCGACCAGCACGGCAGTGATCTTGTAGGCCACGTAGGTCATCAGGCCGACTGCCACGAAGTTCGTCACCCCGCCGATCACTTCGGCCGCGAATTGGCCGGCGTCGCCGTAGAACAGTCCACGCACCGCCCCGTTCACACCGTTCCAGCCGTCTCCGTACGTCCCGTCGGCGAGCAGGCCGAGGGAGAGGATGCCCCAGAACCCGTTGACTCCGTGCACCGAGATTGCTCCGACCGGGTCATCGATGCGGAGCCTGCGCTCGATGAAGAAGACCGCCATGCAGACCAAGACTCCCGCTACGCCGCCGATCAACACGGCGGACGGCGCGGTGACAAAGGCACAGGGCGCCGTGATCGCCACGAGCCCGGCGAGCGCGCCGTTCGCGAGCATGGACGGATCGGGTTTGCCGTACTTGAGCCACATGTACAGCATCGCGGTGATGCTTCCCGCGGCCCCAGCCAGCATGGTGTTGGTAGCGATCACACCGATGCGAAGATCGGACCCCGCGAGGGTCGATCCGGGGTTGAACCCGAACCACCCGAAGCACAGGATGAACGTTCCCACCAGGGCCATGGGAATATTGTGGCCCGGGATCGGGTTCGGCGTCCCGTCGGCGTTGTACTTTCCGCGGCGCGGCCCGAGCAGCGAGGCGCCGACCAGCGCGATCACGCCACCCGTCAGGTGTACGACGGACGAGCCGGCGAAGTCCACGTGCCCATGCCCGAGCCCGAGGTTCACCCCCAGCTGCGACAGCCAGCCGCCGCCCCACACCCAGTTCGCATAGACCGGGTAAATGAACGCGCCGATGAACACGCTGAACACGCAGAACGCGGCGAAGCGCCAGCGCTCCGCCATCGCGCCCGTCGGAATCGTGGCGGTCGTGTCCATGAAGACCATCTGGAACAGGAAGTACGTGAAGACCGGTGCCGCGTACGCCACGCCGGTGAGGAAGAAGCCGCTGTGGCCGAACAGCCCCCACGCCTTACCGCCCAGGTGCAGGGCGAACTCCACGTTCAGCTTGTCGTAGCCGCCGAGGGTTGTCATGGGGCCCACGCCGCCCGCCTGGATCGCGAATCCCATTACCCAGTAGCCCATCATCGCAAGGCCGTACACCATAAAGTTCATCGCAAACGTGTGCGCCGCGTTCTTAGCCCGTGTGAAGCCGGTCTCCACCATCGCGAAGCCGGCTTGCATGAACATCACGAGGAAGCCCGTGACGAGCGTCCACACGAAGTTGATGGCGACGGTGTTCGCCGCCGCCGCGACGTTGGCGGCCTTGGCGAGCGAGTCGATGGCAGCGGGTGCTTGCGCGACGAGAGCGAGCGGGCACACCAGTCCGGGCAGGACGGCGAGCAGGGCCGAGCGTTTCATGACAACTCCCGAGGTGGGGGTGGGAAAACGTGGTGTAACCAGAATTGTGCACAAACTGCATGATAAAGTCAACAGTATACGCCAAATGGCATGAATTATGTAAATTGTGACATCAACCTTGCATTTCTTGCGCCTTCAAGGTACCATTAGGCAATTCCGCCGCCCGGTCAGATCCTCTGCGGAGGCAACGCTTTGCCCAACGCTCCTGTCGATGCCGTGGCCCAGGTGATCCTGGCGCTCGCCGTCCTGCTCGCCGGGGCGAAGCTCGGCGGTCACCTCGCCGAGCGACTGGGACAGCCCGCGGTGCTGGGCGAGCTGGTCGCGGGGATCTTGGTGGGCAACCTCGACCTCGTGGGTGTGCCGTGGGTTCGCACACTCGGGAGCGACGGCACCATCGACGTCCTGGCCAAGCTCGGCGCCGTGGTCCTGCTGTTCGAGGTCGGGCTCCAATCCACGGTGGGAGACATCCTCTCCGTTGGGGTGCGGTCGTTCGTCGTCGCAGTGCTGGGGGTGGTCACGCCGTGGGTGCTGGGGTGGGGCGTCGGCGCGCTCGCATTGCCCAACGCTTCCCCTTACGTCCACGCCTTTCTGGGCGCTACGCTCACGGCCACGAGCGTCGGGATCACGGCGCGCGTCCTCAAGGACCTTGGGCGCGCGCAGTCGGCGGAGGCCCGCATCATCCTGGGCGCCGCAGTCATCGACGACGTGCTGGGGCTCGTGATCCTCGCCGTGATCGGGAGCGTAATCGCGGCGGCCAATCTCGGGACGGGGCTCTCCTACGGGCAGGTGGCCGCGGTGCTCTTCAAGGCGCTCGCGTTCCTGGTCGGCGCGCTCGCCGTCGGAGCGGTGTTCTCCCCGCGGCTGTTCGCGCTCACCGCGCGGCTGCGCGGTCAAGGCACCCTGCTCACGACCGCGCTGGTGTTCTGCTTCCTCCTCGCCTACCTCGCGTCGGCCGTCGGGCTCGCGCCGATCGTGGGCGCCTACGCGGCGGGACTAGTGCTCGAGGAGGCGCACTCGCAGAAGCTGGAAGAGCTGGTTCGGCCCATCGGGACGTTGCTCGTGCCCGTCTTCTTCGTCGTGATGGGCACGCGCGTGCGCCTCGAGGCGTTCGCGCATACGGAAATCCTGGGTCTCGCGACGCTGCTCACGGTGGCGGCGATCGTGGGCAAGCAGGCGTGCGCCCTGGGCGGGCTCGGCGCTCCCCTGAACCGGCTCGCGATCGGTCTCGGCATGATTCCCCGAGGCGAAGTGGGCCTGATCTTCGCCAACCTGGGCCTCGGGCTCACGCTGCACGGCGTGCCCGTCATCGACGAGCGGGTGTTCTCGGCCGTCGTGCTGATGGTCGTCCTGACGGCACTGGTCACGCCGCCGGCCCTCAAGTGGAGTCTGGCGCGCGCGCCGCGACGTGCTCACGCCGCGGTCGCTGCAACGCAAAACGTGCAGGTTGTGCAACAGTTCAAAGGCAGCTTTGCAGTGAGCGACGGGAGTACCACTTGAGCCAGCGCCGATTGGGTCTCAACTGGCAGAGTTTGCTTGACGTCGTACCGGACGCGGGGTACCTTCCCGCGTGCCCGCAGTCCCTTGTGCCCGCAGGCCGTAGCCTGACCAACCCTGGAGCGACTTGATCCGCCGGAGGACCAGTTTTCTATGACTGCAACAGCCAAACCAACCGCCACGCCACACGCCAAGGGCGCATCCGCGCCCGCCGACGTGATTCGCCGGGCGCGCGAGCACGGGGTGCAGGTCGTGGACCTGCGCTTCACCGACCTGCCCGGAACCTGGCAGCACTTTTCGATTCCGCTGGGGGAGCTGACCGAGGATCTGTTCGCGGAGGGGATCGGGTTCGACGGGTCGTCCATCCGGGGATTCCAGGCGATCAACGAGAGCGACATGCTGCTCTTCCCCGACGCGGGGAGCGCGTTCGTGGACCCCTGTCTCGAGGTGCCGACGCTGTCGCTCACCTGCGACGTCAAGGATCCTGTGACCGGGGAGCCCTATTCGCGCGACCCGCGCTACGTGGCCCAGAAGGCCGAAGGGCATCTCGGGAAGACGGGCATCGCCGACACGGCGTACTACGGGCCGGAGGCCGAGTTCTACATCTTCAACTCGGTGCGCTTCGATCAGAACGCGCACGAGGGCTACTACCACGTCGACTCCGAGGAAGGGATCTGGAACTCGGGGCAGGACGGCAACGGCACCCCCAACCTGGGGCACCGGCCGCGCCATAAGGAAGGCTACTTCCCGGTACCGCCGACCGACCGTCTGCAGGACCTTCGCTCCAAGATCATGCTCGCCATGATCGCCGCCGGGGTCGAGGTCGAGGTGCACCACCACGAGGTGGGCACGGCCGGTCAAACGGAGATCGACATGCGGTTCAAAACGCTCACGCGCATGGCCGATCAGATGATGATCTACAAGTACGTGGTGAAGAACGTGTGCCGCCAGAACGGCTACACGGCCACGTTCATGCCCAAGCCGCTGTTCGGGGACAACGGCTCCGGGATGCACGTCCACATGAGCTTGTGGAAGGACTCGAAGCCCTTGTTCTTCGACGCGAAGGGGTACGGTCTGATCTCCGATACGGCGCGCTGGTACATCGGAGGGCTCATCAAGCATTCACCGGCCCTGCTCGCCTTCGCGGCACCGACGACGAACAGCTACCGGCGGCTGGTGCCGGGGTACGAGGCGCCGATCAACCTGATCTACTCGCAGCGCAACCGCTCGGCGATCTGCCGCATTCCCGTGTATTCCAAGTCGCCCAAGGCGAAGCGCGTCGAGTACCGGGCCCCGGACCCCTCGTGCAACCCGTATCTCACGTTCGCGGCGCTGTTGATGGCCGGGCTCGACGGCGTCAAGAACAAGATCGAGCCGCCCAAGCCGATGGACGTGGACCTCTACGAGCTGGAGCCGGAGGAGCGCAAGCATGTGAAGAACACGCCGGGCTCGCTCGCGGACACGTTGGCGGCGCTCGAGGCCGATCATGCGTTCCTGCTGGAGGGCGGGGTGTTCACGCCGGACGTGATCGAGACCTGGCTCAGCTACAAGCGGACGAGAGAGGACGATCCGGTACGGCTGCGGCCACATCCCTACGAGTTCTTCCTGTACTACGACGTGTGAAGCGAGGAACTGAGGCGGCCGGGAAGCTCCGGCCGCCTCTTGTGCCATGACCGCGACCGCGGAAAAGACGACCGGAGCGACGAAGAAGGAGATCCTCAGTCTCTGCCGCGAGCAGGGCGTAGCGTTCCTGCGGCTGCAGTTCACCGACATCCTTGGCGTCAACAAGAACTTCGAGGTGCCTGAGAGCCAGTTCGACAAGGCCCTCTCGGGCGACATCCGCTTCGACGGCTCGGCGATCGAAGGCTTCGTCCGGATCGAAGAGTCGGACATGGTGCTCAAGCCCGATCTCGACACCTTCCGGGTGCTCCCCTCCGACGAGCCGGGCGGGCGGGTGGCGCGGCTGCTGTGCGACATCTACAACCCCGATGGCTCCCCCTTCGCCGGCTGCCCCCGGCAGACCCTCAAGCGGCAGATCGCGCGGGCTGCGGCGCTCGGCTACGAAGTAATGATCGGCGTCGAGGCCGAGTTCTACATCTTCCAGCTGGACGCGGACGGCAAGCCCACCACGCGCACCCACGACAGCGGCGGCTACTTCGACCTGACGCCGGTCGACAAGGCCGAGGAGATCCGGCGGCTGATCGTGCGCGACCTCGTGTCGATGGGTTTCGAGGTCGAGGGGGGGCACCACGAGGTCGCACCCGGTCAGCACGAGATCGACTTCCGCTACGCCGGGGCGCTCGACACGGCGGACAACCTGGCGACCTTCAAGTTCGTCGTGCGCAACGTCGCGTACCGCCACGGCTACCTCGCCACGTTCATGCCGCAGCCGATCTTCGGTCAGGCCGGCTCTGGCATGCACACCAGCCATTCCCTGTTCCGGCAGGGGAAGAACGCGTTCTACGAACGGAAGGCGCAGTGGGAGCTGTCCAAGGTCGCCCTCCAGTACATCGGGGGACTGCTGAAGCACGCCCGCGGCTTTTGCGCCGTCACTAATCCGCTGGTCAACAGCTACAAGCGCCTGGTGCCGGGCTACGAGGCGCCGGTGCACGTCGCCTGGTCGATGCGCAACCGCTCTCCGCTGATCCGCATCCCCGAGCGCCGCGAGGTGGGCACGCGCTGCGAGGTGCGCATGCCCGACCCCGCGGCCGATCCCTACCTCTCGCTCACCGTGCAGATCGCCGCCGGCCTGGATGGCGTCGAGCATGAGTTCACGCCGCCCGACCCGGTCAACAAGAACATCTTCGAGATGAGCTACCGCGAGCGGCGCCACTTCCGCATCGACGACCTCCCCCGGGACCTGCACGAGGCGCTCGAGTACCTCGAGAAGGACGAGGTTGTCCGGGCCGCCCTCGGCGACCACATCTACGAGCGGTTCATCGAGGCGAAGCAGCGGGAGTGGCAGGAGTACATCGGGCGCGTCAGTGAGTGGGAGCTGGAGCGATACCTCGGGCTGTACTGAACAACTACAAATGCGTGGTGCGTAGTACGTGGTTGCCAGCGGTCCCGGACGCCGTCGCGCGGCTCCGTTGGGACTTGTTCCGCCGGATGCAACCACGCACCACTCACCTATATTTTTCCTGCCGACACTATGTCGTCACCATCAATACAGGTACGCGACACTAAGCGCGAAGCTCACCTGCCCGTCCTTGCCATTGAACACCTGAAAGCTCGAGTGATCGTAGCGCACTTCTGGTCGCACCAGCGCGTTGGGCCAGCTTTTCACGTTCAGGGTGCCCGTCAGGCTCCACAGCTTGTGGGCGGCGGTGCTCAGCAACCCGAATGCGCCCGACGTGCGCGCGGTTTGCGCGTCATTGAGATAGTCCGCGCGGCCGGCGAAGTTGACTTTGGGTGAGAGGTCGACCGCAAGCCAGCCGCCCACCGCCCACCAGGTCGCGTCCTGGGTCGGATCGGGGAGGGCCGCGTTCGCCTTCTCTTTCCCCCAGTCACCCTGAATCCATACTGAGGCCTTGCTTCCCATCTTCTGGTTGAGCAGGACATCGATCCCGTAGCGGGACGCGTTACTGTTTGGCTCCTGCGCCCCCACGTACCCGACGATGCCGAGGGCGGTGTTGGCGGACGTCAGGCCGAGCCGGCCCATGAAGTCTTTGTTCCCGTTGGTGACGACGACGCGGTCCCACCCGTTGTCGATCCGGAGCTCGATGTCGGCGCTGCTCGAGAACTTGTAGTCCAGCTCGAGACCGGTGGCGGTGAAGTTCTCGACGTAGATGAACTGGTTACCCTCCGACCAGTTCGGGTTCACCACGTCTTCGATGACTTCTAGGCCCATCATGGTCACGAACTTGCCGGCCTTGAACTGGATGCCGTTGCCGTTCGCGGTCGGCAGGTTCAGGGTGACGTACAGCTGCGTGATTTCCCCGTCCGTCCCCACGTTGAAGCCGCTCGCCCCGCTGCCGCTCGAGTGGAGGACCTCCGCGTTTTGACCCAGCAGTACGTCGGCATGAACGCCCGCGTCCACCTTCTTAGCATCAAAGGGACGGTCGGCCGTCAGCTTCAGCGCGTTCAGGGTGAAGGCGTTGGAGTAGCGGTCGTACAGCCTGCCGAGGATTGTGTTGGGAGGGACGGCCTCCGTCGAATAGGCGTAGGATGCCTCGACGTACCCGCTGAGCTTGAAGCTCGGCGGTGGCGCGGGGGCGGGGGCGGGGGCGGGGGCAGCCGGCGGAGCCTGTCCGGCGAGGGGCGCGGCCACGGCGCCGAGCCAAGCGAGGCTGAGCGCGCTGACCATACGGAGTGGGGGCGGCATGGCGGTCCTCAGTAAGGAGAAGTGATCGCGCGACGGAGCGGATAGCTCACCTCGCGCAGGTATGTTAACCCTGCAGTTGCAGTAGTGTCAAGTGTTTTGTGCATTTTTTGCACCACCTTGGCGTTACCATGCATACTTTGGCACATGACGAATCGGAGGCAAGTTATTATTGTGCATGTGATGCGCATATTCGATATCACGCTTGCACTTCAGCCCCGCGGGAATGCCCCTTGGGCCGGGGTTGACGGCCTGCGTGCCCTGGTTAGTATGGCCGGACTATGGTGAATGTCCACCGCGTCAGCTCGCCGATCAGCACGATCGCGATTTGTCCGCCCCGAGAGGCGGTGTGCTGACGCTCGGCTAAGAGACGTTCCCGACCAGTCAGTGCCCCGGGACCCAGCGCGAAGGGCTCTCGCTCTCCGTCGAGGACAAGGTAAAGATCGCCCGCCGCCTGGATGAGCTGGGGATCTATTATCTCGAGGGCGGCTGGCCGGGGTCGAATCCGAAGGACGCCGAGTTCTTTCGTCGCATCCCCACTGCGGGGCTGCGCCGGGCCAAGGTCGCGGCGTTCGGCATGACGCGCCGGGCGGGCGGCCGTGCGGAAGACGACGCCAACCTGCGGGCGCTGGTGGAGGCGGAGACGCTGGTCGTGACGCTCGTGGGCAAGACGTCCGCCCTCCATGTGGAGCGCGTGCTCGAGACGAGCCGCGACGAGAACCTCCGCATGATCGGCGACAGTGTCGGCTACTGCAAGCGCCTGGGCCGGGAAGTGATCTACGACGCCGAGCACTTCTTCGACGGGTGCCGCCTCGACCTGGAGTACGCGCACGCCACCGTGCGCGCCGCGGCGGACGCGGGTGCCGACTGCGTGGTGCTATGCGACACCAACGGGGGCGAGCTCCCCGAGGTCGTCGAGCAGCGAGTGCGCGACGTGCGCTCGCGGGTTGCCACGCCTCTCGGGATCCACACGCATAACGACTCGGGGCTCGCGCTCGCGAACGCCCTTGCGGCGGTCAAGGCCGGCTGCGTGCACGTGCAGGGAACGATCAACGGCTACGGCGAGCGCTGCGGTAACATGGATCTGATCCCCCTCATCGCCACGCTGCAGTGCAAGCTCGGGTACAACGTGCTGCCGCCCGCTCAGCTGGGCTGCCTCACCGAGGTAGCGCACTTTGTCGCGGCGGTCGCGAACCTGAACCCCGATCCCCATCAGCCGTACGTCGGCCGCAGCGCGTTCGCGCACAAGGGCGGCATCCACGTCGCCGCCGTCGCCAAGGTCGCGGAAAGCTATCAGCACATTGATCCCGTGCTCGTTGGCAACGAGATGCGGGTGGTCGTGAGCGAGCTGGCGGGCCGCCGCAACATCACGATGCGCGCCGAGGCGTTGGGTTTGCGAGTCGGCGTCCCCGAGGCAGGGCTGCTCCAGCGCATCAAGGAGCTGGAGCACGCCGGGTTCCAATTCGACGGGGCGGAGGGATCGTTCGAGATGCTGGTGCGGCGCTCCGCCCCGGATTACAAGCCGCCGTTCGAGTTACTCGGCTTTACCGTGCTCGTCGACGAGGCGAATGGGGCGGGGGTCAAGGCGCAGGCGACGGTGAAGCTGCGCGTGGGCGACGAGGTGGTGCACACCGCGGCGGAGGGGGCGGGGCCGGTGAACGCCCTGGACTGCGCCGTCCGGAAGGGGCTGCTGCCGCATTATCCCGAGCTCGCGGACGTGCGGCTCGTGGACTACAAGGTTCGGATCGTGGACGAGCACCTGGGCACCGCTGCGAAGCCGCGTGTGGTGCTCGAGTCGGCGCGCGGCTCGGAGCGCTGGAGCACGGTGGGGTGCTCGGAGAACATCATCGAGGCGAGCTGGCAGGCGCTCAAGGACAGCCTCGAGCTGCCGCTGCTCAGGGCGCGGGGCTAGGGGTCAGTCCGTCGCGGCTTCGGCGGCGGGGGCGGCGTGGGCCTCCTTGAACTTGATCGGCTCGGCCCAGAACCCGGCGCAGAAGTCGCCGAACGCGCGCGCCCGGTCCAAGATCTCGCGCGCGGCCGCCTCTCCCGGCTCCGCGCGCTTCAGGCGCGCGAACTCCCCTGACAATTCGCTCCACGAGCCGCCGGTCTGTCCGGAGAGCACGAAGATGTTTTCGAACTCCCACAGCGCCTGCTCCGGTGTGAACGGGTCCACCAGCCGGCGATAGAGCGGGACCCGCGCGGCGGCCGCCGCCGCCTCGTACCCGGCGAAGATCGCGGCGCCGAACTCCTTGTGCGCGAAGTACGCCTCGGCGCGTGCCCCCAGTCCTGATAGAAGGAGGGGTCCGCTTCGAACGTCGGCACGGAGCGCAGCGGCTCGAGGGCCTCCTTGAGACGCGCCTCGCCCAAACGCGCCATGCACGCAGTGAAGTCCTCGCCGTCCTGCCGCTCACTCTCGAACAGCCCGAGCAAGGTCTGCAACACCCTGACGCAGTTCTTCGCGGGATACTTGCCCATCACTTCGCCGATCTGCGCCCGGTCGAGGCCGATCCGGCCGCCCACGAACAGGAGGTACGAAGGCACCGTGCGCTTATCCTCGGTCATGGCCGCGCTGTGAAAGCCGACGTCGGCGACGGCGTGCTGGGCGCAGCCGTTCGGGCATCCGGAAATCTTGATCCTGAGGGTACGCGCCAGCTCGCGATATTGCGCGAGCTCACCCCCGTCCTCGAGCGCGGCCGAGAGCGCCGAGCCGAGGCCCTTCGCCGAAGCGATGCCGAGACGGCACGTGTCGGCTGCGGGGCAGGTGGTGATGTCCTCGATCGTCTCGGCGCCGGGATCGCCGAGCTCGATGCTGCGGAGGGCGTCGTATAGGTCGGGCAGCTCGTCCTCGCGCACCCAGGGCAGATAGAAATTCTGGTCGACCGCAATGCGTGCCTCGCCCGCCGAGTAGCGCCGCACGACCTCGGCGAGCTTGCGGAGCGGATCGCTCAGGATGTCCCCTAACCGCAGCCGGACGTTGACACCCTTCAGTCCCGGGATCTTGTGGGGCACCACGGAGTCGCGGTACCAGCGACGGTATTCGGGCCGCTCGGTGCGCGGATCGCGCACCGGGAGTCCGGCACGCGGCGGAACCTCGAAGGGCTGGTGAACCTCCTGTACATCCTCGGGCGGGAAGGGGATCGGACCGACGTGCTGGCGCTCGAGATCGAGCGCTTCGCGAAACCGCGGCCACCCCATGGCCTGCACCAGGAACTTCATGCGCGCCTTCATACGGGACTTGCGCTCGCCGTAGCGGTCGAATACCCGCAGGATGGCGGCGGCGAAGTTGTACATCTCCTCGACTGGGAGGAAGTCGGTGTACTCGTGCGACAGCATCGGCGCCCCGCCCATCCCGCCCGCGACCTGGATCTTGAAGCCGCGCCGCTCACGGCCGTCATCGGAACGGACCTGCGCGATGAACCCGATGTCGTGCAGCCGTACGGCCGAGTGGTCCTCGGTGCAGCCTTCGAAGGTGATCTTGAATTTCCGCCCCAGCACTTGGTTGTGGTCGTTGCGCACGAGATAGCGGAACAGGGCGTGGGCGTAAGGGGCGACGTCGAACACCTCGGTGGGCGACGTCCCCGAGCGGTAGCAGGCGGTGATGTTGCGGACGGTGTTGCCGCACGCCTCGCGCGTCGTGATGCCCGCCGCCGCGAGGAAGCGCATGAGGTTCGGCGCTTCTTCGAGCTTGAGGTAATAGATCTGCACGTCTTCGCGCGTGGTCAGGTGCAGGAATCCCGAGCCGAAGCGTTCGGCAGCGTCAGCCAAGGTGACGAGCTGGTCGGCTGAGAGGACGCCTCCCGGGATCTTGATGCGCTGCATCTGCACGCCTTCCTGGCGCTGGGCGTACGTGCCGAACTGCAGCCGCAGCTTCTGCATCTTGACTTCGCCCAGCTCGCCCCGGCGGTACTGCTTGATCTCCTCTTCGTAGAGATCGAGCTCCGCCGCGATGTGGTCAGGGAGCGGTGCGGTAGGTGCGACGCGATCGATCGCGGTCATAGATCCAGTTCCTTCAGGCTTCGATGAGCACTTCGGCGTGCGCAGCGGCGAGCTTCCCCAGCCGCTCCCGCACGGTGACCACTTCCCCTACCACCAAGGTGGCCGGGGACTCGAGGCGCGCCTCGCGCGCCAGGGCCTCGATCGTGGCGAGCGTGCCGACCACGGCACGCTCCTCGGGGAGCGTGGCGCTCGCGATCACCGCGGCGGGCGTGTCGGGCCTCGCGCCGTGGGCGAGGAGCCGGGCGGTGATGTGGGACAGCCCCCGCAACCCCATCAGAAACACGAGGGTGGGGATGCGTGCCAGCGCGTTCCAATCGAGGTCCGACTCCCCTTCACATTCGTGCCCTGCGGCCACGGCAAACGCCGAGGCAAACCGGCGGTGTGTGACCGGGATCCCCACCGCTCCGGGAGCGGCGATAGCCGAGCTGACCCCCGGAATCACCTCGAATGGAACGCCGGCGGCGTGCAGCGCCTCGCCCTCTTCGGCGCCGCGGCCGAACACGAACGGATCGCCCCCCTTGAGCCGCGCCACCACCCGTCCCTGACGCGCCAGCGCGATCAGGACGTCGTTCGTCTTCTCCTGGTCGATCGAGTGCCCGTCGGCCCGCTTGCCGACGAAAATCCGCTCGGCCCACGGCGCCGCCCGCTCCACGAGCGCGGGATGCACGAGGCGGTCGTACACCACGACGTCCGCAGTGCGCAGCACCTCGAGCCCGCGCACGGTGACCAGCCCCGGATCGCCGGGCCCGGCGCCCACGAGGTACACCATCCCACGCGGCGGCGACTCTGCCACGTCGCCCGACGCCGCGCGCGCCACGAGCTCGTCGATCCGCCGGCGGGCGCCCGCGACGTCGCCACGGCGCACGTACTCCACCGCGTCCGAGTCCACGATCTCGTACCACAAGCGCGTGCGCACTTTCTGATCGGGGACGCGCGCCGCCACGGCGGGCCGCAGCTCGCCCAGCAGATCAAGGAACTCGGCGTCCGCCCGGCCGATCAGCGCCCGGATACGCTCGCGCAACCGCACCGCGAGCGCCGGGCTCTTCCCGGCGGTGGAGACGGCGACCGCGATGTCTCCCGCCCGGTGGATCGCGGGAGCGATGAAGCTGCAGTGAGGGAGGTCGTCCACGGCATTGAGGAGGATGCCGCGCTGCTCCGCTTCCGCCCAGACGTCCGCGTTAGCACTCCGATCGTCGGTCGCCGCGATCGTGAGGAAAGCGCCCTCGAGGTCGCCGCGCTGATATGCGCGCCGCCGCACCGCGATCGCCCCGGTCGCTGCCAGATCCTCGAGCTTCCAGGTAAGCTCGGGGCTCACCACCGTCACGCGCGCTCCTGCCTCCAGCAGCCCTACGACCTTCTGCTCCGCGATAGCGCCGCCGCCCACGACGACGGCGTGCCGCCCCTGGAGGTTCAGGAACACCGGATAGAAGCTCATACCTTCACCGTGAAGGTGTGGAGACCGCATTCGGTCTTGCCCATGCCGCTCCAGCGGCCCGCCCGCTCCGGCTCGCCCGGCCGCGTGGCCCGGGTGCACGGCCAGCATCCGATGCTCGTGAACCCCTGGTCCAGGAGCGGGTGGTAGGGAATGTCCTGCTCCCGGATGTAGCGCCACACGTCGTCGCGCGACCACCCCGCGAGGGGGAACACCTTGACGATGGGGTGCCCGTTCGCCTGGTGGTACTCGAGGATGTCGAGGCCGGCCCGGGTGTCGCCCTGGTCACTGCGCACCGCGCTGATCCAGGCGTCAAAGCCCCCGAGCGCGCGCTGCAGCGGCTCGACCTTGCGGATCCAGCAGCAGTGGTCGGGATCGGTGCGGTACAAGGGGCCCGGGTCAGTGGCCGGCCGCAGCTCGACCAGGTTGAGCCCGTATCGCTCGGCGAACTGATCCTTGAACGCTAGGGTCTCGGGGAAGTGGAAGCCGGTCTCGAGGAAGAGCACCGGGACCCTGCGGTCGATGCGGCTCAGCATGTGCGCCAGCACGACGCCGCCGCCCCCAAAGCTCACGGTCAGCGCCGCGCGCTCCGGGAACGTGGCGACGGTCCAGGCCACGATCCTCTCGGGCGTCACGCCGCGCAGTTCCGCCGCTCGCTCCCGCACCGCTGCTGCGTTAAGCATCAGCTAGCTCCATCCTCCCTCATTCCGTTCGTTTGCGGCCGTTTGTCCGGCCCTTCAGGGCACGGGACGAAGCTGCGGCGACGTCGGGATCTTCCCCCCCCCCCAAAAACACGAGCCCGCTTCCGATCGCGGGAAGCGGGCCCGATGCGCGTTGCACTCGTCAGCTACTCGTCCTTACGTCCGATTGCCTCCGGACAGTGCGCCGCCACCGTGTCCGCTCCCCAGGGAGCGAGCACACATACAGCAGGCCTTACAACACACGGTTGTGGCGCAGGTACGAGGCATTGATCCGGTTCTAAAGTGGCTGAGGGGGAACGCTATCACGGAAGGGGGATGGTGTCAACGTTGCTGGCTCGCGGCCATCGTGATGTAGCGCACACAAGGGTCGCGGGCGGGGCGTGCTTGACAGCCCTGCGGGGGCTTCGTAAGGTGGGGGACCATATGCAACCGCTCCGTCGCTTCTCCCCGCTTACCCGTCCCGGCAGCCGCCAGCTGATGGCCCGCCGAAAGCGGGTGTGTGCCCTCCGTTAGCCGGTTCTTTCGCTCCTAGTCGTAGTTTTCAGAAGCCTAGAGTAGAGTGCGGGTGCGCCATGGCACCCGCCGCCGGGATTCGAGGTCTCACGTGACGGGACGTCCCACATCTGGAGAGCCGACACCGTCCACGGTGCTCAAGTTCGGGGGCACCTCGGTCGAGGATGCCGCCGCCTTCGAGCGGCACCGCGACGTAGCTCGCCGCCTGCTCGACGCGGCGGCGGCCGCGCGGTTCGACAGCGAGCTCGCCCGTGCCCGCGAGGAGCTCGACCGCCTGCTCGAGCGCGTGTCGCGCGAGCGGGCCGCTCTCCCCGCGCTCCGGGATGAGATGGCCTCCTACGGGGAGCGCATCTCGGCGTCGCTGCTCGCGGGCGTGCTCGCCGCCCGCGACCTGCCGGCGGTCTGCGTCGATGCGCGCTGCTGCATCGTGACGAACGAACTGGCGGGGCGTGCGGACCCTGACATCCCGGAGACGGAGCGCCGCACCCGCGCCGAGCTCGGGCCGCTGCTCGCGGACCGGCGCATCCCGGTGCTCGGCGGCTTCATCGCCGCGTCGCGGAACGGTGTGACGACCACGCTCGGGCGCGGTGGCTCGGACTACACGGCGGCGCTCGTCGGCGCGGCGCTCGACGCCGAGGAGATCCAGATCTGGACCGACGTGTCGGGTGTGATGACCGCCGACCCGCGCGTGGTCCCGAATGCCCGCACCATCCCCACCCTGTCGTACGCCGAAGCCTCGGAGCTTGCGTACTTCGGCGCCAAGGTGCTGCACCCCAAGAGCATCCAGCCAGCGCTGGCACGCGGGATCCCGGTGCGGATCGTGAATTCGCGCGCGCCGCGGGACGCCGGCACCGTTGTGGCGGCCGAGGCCGAGCTGTGGCCGGGGACGGTCAAGTCGATCGCGCACAAGACCGGCATCACGGTCCTCCAGATCACGTCGGCGCGCATGCTCGGCGCCTACGGGTTCCTGCGCGCCCTGTTCGAGGTGTTCGACCGCCACAAGATGCCGGTGGACGTGGTGACCACCTCCGAGGTGAGCCTGTCGCTCACGGTGGAGGACGGCGCCGGGCTCCCCGCGGTCGTGAACGAGCTCGAGACGCTGGGCGAGGTCCGGGTGGAGCCGCGCCGCGCGATCATCTGTGTGGTGGGCGAGGGCCTGCGCACCACGCCCGGCATCGCGGCGCGCGTGTTCGAGACGATTCGCGACATCAACGTCTCGCTCATCTCCCAGGGAGCGTCGCGGGTGAACCTCACGTTCATCGTGGACGACGGCCAGGCGCGGGAAACGGTGACGCGCCTGCATGCCGCGTTGCTCGAGGGGGTTGCAGTCGGGCGGTCAGACCGTCGGGCAGCCGGACGGGGAAGGCGTAAGCGGTCCGACCGTCCGACGGTCCGACCGTCCGACCGTTGGACCGCCGTCGAGCTGGCGCGCCGCCTCATCGACATCCCCTCGATCTCTGGCGAAGAGGAGGCGGTCGCCCGATTCCTGAAAGGGCATTTGGAGCGGCTGGGCTACAGAGTCGAGCTGCTTGAGTCAGCGCCGGGGCGCCCCGGCCTGTTCGCCACGACCGGCGCTGCGCCGCGCATCGTCTTCTGCACCCACCTCGACACCGTGCCACCGTTCTTCGCGTCGTCCGAGGACGACGAATTCGTGTACGGGCGCGGTGCCTGCGACACGAAGGGGATCCTCGCCGCGCAGCTCGCCGCGGCGGAGCGGCTGCGCGCCGCGGGGATCACCGAGCTGGGGCTGCTGTTCGTGGTGGACGAAGAAAAAGGAAGCATCGGCGCGCGTGCGGCGAACGGTCACCCCGACGCGCGCGACTGCCGCTGGCTGATCGTCGGCGAGCCGACGGAAAACAAGCTCGCGATCGGCTCCAAGGGCTCGCTGCGGTTGGCGCTCCGGGCGGAGGGCACCGGCGGACATTCGGCGTATCCCGAGCGGGGCCGGTCCGCGATCCACACCCTGCTCGACGTGCTCGGCGACGTGCGGGCGGTCGCGTGGCCCACGGACGCCTACTTCGGCGAGACGACGTGCAACGTCGGCATCATCAGCGGTGGCGTGGGCGCGAACGTAATCGCCCCCGACGCCCGCGCTGAGCTGCACGTTCGCCTCGTCACCGATGCGGCGCCGGTGCGCGAGCTGCTCGAGCGCGCCGTGGCCGGCCGCGCGAAGATTGAATACTTGAGCGCCACGCCCCCTGTGCGCCTCGCCGCGGTGCCGGGGTTCGAGCAGTGCGTGGTCGGCTTCACCACCGACGTGCCGCACCTCTCGAACTGGGGCACACCGCTGCTGCTCGGCCCCGGCTCGATCCACGATGCCCACACCGCGGGGGAGCGGATCGCCAAGGCCGAGCTCGAGCGCGGGGTGGAGCTGTACGAGCGGCTGGCTCGCCGCTTGTACGCGGAGCCGTCGACCGCCGTGCGGACAGCACCGTGAAGCTCGCGTTCTTCGGGAACGGGCGCATGGGGCGCGCCGTCGTCGAGCGGGCCCGCGACGCCGGTCACGACGTCGGCGTCGTGGTGACATCGCGGGACGCGAAGGCCAGCGGGGACGAGCTCGCGGCGAAGCTGCGGGGCCACGACGCTGCGATCGACTTCTCCGTCGCCGCTGCCGTGCTGACGCACGTGGCGGCGTGCGCGCGGGCGGGGGTGCCGCTCGTGGAGGGCACGACGGGTTGGCAGGGGCAGGAAGCAGAGGCGCGGCGCCTGGTCGAGGAACGGGGGGGCGCCATGGTGTACGGGGCAAACTTCTCTTTAGGTGTGAACCTGTTTTATCGGCTGGTGGACCGCGCCGGGCAGCTGTACCGCGGCCTGCCAGCGTACGAGGCGTATATAGAAGAGGCGCACCACGCCAAGAAGCGCGACGCCCCGTCGGGCACGGCCCTCGAGCTGCGCCGGCTGCTGGCGCAACGGCTCGGCCGTGAGGTGCCGGTGGCCAGCACGCGCGCAGGCCATATTCCGGGCGTGCACCGGGTGGGCTTCGACTCCGCGGCGGACGAGATCCTCTTGATTCACACCGCCCGCTCGCGCGACGGTTTCGCGGCGGGGGCGCTCGCCGCCGCCCGCTGGCTCGCCAGCCCCGGGAGTGGGAAACGCGGCGTGCACGCCTTCGGCGACGTGCTGGATGATATCCTGGAGATGGAAAGGACGGGCAAGCCATGACCATGCGCACAGACTGGCTCCGGGGGTGCGGGACGGCGCTCGTCACGCCGTTCGCGGCGGACGGGAGGGTGGACGAGGCGCGCATGCGCGCGCTGGTGGAGCGACAGCTCGCCGGAGGAGTGAAGCTGCTCGTCCCCTGCGGCACGACCGGCGAAGCGATGACGATGACGCCGGAGGAGCAGACGCGCGTCATGCGGATCGCGGTCGAGACGGCGCGCGGCCGCGCGCGCGTACTCGCCGGGGTGGGGAGCAATTCGACGGCGGTGACGGTCGAGCGGGCGCGGGCCGCGCGGGCGGCTGGCGTGGACGGCGTGCTGGTGGTCGCGCCGTATTACAACAAACCGACCCAGGCGGGGCTCATCGCGCACTTCAAGGCTGTGGCGGATGGAGTGGCGGGGCTGCCCGTCGTGCTCTATAACGTCCCCGGCCGCACGTCCTCCAACATCCAGGCGCCGACGGTCCTGACGCTGGCGCGCGAGGTAGAGACGATCGCCGGTATCAAGGAGGCCTCGAACGACCTCACCCAGATCATGGCGATTCTGCGCGAGCGCCCGCAGGGATTCAGGGTGCTCTCAGGCGACGACGCGGTGACCCTCCCGCTCATCGCGCTCGGTGCGGACGGGATCATCTCGGTGGTCTCGAACGAGGTGCCCGATTTGATGGCCCGGATGGCCGAGCTCGCGTTGCAGGGAAACTGGACAGCGGCCCGCGAGCTGCACTACAGGCTGCTGCCGCTCATGGAGGCGAACTTCATCGAGTCCAACCCTGGGCCGGTGAAGGCGGCGATGGCGCTCATGGGGCTGCTCGAGGACCAGCTGCGGCTGCCGCTGGTGCCGGTGCAGGAGAAGACGCGAGCGCGCCTGCGGGAAGTGCTCCAGGAGCTCGGGGTACTCCAGCGGCCGGCCCATGTCGCTGCGTGAGCGAATCGAGGCGCTCGCCGCCGCCACCCGGAGCAGTTACGGGGACGGCGAGCGGACGACGTTCGCCGAATTTCGCGCGGCGCTCTCTTCCGGCGCAGTGCGGGCCGCCGAGCGGGGGAAGGATGGCGCCTGGCGCGCCAACGCATGGGTCAAGCAGGGCATCCTGCTCGGCTTCCGTATGGGCGCGCTCACCGACCTCTCGGTGGACGGCACGTTCCGGTTCTTCGACAAGGACACATTCCCGGTCCGCGGCACCACGGTCGCCGACCGGGTGCGGATCGTTCCCGGAGGCTCGACCATCCGCGACGGGGCGTACGTGGCGCCCGGCGTCGTGTGCATGCCCCCGATGTACGTGAACGTGGGCGCCTACGTGGATGAGGGGACGCTGATCGACAGCCATGCGCTCGTCGGCTCGTGCGCGCAGATCGGGCGGCGGGTGCATCTCTCGGCTGCGGCGCAGATCGGCGGCGTGCTCGAGCCCGTGGGCGCGCTCCCCGTGATCATCGAGGATGACGTGCTGGTGGGCGGCAACTGCGGCGTGTACGAAGGGACGATCGTGCGGGAGCGCGCCGTTCTCGCCCCCGGCACGATCCTCACGGGTTCGACACCCGTCTACGACCTGGCGCGCGAGCGGGTGTACCGGAGGCCCAGCGCCGGCGGCGTTCTCGAGATCCCGGCGGGGGCGGTCGTAGTGCCCGGGGCCCGCGCGGCGAAGGGCACACTCGCGAATGCGGAGGGCTTGTCGCTGTACGCGCCGGTGATCGTGAAATACCGGGACGAGCGCACCGACGCGGCGACCCTGCTCGAGGAGGCGCTGCGGTGAGCGGGTTCCAGCCGGCGCGGCGGCTGCGCGGCATCGAGAAGACGGCGATCCGCGAGTTCTTCGACCGCGCTCCCGCGGGGAGCATCAACCTGGGCCTCGGCGAGCCCGATCTCCCGACGCCCGACGTCGTGCGCCAGGCCGCGGTCCGCGCGATTCAGGACGAGCGGAACGGCTACACGACGCACGCGGGCCTCGTCGCACTGCGGGAGCGGGTGGCCGGCGAGTATCCATCGCTGGGCGCTGGACCCGACCGTGTGATCATTACCGCGGGCTCGCAGGAGGCGCTCTACCTCGCCCTCACGACGCTCGTGGACGACGGCGACGAGGTGCTCCTCCCGGACCCGGGGTTCGTCGCCTATCCGACCATCGTACGGATGGCGGGTGGCCGGCCGGTGTTCTACCGCCTGCCCGCGGCGGGTGACTTCGAGCTGGACTTGGACGACTTCCGCAAGAAAGTTTCGCGGCGCACGAAGGTGGTCGTGTGCATCAGCCCCTCGAACCCGACCGGGCGCGCGCTCACGGCGCGGGATCTCGAGGGGATGGCCCGGGCGCTCGAAGGCAGCGGTGCCCTCGTCGTGAGTGATGAGATCTACCGGGAGCTCTACTTCGGGGACGCGCGCCCCCCCTCGATCGCCGACCATTATCGGGGCACGGTCGTCATGAGCGGGCTATCGAAATCGATGAGCATGACGGGCTGGAGGCTCGGATGGCTGTGCGGCCCGCCGGAGGTGGTGCGCAGCGCGCTTGTCTTGCACGGCTACGTGACGACGTGCGCCTCCACGATCTCGCAGAAGGCGGCGCTCGCGGCATGGACGCCGGAGGCGGGGGCGGCCCGGGAGGCCATGCGCGGCACGTTCCGCAGGCGGCGTGACCATCTGCTCGAGCTCGTTGGCCGGACGCTGGGCCTGCGGGCAGTCAAGCCAGATGGCGCGTTCTACACGATGGTGGACGTCGCGCCCTACGGCGCGTCGCAGCGCGTCGCAGAGACGTTACTCGAGCACCGAGTGATCACGGTGCCGGGCGCGACGTTCGGCTCGGAAGCCGAGGGGTTTTTGCGGCTCTCCTTCTGTGCGGAGGAGGGCGCGCTCACGGAAGGCGTGCGTCGCATCGCGGCGGCGCTCGCCCAGCTGAAGCCGCGTCAGGAGCTGCCGGTATGACGAAGCAGATCCGGGTGGGCATTCTCGGCGCCACAGGGACGGTGGGACAGCGCTTCGTGCAAATGCTCGAGGGACACCCGCAGTTCAAGGTGACGGCGTTGGCCGCCTCCGACCGCTCTGTGGGGAAGACGTACGCCGAGGCGTGTCCATGGCGGCTGCCAGGCGAGATGCCCTCGAGCGTGCGCGCGCTCGCACTTCAGCCACCCCGGCCGCCGCTCGACTGTGACGTGATCTTCTCGAGTCTTCCTGGAGACGTGGCCCGGGAAGCTGAGGGTTGCTTCGCCGCCGCGGATTTTCCCGTTATTACCAATTCGTCATCGTATCGGATGGACGCGGACGTCCCGCTGCTCGTGCCGGAGGTGAACGCCGAGCACCTGGGCATGCTCGACGGCCGCAAGGAGCAGGGCTTCATCGTCACCAACCCCAACTGCTCGGCGATCGGCATCGCGCTCGCGCTCGCGCCGCTGCATCGAGCATTCGGCGTCGAAGCCTGCGTGGTGACGACGCTGCAAGCGATCTCGGGCGCGGGCTATCCCGGCGTCTCCGCGATGGACATCACGGACAACGTCTTCCCGTTCATCGCGAGCGAGGAAGAGAAGATCGAGCGCGAGACGCAGAAGATCCTCGGCACCCTGCGCGGCGGCGCGATTGAGCCGGCGCCGTTCCCCCTCAGCGCGCAGTGCCACCGCGTGAATGTGCAGGACGGCCACCTCGCGGCGATTCGGGTCAAGCTCGCCCGGAAGGCGGATATCGCGGCGGTGCGCGCGGCGTTCGCGGCGTTCACGGGCGTCCCCCAGCAGCTCAAGCTGCACACGGCGCCGGAGCGGCCGATCGTGGTGCGAGACGAGCCCGACCGCCCGCAGCCGCGGCTCGATCGGGACGCAGGAGGCGGGATGAGCGTCACCGTGGGGCGGCTGTTCCCGGATCGGGTGCTCGACTACCGCTTCGTGGTGCTGAGTCACAACACGATTCGGGGTGCGGCGGGAGCGGCGATTTTGAATGCCGAGCTGCTGGCGGCGAGGGGGTACGTCAGAAGCTAGTTCTCCGCCTTCGCCCAACTCGCAACAAAACTGTAGCGTGGTTGCCAGCACCTGTTGCCGGTCGCTTGCCCCACCGTGTGGCGGGACATAGTGTAGGCGGGTCCCCAACGGAACTCGGCGTCTGTGCCCGCGCATCTTGAGGGCCTCAGGATCGCCCTCGCCGACCGGTACATGGTTGAGCGCGAACTCGGCCATGGCGGAAATGCGGTCGTCTATCTCGCCCGAGATCTCAGACACCCCCGGCAGGTCGCCATCAAGGTGCTCTCACCGGAGCTAGCGCAGTCGGTCCAGACGGAACGGTTTCTCCGGGAAATCGAGATCGCGGCGGGGCTCACCCACCCAAACATCCTCCCGCTCTACGACTCGGGCGAGGCGGATGGCTTCCTCTACTACGTCATGCCCTATGTTGAAGGTGCGTCGCTGCGCATTCGTCTGATCCGCGAACGGCAACTCTCGCTCGACGAGGCGCTGCAGCTTGCCGGCGAGGTAGCAGACGCGCTCAGCTACGCCCACAGCCATGACGTGATCCACCGCGACATCAAGCCGGAGAACATCCTCCTGAGCAGCGGTCATGCGTTGGTTGCCGACTTTGGGATCGCGCGAGCGATTACCGCAGCCGGCGGCGATCGGTTGACCCAGACCGGGCTCATCGTCGGTACCCCTGGGTACATGAGCCCGGAGCAGGCGGCGGGCAGTGAGCAGCTGGATGGCCGGAGCGACATCTATAGCCTCGCTTGCGTGCTGTACGAGATGCTGGGCGGTGAGCCGCCGTATACCGGTCCGACACCGCAGGCCATCCTCGCGCGGCAGCTCGTCGGCGAGATCCGCTCGCTCGTTCCGCTGCGCTCTAGCGTGACACCGCGGTTCGATCGAGTGATCCGCCGCGCGCTTGCCCCCGCGCCTGCCGACCGGTACCCGACCGCGCAGGCGTTCGCCGCGGCGGTCGCGGACGCCCAGCGCCCTGCGCAATGGGGTCTTCGGGTCCCGCGCCGTGGGGCGCTAGCGGGTGCAGTCGCGGTGGGCTTCGTGCTCGCGGGCCTCTGGCTCGGGATGCGATCCCTGGGCGGCGGCGTTCGGGACCCCCGGCTTGGGCTCGCGGTTTTTCCGTTCCGGGCGTCGAGCCCTGGTGCGCGAGACTGGTCCGAAGCGCTGCCCGACCTGCTGGCAACCGCCCTCGAGGGGACCCCGGGCGTCCGCGTGGCCGACCCGTGGTCGCTGTGGCGTCCCCTGCGGCCGTCGCGCGGAGCGGTCGCGGAGAGTCCCGACCGGGTCGATGCCGAGCGCCTGGCAGCGCGAGCCGGTGCGGGGCGCTTCGTGCTCGGGTCGGTCACGCAGGTGGGCGGCCGGCTTGAGCTGAACGTCCGCGTCTACCGCGCTGGCTTAGTGGAATCGCTGCACCCGTTCGCCGCCACGGCGCCGGCGGAGAGCCTCGCAACACTGGTCCAGCGAGTAGCGGTGGAGATCGTAACCCGCGTGTGGGAGCGTGAGCGGATTCCCGGCGTCCCGCGCATCGAAAGCTATGCGACCCGCTCGGTGGACGCCCTCAAGGCGTATCTCCAGGCTAAACAAGCGATGCGCCGCGGGCTCGTGGACTCGGCGGAAGCGGCGATCGATCGCGCCCTCGCGCTCGATTCGACGTTCTCGCTCGCCCTTGTTGAGGCGACGCGCATCAAGTCATGGGCGCAGCACATACGAGGGCAGCCGTACGCCGGGCTCTTGGAGCTCGCCCAGCGCGCCGTCCGCTACAGCGACTCGCTCGACGAGCGCAATCGACTACGGGCCCGAGCGATGCTTGCGTCCGTTCGCACCGATGGGGTCGCGACTGCGGAGGCTCTCGGGCGCATCCTGCAGCGCGACAGCACTGATCTCGAGGCATGGGAGCTCCTCGCCTACTGCGACCTCGTCTATGGCTGGCAGTATGGTGAAGGAGCGCCGGAGGCCGAGGTCGCGAACGAGCATGTCCTGGTCCTCGATTCGACCGATGCGCCGGCGCTCGCGCGTGCCGCCCATCTCGCCGCGTCCAGCGAGGACGCCGGCCGCGTGCGCCGAGAAATCGAGCGGTTGAGCCGTGCCGACACCACGAACAGCCTCGTGCGCGGGGGGCTGTGGAGTTTACGCGCGCTGGCCGCGAGCGACGCGGACTTTCCCACGTTTGCTGACAAGGTCTCCGGGACACCTCCCGCGGAGTGGATACAGGTGCTGCGCGAGCTGCGTGCCCATCGGCCCGACCGCGCGGAGCTGCTGCTCGACCGGGTGCGCCGGGCGGCAGGCCCTGGGTTCCCGACCCGGGTGGCGATCGGCGCCTCTGCGCAGGTTGCCGTCGCCGAGGGGCGGCTGCGGCAGGTGGACTCGGCCCTGCGAGCGGGGGCATACCGGGAGAACCCCGGATTCGAGCGGCGGCTGGACTGGTTCCTCCTCGCGTCTGCGATTGCGGGAATCTCGGACAGCGACGTGACTCGGCGGGCTGTCGCGTCGCTAACGGACTACGTGCGCCCCGAGTCCGCGCTCGCGCACCTCGAGAGTCGTCCGGTCGTCTTCATGGGCTGGGCGGTCGCAGCGTACCACGCCATGTTCGGGGACACCAGCCTCGCGCGCCGATGGTACCAGGCGTTCGCCACGTTGCCCGCGGGGAGCATGCCGTGGGACTACCGCGGTTCGCTGCGCGGCGATATCGCCGCTCGGCTGGCGGTGCGTCGCGGCGATCCGCGAGGTGCACTACCGTCGGCTCAACGAGCGTACCGACTCTGGGAAGACCACGACCAGAGTCAACTCGAGGGCCAGCCTGAGCCCGCGATGCGGTTGCATCTGGCGTTGCTGCTTCGGATGACGGGTCGACCAGACAGCGCCGCGGCGCTGCTGCGTTCGCTCGTGCCGCCGACGACGTGGATGGGGTTCATCACGGCACGCGCGTCTCTCGAGCTGGGAGAGATCGCCGCGGATCGGGGGGACCTCGCGGCGGCGATCCACTACTACCGTGGAGCGCTGGCGCTGTGGGAGCGGGGCGGACCCGAGGTGGCGGAATGGCGCCGGCGGGCCCAGGCGGCGCTGCGGCGCGTCGTACAGGAGCCGGGAGACTGAGTCACCTATCGGTCGGGGCCGTCCGGCCTCCCGCCGGCCTGGTCTCTCGCACTCACGCGGGACACCTTTACGATCGACCACCCGAGGTCGCTGACCATCTGCACGAGCTTCGCGAGCTGCTGGAAGTCCGCCGGCTTCGTCATGAAGGCATCTGCAGCCCGAGCGGCCAGACGCTCCTGCTCGCTATCGGATGCGGTGAGGACGACGACCGGAAGGTCCCGCAAGCCCGGATCCTTTCGGATGGACACGAGCACATCTCGCCCGTCCAGCTTTGGGAGATTGAGGTCGAGGAGAACCGGATCTGGGCGCGGGGCTTCCTGGTACGGGGCTTGGTGTCGCAGGAACGCCAGAGCCTCGACCCCGTCCCGCACGATCCAGATGCGGTTCTGTAATTTTGCGCGCTCGAGGCCCCGCAGCGTGAGTGCGATGTCCCCTTCGTTGTCCTCCACCAGGAGAATGGCGATGGGACTCGAGCCGCTGGCCATGTCACCGATATTAGAGCGTCCGAATCGGAGTCTCAAGATCCAGGGGAGCGGCGATTCTGAATGCCGAGCTGGGGGTTCTCAGACCGGGCTTGACACCCGGCGATCGTCGCGTCGGAGGTCGAGCACCTCGCGCACCTTCCGAGTCAATACGTCGGGCCCAAAGGGCTTTTGCAGGAAGGCGACACCCGGCTTCAGCAGTCCTTGGTGCACGATCGACGCGTCGGGATAGCCGGACACGTAGAGCACCTTCATCTCGGGGCGGGTAGGCGCGAGCAGCAGCGCGACTTCGTGGCCATGCATGCCAGGCATGACGACGTCCGTGACCAGCAGGTGGATCGATCCCGTGTGGCGCTCCGCTAATCGCAGTGCTTCATGGCCGCTCGCCGCGGCGAGCACCACATAGCCGGCGGACTCGAGCATCCGCTGGGTGAGCCGGCGCACGTCGTCTTGGTCTTCGACGAGCAGAATGACTTCCGACCCGCGGAGTGGTGCCATCGCGACGTCCTGCACAGCGACCGTCTCCGGCGCGCGGCCGACCCGGGGTAGATAGATCTTGAACGTCGTCCCGTGGTCCGGTTCGCTGTACGCCCAGATGTAGCCACTACTCTGTTTGACGATCCCGTAGACCGTGGCGAGGCCAAGGCCGGTGCCCTCGCTCGGCGGTTTGGTCGTGAAGAACGGCTCGAACAGACGCGCCTGAGTCGCCGCGTCCATTCCAACGCCGGTGTCGCTCACCGCCAGCAAGACGTATGGCCCCGGCCGCGCCGGAACGTGGCGGTCGGCGTAGCCTCCGTCCAGTTCGACGTCGGTGGTTTCGATGGTGACCACGCCGCCCCGCGGCATCGCGTCGCGTGCGTTCACCACCAAGTTCAGGATAACCTGTTCCAGCTGGCTGGGGTCGGCGCGCACTGCCCCCAAGGCGGGCGCCAGCGCGGTGCGGAGCTCGATGTCTTCCCCGATGAGCCGCCGGAGCAGCTGCTCCGCCTCAATGACGAGTGCGTTCACGTCGACCACGCGCGGCTCGAATACCTGCTGTCGGCTAAAGACTAGTAGCTGACGGGTAAGCCCCGCAGCGCGCTGCGCGGCCCTGCGAATCTCGTCCACATCATCGTGCACGTGCGAGCCCGGGACGAGGTCCGTGAGCAGCAGCTCGCTCGTGCTGAGGATTGCCGTCAGGATGTTGTTGAAGTCGTGCGCGATCCCTCCCGCCAGCCGCCCGATCGCCTCGAGCTTCTGCGACTGCCGGTACTGGACCTCGAGCTGCCGCATTTCGGTCAGGTCGGCCGCTATCGACAGCATGCCGGCAACCTGTCGCCCAGCGCCGTATAGCGGCGCGACCGACAAGCTGATGCTGACCGGGAAACCGTCTCTCCGCCGGTGGGTGACCTCAGCCCCTTTCACCGCCTCGCCGCGGAGTACGCGCGCGCGCACCGTGTGATCCTCGGCGTCTCCGTCCTGCGGCAGCGTCGGGAGCGGGCCACCCACGACCTCGGCCGCCCGCCAGCCATACAGGGCTTCCGCCGCCGGATTCCAGGTGAGGACATTGCCAGCCCGATCGAGCGCGTAAATCGCGAGCGGCGAGCTCTGAATGACCGCCTGGAGTTGCTCGTGGGCGTCCCGCAGGGCCGTCTCCGAGCGCCTGCCCTGCGCCGCGACGGCGCCGAGGGTCAGCCCCGTCACCGCAAGCACGCCGATGTACAACAAGAGCACTACGGCGGTACTCGGCAGCGTCTGCATCGCGAACGGTCCCCCGCCACGCGCCGCGTGGCCGACGGCGAGCAGCGCCACGACGAGCGTGGTCAGTGACGCCCCCCGGGGCCCGATCCGGAGCGCAGCCCCGATCACCAGAGGGAACAACAGATAGGGGTACTCCGTGTGGGGCAGGAATGACGCGGGGAACAGTCGTCCGAGGACGAGTTCCGCAATGAGAATAGCGCCGCCCGCGAACAGAACCAGCTCTCCGGTGGGGCGGCGAGCAACGAACCCGTCCGAGGGCGTCGCCCACGAGAGCACCAGGGGCGCAACCACCAGGGCACCGAGGTAATCACCGCCCCACCACAGCCCCACGGCGGACCCAAAATCGCTGTGAGGCGGCAACGCACGGGTCAGCCACAGCGTGGTGACACCGATGCCGGCGCTCGCCAGCGCACTCAGCGGTCCTGCGATGAGAACGAGGGTCCGCACGGCGACAGGCTGATCGAGGGCAACGCGGTGCTGGCCCGCCACTCGACGCATCAGGTACGCACCCAAAACGGCTTCCGCCGTGTTCCCGGCCGCAATGCCTGTCGCTGCGATCAGTGGAACAGCAGTCGTGGCGTTGGCGAGAAACGCCCCGCAGAAGATCGCGGGCCAGTACTGCGAGCCGAGCAGTAGGAGTGACGCCAGCGCGAGACCGGTCGGCGGCCAAACCGGGGAGATGGACTCACCGATCACCGCATACTGCAGGCCGACTCGCGCCACTACGAAATACGCCGCCGCGAGCAGTGCTGCCTTGGTCACCCAAGGCAACGCCGGAAGCCGCACCGATTTGAGGTTCATGAACGCCGCAATCTCTACCACGGCGTTCCGGTGTGCCAACAGATACGGCGCCGCACCGAGTCATCGTGCGCCGAGCGAGCCGGGCGGAGTCTTACCCCGCTCGCCCCGTTACGCCTTCTCGGAGGTGCGAAAATGGAGGGGGTCCCTGAGGTTCTGCAACTCCCTATAGTAATAGAGGGCCGTGGGCCGCTTGCCGTTGAACCGCAGCCGCTTGAGAAACGCCAGCTCCTCTTCGGTTGCCGTGCCGCTGAGAGAAGCATCCTGCAGAAACTGTTTGAGCCCGGACCCTGCGACACCGGGCTGCTCGGGCCCCCGCTCGACGAACTCGAACCGCTTCACGAGTCCGGACGCCACGCGTTGGCTCAAGACGATGTCCAGCCCGAACGTCGCGAGGTCCATGTCCCAGAACTCAATCAGGGGGTTCAAGAACGAGACGCAGTTCTCCGCGGAGATGTGGAAGATATCGGTGTCGAGGAACTCGAGCACTACGACGCGCATCTCCTCGTAGCTCCGTCCGCCGAGCTGCGCCACCATGCGGAGCCAGTACTTGTTGTCCAATTCTTGACCCGCGACCTCCTTTGCCACGTCCAGCAATTTCTGGGTGACGAGACGTTCGAGCTCGCCAAAGGGCTGGGTCTCGAAGATCGCGCGGATGTGTTTTGCCTTGTCGGGTTTGCATTTGCGCAAGACCAACTCGCGGACTTCCCGAAACAGCGGCGTGGCTGGGTCGCCCAGTTCTCGCTTCAGCTCCTCTTTGCGCTGCAGATCCGCCAGCTTCGCCAGCTCCCCGCGCGGCAACCGCAGGAACTTGTCCATCCTACCGTAAATGTCCGTGCGGTTTGGTGCGGGGGGCGCCTTCCGTCGCGTCAGCAGCTGCGAGATGTAGGAATCCGTCACCTGGGCGGCGCGGGCGAGGTCGCGCTGCTCCAACCCGAGCTCCTCCAACCGCTGCCGGATCACCAACGGAACGTCCACGAGACTCCTCCTGCGGTGCTTGACGAGATTTCGATCAACTCAATATGTGTACTTGACAGGTATAGTACAACCAACATACGTTCCTGTCAGTTGACCACCAATGGTTAACTGCAGCGCAGTGTGTCGAGCGGGTCGGTTCGAAGGAGGGGCGGCATAGGTCCGCCCTCCTTGCGGTTGACGAGTAGCGACTTTCACGCAGGGGAAGCGATGGCCAAGGAAGCAGCGATCGAGATCGACGGGACCGTGGAGCAGGTGCTGCCCAACACGATGTTCCGCGTCCTCCTCACCAATGGTCACCATGTGCTCGCCACCATCGCGGGCAAGATGCGGCGCTTCCGGATCCGGGTGCTCGCCGGCGACCGGGTGACCCTCGCGGTGTCCCCCTACGACCTCACGCGCGGACGCATCACCTTCCGCCACAAGTGAATCACACGAGGCTCCGCAGCACGAACCAGACGTTCGCCGGCCGCTCGGCGAGACGCCGCATGTACCAGGCAAACCACGCGCTGCCGTAGCTGATCAGAACCCGGACCACCACGCCCGCGGCGGCAAGCGCGCGCTGCTCGGCTGGCCTGATCCCATAGAGCATGTGGACCTCGTACGCTCCCCGGGGAAGGCCCCGCACCCGGGCGCGCGCGGCGATCTGCGCGATGAGGTTGCCGTCGTGTGTTCCGAAGACCGGGCTCGCCTCCCAGCGCGTCGCCCGCTCGAGCAGCTCCGCGGCGAGCGCCCCAAAGCTCGCGTCCACGTCGCGCTTCCTCGGGTACGCGACGGCGGGCGGCTCGTTGTACGCGCCTTTCACCAGGCGAATGGCGGGGCGCAGCGGCCACAGACTCTCGAGGTCGGCGGGGGTGCGGCGGAGATATGCCTGGAGGCACACGCCGACGTTGTCGTGCGCCGCGCACGCGCGGCGAAACAGCTCGAGCGTGATGTCCACGTAGCGCGACTCCTCCATGTCGATCCACACGAAGGAGCCGGTCTCGCCGGCGCGGCGCGCGAGGTCGTGCAGGTACCGCGCACAAGCCTCGCGGTCCACGTCGAGGCCGAGGTGTGTGAGCTTGACGGAGAGCTGTGCTGGGAGGGGAAGCCCGCGCTCGCGCATCCGGTCGAGCGCGGCGCGATAGCGGTCGCGCACGGCGGCGGCTTCTGCGGGGCTCGTCACCTGCTCACCCAGCTCAGTGAGCAGCGCCCCGATGCCGGACTTGGCGAGCTCAGCTGCTGCGTCGAGCGCCGCCGTCGGGTCTTCTCCCGGGAGGAACCGCCGCACCGCGCGGCGCAGAAACGCCCGGTGCCGGAGCTGGCTCGCGAGCCAGGCGCTGCGCGACGCGCGGAGCAGCAGGCGGCGGGCGACAGCCGTGCTTACACCGCCGCTTGCAGCTCTACGCCGACCCGCCGGTCCACCCCGCCGCGGCGCTCGATCGCGCTCGTTCCCACGAGGACCGCCGAGCGGCGCCGTTCGGGGAGTTGCCGGCGCTCGGCCACGGGCCGTCCGTTCGCCGTGGCCTGCGCCACGACTTTGCCCCCGATCACCTCGGGTGGCAGGGGCCGGAACGAGCCCCATTCCTCTCGGAACCATTCGCCCGCGAGTGCGGCGGCGGCGCTCGCCCCTTCAGCCGTCTCGAACAACCCCAGCGCCGCAAGCACACTCTCCTCCGCGGCAATCAGATAGCAGGCGGCGAACCCAGGAATGGCGCGAACCAGCGGTAGGAACCACTTCTCGGCGTAGCGCGCCGCCTGCTCCATGGTCCCGAGTCGCACTCGGTACCTGCGGATCACTGCGTGCATGAGCCCCCCAGTCGTTGACCTCATCAGTCGCAGCTTCCATACCCGGAAGCGGCCAGAAATCGCCCGCGCCTGCGTCTTAGAGCGGCGCGCGGACTGTGGCAACCACGCAACGTGTCGGTTGGCAAGGGCTCCGGACCGACTTCGATATGCTGCACCTCAACGATAACCCCTGCGAGCCCATCTCAGCCACCCGCCACGACCGGGTTTCGTAGTACGCCGACCTCCGCGATCTCCACCTCGACGACATCACCGGGCACGAGCGGCCCGACGCCGGCAGGCGTGCCCGTCGCGATCAGATCCCCGGGCTCGAGGGTCATCACCTGCGAGATGTAAGCGACGAGCGTCGGCATCCCGAACACCATGTCGCGCGCCCGGCCGTGCTGGCGTAGCGCGCCGTTCACGCGGCACCGCACCTCGAGCTCCTCGAGGCGGCCGGGGTCGATCGGCACTACCCGGGGTCCGATCGGGCAGAAGGTGTCGAACCCCTTGGCGCGGGTCCACTGCTCGTCGCTCCGCTGCAAGTCCCGCGCGGTGACGTCGTTCACACAGGTGATCCCCGTTATTGCCGCTCGCGCCTCGGCGTCCGTGGCACGGCGTAGGCGCCGTCCGATGACGACGCCAATCTCACCTTCATGCTCAACCCGTGCGGACTCGGGGGGTAGCACGATCGCCTCGCCGTCGCCGATCACCGACGACGGCGGCTTCAGGAAGATCAGCGGCTCCTTGGGGACCGCGCTGCCGAGCTCGGCCGCGTGGAGCGCGTAGTTGCGGCCGACCGCCACGATCTTCCCTGGCGACATGAATCCCGGCTTCACGTGTCACCCCTCCCCTCCGCAGCCGATTGTGCCCTGGGCTGGTCAGGAGACTCGGGGCGGGTCACATTTCGGCATGTCCACAGCATCCGACCGCCGCCGCCCCAGCGAGCGCCGCCGCCAGTCCAAGCGGCGCAGTGGGCTCGACCGCCGGCGCCGTCAGCGGCGCCAGGAATTTATCCCCGTCGTCACCGAGCGACGGGTCGTGGCCGAGCGCCGGCTGGGCGAGGAGCGGCGCCGGCGGCCGGAGCGGCGTGGCTGGGGTGAGCGGCGGGTGATCGAAGACTGGATCGGCTGATGGACCGGCGCGTCGCCGTCCTCGGCACTGGCAAGATCGGCGGGATCCTGCTGCAAGGGTTGCTCAAGGCCGGCCTATCTCCCCAGCACGTTTTTCCCACGGTCCGTCGCGCCGAGCGCGCGACGGCGCTCGCAAAACAGCTCTCCATCCCGGTCGGCACCGATAACCGCGCCGCCGCGCGCCAGGCGGAGATCATTCTCCTGTGCGTGAAGCCGCAGACCGTGCGGGAAGTGCTGGAGGAGATCCGGCCGGAGGTGACTCCCGACAAGCTGCTCGTCTCGGTGGCCGCGTCGGTCTCCACCGCCTACATGGAGGACGTCCTCCAGGGCCCGATCCCCGTGGTGCGCGCGATGCCCAACACGCCGTGCGTCGTGGGCGCCGGGATGACGGGCCTCTGCAAGGGGAAGCACGCGACGCAGACGCAGCTCGAGACCGCGCGGCAGTTCTTCGATACCGTGGGCCGGACAGTCCTGGTGGAGGAGAAGCACATGGACGCGGTGACGGGACTGTCGGCGAGCGGTCCGGCGTTCGTCTATATCATCCTCGAGTCGCTGGCGGAGGCGGGCGTCAAGGTCGGGCTCCCGCGCGACGCGGCGACGTTGCTCTCGGCGCAGACGCTCCACGGCGCCGCCCGGGTCGCGCTCGAGACGGGAGATCACCCCGCGCAGCTGAAGGATGCCGTCACGACTCCCGCCGGCTGTACCATCGACGGCATCATGGAGCTCGAGGACGGGAAGCTGCGGGTGACCTTGATCAAAGCCGTGGTGAAGGCCACCGAGCGGGCGAAGGAGCTCATCCTCGAGCGCTGAGGACGCGCGCGATCTCGGCCACGCGCGCCTCGATCTCGATCGGCGGGTTGGCGTGTGGCGGCGGGGGAGGCGTGCCCGAGTGGTACCGCGTGATCGCGTCGGGGTCCTTGAGGATGTGACCCGTCAGGACCGCCACGAGGCGGTCGCCGCGCCGGATCACTCCCTTGTTGATCAGCTGCCGGGCGCCGGCCACGCTCGCGGCACTCGCCGGCTCGCACCCGACGCCTGAGGCGTCCACCACCGCCTTCGCCTCGAGGATCTCCGCGTCGCTCACCGCGGTGACCACGCCGTCCGTCTCGCGGATCGCCGTCACCGCCCGGTCGTAGGACGCCGGGTTGCCGATGCTGATCGCGGTGGCGACGGTGTGCGCCTCGACGCGGTGCCGGCGCGCGAACCCTTCGGCGAAGCTCAGCGCGAACGGCGCCGCGCCTTCCGCCTGCACCGCAGCGAGCCGCGGCACCCGCCGGATGAGTCCCCACTCGCGCGCTTCGCGTAGCGCCTTCCCGAACGCGGCCGTGTTCCCGAGGTTGCCGGCCGGCACGAGAATCCAGTCGGGGGGCTCCCAGCCGAGCTGCTGGAGCAGCTCGAGCACGATCGTCTTCTGGCCCTCCACCCGGAAGGGATTGATAGAGTTGAGCAGGTAGACGCCCAGCTGCTCGCTCGCCTTGAGCGCTAGGTCGAGGCAGGTGTCGAAGTCGCCCGGAACGACGAGCGTGCGGGCGCCGTAGGCGAGGAGCTGGGTGAGCTTGCCCAGGGCGACCCGCCCCTTCGGCACCAACACCAGCGCGGGGAGTCCCGCCAGGGCGGCGTACGCGGCGAGTGAGGCCCCGGTGTTCCCCGTCGATGCGCAGGCCACGGCCGTGGCGCGGACGCGCCGCGCGTGCGTCACGCCAACCGTCATCCCGCGATCCTTGAACGAGCCGGTGGGATTGTGCCCTTCGTGTTTGAGGAGCAGCGTCGTCGCCCCCGCCCATTGCGCGACCGACGGGCGCGCGAGCAGCGGGGTGTTGCCCTCCGGATAGCTCAGGACGTCGTCGCCCGCGCTCGGCAGCACGAGCTCGCGGAACCGCCACACTCCCGAGTAGAACGGGCCGGCCCGGGTACCGCAGCGCGCGTCGAGGAGGGCGCGCAGCGCCATGCCCGTCGCCGCGGGCGGCGGATGCCGGATCTCGAGGAGGCCCGTGCAGTTCGGGCAGCGCTGCCGCGGATCGGTCTCGGCGAGCTCGTGGCCGCACGCGGCGCAGCGCTGCCGGCTCGCCGCCGGTGGGGAGGGAGAGGGGGGGGCCCGGTCGGCGACGGTCATGTGGCCGCGAGCTTGAGGACGTCGTTGAGAATGCCGCCGGCCGTGACCGCGGGCCCCGCGCCCGGTCCCGTGATCACCAGCGGATTCGTCTTGTAGCGCCGCGTCGTGAAGATGAACTGGTTGTCGGTCCCGTTGAGCGACGCGAGCGGGCTCGACGTGTCCACCACCACGAGCCCCACGCGGATGCGCCGCGGGGTCACGGTGCAGCGGTAGCGAAGCACCCCGCCGCTCTCGCGCGCCTCGAGCACGCGCCGCTGCCACGGCTCGTCGTACTCTTCGAGACGCCGCAGGAACTCCTCAAGTGGCAGCCGCTTCGCGGGCGCGGGGACGAGGGACTCGATTTCGATATCAGCGAGCTCGCCCGGGAAGCCGAGCAGCCGGCCCAGGATTAGCGCCTTGCGGGCGACGTCCGTTCCCGACAGATCGTCGCGCGGATCGGGCTCGGGGTATCCCTTCGCGATGGCGCCGCGCAGCGCCTCGGAGAAGCGGCGCCCGCGCCCCATCTCGCCGAACAGGTAGCCGAGCGTGCCGGAGGGACACCCCTCGATCTTGGACACCCGGTCCCCGGACTCCGCCAGCTTGTAGTACGTGTCGATGATCGGGAGGCCGGCGCCCACGGTGGTTTCGTGCAGCAGGCGGCGGCCGCGCTCCGCGGCGAGCGCGGTGAGCTCGTCGTACAGCTTGCGGTGCGCGGTGAGCGGGCGCTTGTTCGCAAGCACGAGGTGCATCCCCGCCGCGAGCGCGCGCTTGAGGGTGGCGCTCGTGTCGTCGGCCGTCACATCGACGAGCACCGGGTTCGCCAGGGCGTGTCGCGCCGCGAAGTCCACGGCCTCATCGGCGGTGCCGCGGCGCCCCCCCCCGGCCGCCGCCTTGGCGAGCGAAACCCCCTTTCCCTTGCCGGCGGCGAGCGCCGCGAGCCGGCGCGGCGAAAGGCCGCGCGCGTCGAACACGAAGCCCGAGCGGTCCACCACGCCGACCACCTTGAGCTCGACTGGCTTCCGGCGGAGCTTCGCGATCATCGCGGCGAGCACGCGCCCGATCTGGCCAAAGCCGAGCAGCACCACGTCGGTGCGCTCGGAGTGGGTCACGGCCCCGCCGCCCAGCTTGTCGAGCTGGAACGCCGCGTGCACCAGGCGCTGCGCGCGCACTACTTCCTTCGCCGCCACCACGACCGACAGGTTCAGCTCCGAGGAGCCCTGTGCGATCGCGATGACATTGATCCCGCCAGAAGCCAGCGCCGTGAAGGTCTTCGCGGCGATGCCCGGTGTACCCGCCATCCCGAGCCCGACCACCGCGAAGGTGGCGACGCCCCCCTGGATCTCCACGCCGTCGATCTCGCGGCGCGCGATCTCGTCGCGAAACACTTCCAACAGGCCGGCACGCGCGCGCTGCGCGCTCGCCTCCGGCACGCTGAAGCAGATCGAGTGCTCGGACGATGCCTGGCTGATCAGAGAGACCGACACGCCCTGCTGGTGCACCGCCGCGAAGGTGCGCGCCGCGATGCCGGGGATGCCGAGCATGCCGTTGCCGGTGACGGTGACGAGCGCCTGTCCGCTGACGGCAGACAGGGCCTTCACCGGATGGGCGCGCAGCGTGCGGCGCCGCGAGATCTCGGTGCCGCGGGCACCGGGATCGGCGAACGGCCGGATGCGGATGGCGAGGCTCCGTCCCCCGACCGGAATGAGGGCGCGGGGGTGGAGCACCTTCGCGCCGTAATAGGCGAGCTCGGCCGCCTCGCGCTGGTGCAGCTGCGGGATGACGCGGGCATCCGGCACCACGCGGGGGTCCGCGGTGAGGATCCCCGGGACGTCCTTCCAGAGCGAGACCTCACGCGCGCCGAGCGCCCGTCCCAACACCGTGGCCGTGAGGTCCGATCCGCCGCGGCCGAGCGTGGCGAGCTCGCCGTCGGGCGTCGCCGCCAGGAAGCCCGCCACGACCGGCACGACGCCTTTCGCCAGGAGCGGGGCAAGCAGCTTCTTGGCGCTGCGATCCGTGAGCGCGAGGTTGGGCGAGGCGTGGCCGAAGGTCGCGTCCGACTTGATCACTTCGAGGGCCTCCACCAGGGCGACTGGGCAGCCGGCCTCGTCGAGGCCGGCGGAGATGAGGTGCGCGCTCAGGCGCTCCCCCCGCGACACAAGGTAGTCGCTGGTCCGCGGCGTGAGCTCCCGGACGAGACCCAAGCCCGTCGCGACCTTTTCGAGCTCGGCGAACGCTTCTTCGATCAGGCGGAGCGCCTCCTTGCGCCGGTGCGCGCCCGAGAGCAGCGCTTGCGCGGCCGCGGCATGACGCTCGCGCAGCGCCGCGGTCGCCGCGCGTACCGCCGCGTTCTCGCCGCGCACCCCGCGCGCCGCGATGTCGAGCAGCGCGTCGGTGACGCCGGCGAGGGCCGACACGACCACCACTACCGGCGCGGGCCGCTGCGCCTGGATGATGGCGACGGCGCGCGCGATGGCGGGCCCATCGGCGAGGGAGGCGCCGCCGAACTTGTGGATCTGCGGGACGCGACGCATCACGCGACCTCGTACCCGCTGACGGGCCGCGTCACGCGGAATGTCTCGACGGTCACGCCTATGCCACGCCACGCCTGCGCCATGGCGGCTTCCACCGCGGGAGCGCGCTCGGCGGAGGCCACGGCCACGAGCGTGGAGCCTGAGCCGGAGAGCGTCGCGCCGAACGCGCCCGCCGCCCGGGCCGCGGCTGTCACTTCGTCGTATCCGCGGACCAGCGCCCGCCGATGCGGTACGTGCAGCACGTCGTCCAGGCCTGCGGCGAGCAGCGCGGCGTCGCCCCGTGCGAGCCCCTGCACGAGCGCTGCGCTGCGAGCGGCGGCTACTACCGCAGTGCGGTGCGGCACGGTCGCGGGGAGCACCGCGCGCGCGCGCTCGGTCGCGAGCGTGAAGTCGGGTACGGCGAACACCAGCACCAGTGACCGATGCAGCTCGAGCGGTGTGAAGAGCAGCCCACCCGCGGCTCCCGCGCCGGGTCCCCCTCCTTGCAGCACGAGCATGACCCCGCCCCATACCGATGGGGCGACGTTGTCCGCGTGGCCCTCGATCGCAGCGCAGAGCGTGGCGAGCGCCGTATCGTCCAAGTCCAACTGGCACAGGGCGCGGGCGGTTACGGCGCCCGCGACCACGGCGGCCGCCGAGGAGCCGAGCCCTCGGCCGATCGGGATGTCGGAGCTCGCCTCCAGCACGACGCCCGACGGGGGCTCGCGACCCGCCGCGCGGCACGCGCGCTCGAAGCCGCGGTACAGCAGGTCATCCTCCGGGGGGCCGGTGAGTGACGCAAGCGCGCCGCTCCGCTCGAGACGGAGCCGGCCCTGGGGCGCGTCGCGCCGCGCCGCGACCCGGATCCAGCGGTCCACCGCGATGCCGACGCAGTCGAACCCCGACCCGAGGTTGGCTGTGGACCCCGGGACCCGTACGGTTGCGCTGGCGCTCATGAGGGGGCGACGCTGCCCAGAAAAGAGGAAGCTCGATTGGCGGCGTAAGTTACCGGGGCTGGGAATCGAGCGTCAAGCAGTCGCGCCAGCCTCGAAACCACCCGGTCAGGCGGGCTGGTCCCACCAGGATGGGTTGGTTGACACTGGGGGCGCCCCGCCGTAACCTCGTGTGCGTAGGTTGTAGCGAGATTTGAGGTTGCCACATCCTGACATGGGACTCGCGAACCGGGTATGAGCGTGCTCGTCGTCCTCAGCCTCCTGCTGGTGCTCCTGCTGCTGGGAACCATTTCCCAGGAGGAGTCTGCGGCGCGCGCGACGGGGTAGCATGAGTCGCTGAAGTCAGGAAAACAGCACAGTCCCAACGCCGCGGACCCCGATAGGCCGCGGCGTTTTTCGTCCGAGGAGAAACCAGGAATGGAACGAGACGTCGTCATTTTCGACACGACTCTGCGGGACGGCGAGCAGGCGCCGGGCAACTCCATGACGCCCGAAGAGAAGCTGCGGCTGGCCCGCCAGCTGGATGTGCTCGGTGTCGACGTCATCGAGACCGGGTTTCCGGCCGCCTCGGACGGTGACTTCCGGGGGGTGCGGGGGGTGGCGCAGGAGGTGCGGCGGCCGGTCATCGCGGCGCTCGCCCGCTGCCACGAGCGCGACATCGACCTCGCCGGCGAGGCGCTGCGCCCGGCCGAGCGGTCCCGCGTCCACGTGTTCATCGCGACCTCCGACATCCACCTGCAGCACAAGCTGCGGATCGATAAAGACGAGTGTCTCGAGCGGGCGCGCGCTTCGGTGCGGCGGGCGCGGCAGTTCACGAACGACGTGGAGTTCTCCGCCGAGGACGCGAGCCGCAGCGACCTCGACTTCCTGTGCCGCATCGTCGAGGCGGCGATCCAGGAGGGAGCGACCACGATCAATCTCCCGGACACCGTGGGCTATGCGATGCCCTCCGAGTATGGCGCCATGTTCCGGAGGGTGCGGGAGCGGGTGCCGAACAGCGACAAGGTGGTGTTCAGCGCGCACTGCCACGACGACCTGGGGCTCGCCGTGGCGAACTCGCTCGCGGCGATCGACGCGGGCGCGGGGCAGGTCGAGTGCACGGTCAACGGCATCGGCGAGCGGGCCGGGAACGCCGCCCTCGAGGAGATCGTGATGGCGGGGCACGTGCGCCCGCAGGCCGTCGCGTTCCGCTGCCGCATCAACACCCGCGAGATCTTCCGCACGAGCCAGCTCCTCTCCCACGTCACCGGCGCGTTCCCCCAGCCGAACAAGGCGGTCGTCGGGCGCAATGCATTCGCGCACGAGGCGGGGATTCACCAGCACGGCGTGATGCAGAACGGCCTCACCTACGAGATCATCCGGCCCGAGACGGTGGGCGTCCCGCGCTCTACCCTCGTGCTCGGCAAACACTCCGGGCGGCACGCGCTGGAGCGCCGGTACCGCGAGCTGGGCTATGAGCTCGACGAGCCGACGCTCGAGTGGCTGTATCGCGAGTTCACGTCACTCGCCGACCGCAAGCAGGAGATCCTGGACGAAGACCTGCTTGCGCTGCTGCACGAGAGCTTCCACGACGCGCCCGAATCGTATCAGCTCACGTACCTTAAGGTGCTGTGCGGGACGGTGTCCGCCACCGCGGACGTCACGCTGACGGGCCCCTGGATGCGGGAGCGGAGCCTGAGCGGCACCGGCAACGGCCCGATTGCGGCCGCGTTCGCCGCGATCAGCTCGATCGTCGAGCGGCAGATCGAAGTGCTGAACCTGTCGCTCCAGTCGGTCACGCCGGGGCGTGACAGCGTGGGGCACGTTTTCCTCCAGGTGAGAATCGACGGCAAGACCCTCACCGGACACGGAGCGTCGACCGACGTCGTCGAGGCGAGCGCGCGCGCCATGGTGCACGCGCTCAACAAGGCGAACTTCGCCGACCGGCTCGAGGATAAGTCTCTCAACAACGTGTACCTGTGGGGGGTGTGACGCCATGAGCGAAGTCCTCACGGGCGCGCAGATCCTGTGTCGCGAGCTGGTCGCGGCCGGGGTGGACGTCATCTTCGGCTACCCGGGCGGTGCGATCATGCCGTTCTACCATGCGCTCCCCGAATACCCCGGCCTGCGCCACGTCCTCGTGCGGCACGAGCAGGCGGCGGCGCACGCGGCGGACGGCTACGCGCGGGCGAGCGGCCGGGTGGGCGTGTGCGTCGCGACGTCGGGCCCCGGGGCGACCAACCTCGTCACCGGACTCGCGACGGCGCACATGGACTCCTCGCCCGTGCTCGCCATCACGGGCCAGGTGGGGCGTCCCATGATCGGGCGCGACGCCTTCCAGGAGACCGACGTCATCGGGCTCACGCTCCCGATCACCAAGTACAACCACCTGGTGCAGGACATCTCCGAGCTGGCCGCCATCGTTCGTGAAGCCGTGGCGATCGCGCGGGACGGCCGGCCCGGTCCGGTGCTAATAGACGTCCCGAAGGACGTGCAGAACCAAAAGGCCGCGTACACGCCGCCCGAGGGCAAGGCCGCCGCGCCCGCGCCGGTCCCGCCCCTCGCACAGGGCGTGGACGAGGCAGCGCGGCTGATCGCGGAGGCCGAGCGCCCGCTCCTCATGATCGGACACGGCGTCATCCTGAGTGGCGCCTACGCTGAGGTGCGGGCGCTCGCCGAGAAGACGGGGATTCCCGTGATCACCACGCTGCTCGGCATCAGCGCGTTCCCCGAGTCGCACCCGTTGCACCTCGGCATGCCGGGGATGCACGGCGAAGTGCACGTCAACCGCGCGATCCAGCACGCCGACCTTATCGTGGGAATTGGGCTGCGGTTCGACGACCGCGTCACCGGCAACCTCGCCGCGTTCGCGCCGCGCGCCAAGATCGTCCACGTCGAGCTCGACCGCGCCGAGGTCGGTAAGAACGTCCCGGTGGCAGTGGGCATTGTCGGAGACGCGCGCCAGATCACGCAGCGCCTGGTCGAGGCCGTCCGCCCCCGGACCTGCGAGGCATGGGTGGCCGAGATCCGCGGCTTCGTGCGCCCGCGGGCCGAAGCCTTCAGCGGCGACCTCTCCCCCGAGGCGATCCTCGCCTCCATCTACGAGGCCACGGGTGGAAGTTGCACGATCGTGACCGACGTGGGCCAGCACCAGATGTGGGTCGCCAAGCACTACCCCTACCAGCGGCCGAACACGCACATCACGTCGGGAGGTCTGGGCACGATGGGCTTCGCCGTGCCGGCAGCGATGGGCGTGCATCTCGCGCGTCCCGGGGAGCTGGTCTGGGCGATCTCGGGCGACGGCGGGTTCCAGATGAACATGGCCGAAATCGCGACCATGGTGCAGGAGGGGCTGTCGGTGAAGATGGCAATCTTCAACAACGGCTACCTCGGCATGGTGCGCCAGTGGCAGCAGTTCTTTCATGAGAAGCGCTACTCGTGCACCCCGATCTGGAGCCCCGACTACGTGAAGCTGGCCGAGGCGTACGGCATCGCCGGCTGGCGGGTGGAGAACCGTGGGCAGCTCGACGACGTGGTGCGACGCGCGAACGCGACGCCCGGTCCGGCGCTGGTCGAGTTCGTGATCGCGCAGGAGGCGAACGTGTACCCGATGATCCCGCCCGGCGGCTCCCTCTCCGAGCCGATCGAAGCGCAGCCCGCCGCCACGCCCGCGCGCTAAGCCGCGATGCAGGCGTCCCACGCGGTGTCGGTGCTGCTCGACGACGATCTGCTCGCGTTCAACCGGGCCATCGGGGTGGTGCGCCGCCGCAACCTGCCGGTGCAGGGTATCACAGTCGGCCCCAGCGGGCAGGCCGGCGTGCTGCGGCTGGCCTTTTTCATGCAGGCGGACGACGCGAACGCGATGCGGCTGTTGCGCCAGCTCGAGAAGGCGCACGGCGTCCATAGCGTCACGGTGACCCCTGTATCGTCCCCATCCCTCACCCACCCATCGGAGGCCGTGCTATGACCACACCCACCGTTCGCGCTTTCTACGATAGCGACGCTGATCGCCGCCGGCTGAACGGCCGCGTCATTGCGGTCATCGGATACGGCAGCCAGGGCCACGCCCATGCGCTCAACCTGAAGGAGAGCGGGGCGAAGGTCATGGTGGGCCTGCGACCGGACGGCGCCTCCTGGCAGCGGGCCGTCGCGGCCGGGCTCGACGTACGCCCCATGGCCGAGGCCGCGGCGGCCGCCGACATCATCATGATGCTCGTGCCCGACCAGGAAGCGCGTGCCTTGTACGAGTCGGCAGTGGCCCCGGCGTTGCGGCCCGGGAAGACGCTCATGTTCGCCCACGGCTTCAACGTGCACTTTAAAGAGATCGTGCCGCCGGCCGGGGTCGACGTCTCGATGATCGCCCCCAAGTCGCCGGGGCACCTGGTGCGGAGCGAGTACGAGGCGGGGCGGGGCGTGCCTGCGCTCGTCGCGGTGCATCGCGACGCGAGCGGTCACGCACTTGAGGATGCGCTCGCCTACGCGGCCGGGATCGGCTGCACCCGCGCGGGCGTGCTCGAGACCACGTTTCGCGAGGAGACCGAGACGGATCTGTTCGGCGAGCAGGCTGTGCTGTGCGGCGGGGTGACCGCGCTCATCAAGGCGGGCTTCGACACGCTCGTCGATGCCGGGTATTCCCCCGAGCTCGCCTATTTCGAGTGCCTGCACGAGCTGAAGCTGATCGTGGACCTTATGTACCGGGGCGGGATGAAGTTCATGCGCTACTCGATCAGCGACACCGCGGAATACGGCGACTACACGCGCGGCCCCCGGATCATCACCGACGAAGTTCGCGAGGAGATGGTGCAGATCCTCGCCGAGATCCAGAGCGGCAGTTTCGCCCGCGAGTGGATCCGCGAGAGCCGCGAAGGGAGCAAGCGCTTCCAGGCGCTGCGCAAGAGTGAAAACGAGCATCTGGTGGAGCGCGTGGGCGCGAAGCTCCGCGCCATGATGCCCTGGTCGGAGGAGGGTAAGGCGCGGGCGGCCGGCAAGGGTGCCGAGACGGATCGACCCGCCCCCGCCACCACCACCGCCGCGCGATGACCCCGCGGACGCTGTTCGAAAAGGTGTGGGACGCCCACAGCGTGCACCGGCTGCCGGAAGGGCCGGTGCTCTTGTACGTGGATCTCCATCTGGTGCATGAGGTCACCTCGCCCCAGGCATTCGGCGGGCTGCGCCGGGCGACGCGCCGCGTGCGGCGGCCCGACCTCACGCTCGCCACGGTGGATCACAACGTCCCCACGGGCGACCGAGCGCTGCCGATCGACGACCCGGTGTCGGCGCGCCAGCTCGACGCGCTGTCCGCCAACGCGGGCGAGTTCGGGATCGAGCTGTTCGATCTCCGCTCGCCGAACCAGGGCATCGTGCACGTGATCGGGCCCGAGCTCGGCGCCACGCAGCCGGGCATGGTGATCGTATGCGGCGACTCGCACACGTCGACGCACGGTGCGTTCGGCGCCCTCGCCTTCGGAATCGGGACGAGCGAGGTCGAGCACGTCCTCGCGACGCAGTGCCTGGTGATGTCGCAGCCACGGACCTTCGAGGCGCACTTCACCGGCCGCCTGGCGCCCGGCGTGACCGCGAAAGACCTCATCCTCGGCTTCATCGGACGCATCGGTACCGCGGGCGCGACGGGGCACGTGATCGAGTACACTGGTGACGTGATCCGCGCCTTCTCGATGGAAGAGCGGATGACCGTGTGCAACATGTCGATCGAGGCGGGGGCCCGCGCCGGGATGATCGCGCCCGACGAGACCACGTTCACCTACCTCGCCGGTCGGCCGCGCGCTCCCGCGGGCGCGGCATGGACGCGCGCCGTCGAGACGTGGCGCCAGCTGCGCAGCGACCCCGGTGCCGTATACGACACCCGCGTGAGCATCGACGCCTCGACCCTCGCGCCGCAGGTCACCTGGGGCACGAGCCCGGGCATGGTCACCGACGTCAGCGGCCGGGTGCCCGACCTCGCCCAGTTCCAGACTGACGCCGAGCGGAGCGCGGTGCGCCGCGCGCTCGCCTACATGGATCTCGCGCCCGGCACGCCGCTCGCGGGGCTGCGCATCGACCGGGTGTTCCTGGGGTCGTGCACCAACGCGCGGATCGAGGATCTCCGCGCCGCGGCGCGGGTGCTGCGGGGGAAGCGCGTCGCCCCCACCGTGCACGCGATGGTGGTCCCGGGGTCGCAGCAGGTGAAGGTGCAGGCGGAGCACGAGGGGCTCGACCGCCTGTTCCGTGAAGCGGGGTTCGAATGGCGGAACGCGGGGTGCTCGATGTGCCTCGGCATGAACGCCGATATCCTGCGGAGCGGCGAGCGCTGCGCGTCCACGTCCAACCGCAACTTCGAAGGTCGTCAGGGCCGCGGCGGGCGCACCCATCTCATGAGCCCGGCGATGGCCGCGGCGGCGGCGGTCGCAGGGTGCATCGTGGACGTGCGGGAGTGGGACCTTGCTGCCGTGCCCCCGCTCGAGCCTCACCCCCTCGCTCCCCCTCTCCACGTTGTGGAGAGGGGGAAGGGGGGTGAGGTCTGATGGAGCCGTTCGTCCGCCACAGCGGCAAGGCCGTCGCCCTGCCGCGCGACAACGTCGACACGGATCAGATCATCCCCAAGCAGTTCCTCAAGGGGGTGGAGCGCACCGGCCTCGGCCCGGCGCTGTTCTACGACTGGCGCTATGGCCCCGATGGCACGCCGAACCCCGACTTCGAGCTCAACCGGAGCTCCGCGCAGGGCGCGAGCATTCTGATCACCGGCGCCAATTTCGGCTGCGGCTCCTCGCGCGAGCACGCGGCCTGGGCGCTCGAGGACGCCGGGTTCCGCGCGATCCTGGCGCCCTCGTTCGCGGACATCTTCTTCGCGAACTGCTGCCAGAACGGGTTGCTCCCCGTCCGCCTGCTGCCGCAGGAGATCGACGAGCTGTTCCGTCGCGTGCAGGCGGCGGGCGGCGATTACGCGTTGACGATCGACCTCGAGGCGCAGGGTGTGGAAGACGGGCACGGCTTTCGCACCCAATTCGGCATTGATTCCTACCGTCGCGAGATGCTGCTCCGCGGTCTCGACGAGATCGGGCGTACCCTGCTCGAGGAATCCCGCATCGCCGCGTTCGAGCGCCGCCGCGCCATAGGGACCGCCGGGCCCGTCGCGTGACGCAGTTCACGATCGCGGTCCTGCCCGGTGACGGCATCGGGCCCGAGGTGACCGCGGAGGCCGAGCGTGTCCTGCGCGCGGCCGCGGACCGTTTCGGGATCGGGCTTGCCCTGCCGCACTACCCGGTCGGCGCCGGGGCGGTGACCGCCGCGGGGAGTCCGCTCCCCGCCGACACGCGCGCCGCGGTCATCAAGGCCGACGCCGTGCTGCTCGGCGCCGTCGGCGACCCGGCGCTCGACAGCGCGCCGCGCGAGCTCAAGCCCGAGACCGGGCTCCTCGCGCTGCGCTCGCTCCTGGGCGTCTACGCGAACCTCCGCCCGGTTTCGATCCACCCCGCGCTCGCCGGTCACTCCCCCCTCCGCCCCGACCGCTTGCACGGCGTCGACCTGCTCATCGTGCGGGAGCTCACCGGCGGACTGTACTACGGCGAGCCGCGCGGGAAGAACGCGGTCGTGGCGGTGAACACGCTCAGGTATTCGGTCGCGGAGATCGAGCGCGTAGCGCGCGTGGGGTTCGAGTCGGCCCGCCGCCGCCGGCGGATGCTCACCTCCGTAGACAAGGCCAACGTCCTCGAGGTGTCGCAGCTGTGGCGCGAGACCGTCACACGCGTGGGACGCGAGTTTCCGGATGTCCGCCTGGAGCACCTGTACGTGGACTACGCGGCGATGCGACTCGTGGCCGAGCCCGCGGCGCTGGATGTGGTTCTCACCGAGAACATGTTCGGCGACATCCTGAGCGACGAAGCGGCGGTGCTGGTGGGATCCCTGGGGATGCTGCCCTCGGCGTCGCTCGGCGCGGGGCCTGGGTTATTCGAGCCGATCCACGGCTCCGCGCCGGGGATCGCCGGGCAGGGGATCGCGAACCCGATCGGCGCGATCGCGTCCGTGGCGATGCTGCTGCGCTACGGACTGAAGCTGGCGGAGCCGGCGGATGCCGTGGAGGCCGCGATCCGAGCGGTGCTGGACGCAGGGGGCCGCACCAAGGACATCGCGGGGCCGGGGGAACCGGCGCTCGGGACGCAGGAGATGGGGGAGCGGATCGCGAAGGTCGTGCGCTCGACACCGCTGGCGCGTTCCCGCTCTCCGCGTCGCGGAGAGGGGGTCAGGGGGTGAGGCCTAGTCGCGGAGAGGAGGTCAGGGGGTGAGGTCCGTGACCGCGCCGAGGCTCGCGCTCGAAACCAGCTTCGCGTACTTCGCGAGCACCCCCGAGGTGTAGCGCGGCGCGGGCGGCTTCCATCGCCCCCGCCGGCGGGCGAGTTCCGTGTCGCTCACGTCGAGCTGCAGCACCCGCCGCTCGGCATCGATCGTGATAGGGTCGCCCTCCTGTACAAGCGCAAGCGTTCCACCCACCGCCGCCTCGGGCGCCACGTGGCCGACCACCAGGCCGTACGTCCCCCCCGAAAACCTGCCATCCGTGATGAGGCCGACTGAATCGCCCAACCCCGCGCCGACGATCGCCGATGTGGGCGACAGCATCTCGCGCATGCCAGGCCCGCCCTTTGGGCCCTCGTAGCGGATCACCACCACGTCGCCCGCCTTGATCCGGCCCGCGAGGATCGCCTCGAGGCATGCTTCCTCGGAGTCGAACACGCGCGCCGGCCCGCTCATGCGGAGCCGCTTCGCGCCGCTGATCTTCGCCACGCCCCCCTCGGTCGCCAGGTTGCCGCGCAGCACCGTGATGTGGCCTTGCGCATACACCGGCCGGTCCCAGGGGCGAATCACGTCCTGGTCCCTGCGTGGCTCTCCCGGGACGTCGCGGAGGACGTCCGCGATCGTTTGGCCGGTGACCGAGAGGGCGTCGCCGTGCAACGCGCCATGCGCCAGCAGCACCTTCATGACCTGCGGGATCCCGCCGGAGCGATGCAGGTCCGTGGCTACGAAACGCCCCGAGGGCTTCAGGTCGCACAGCACGGGGACGCGGGGCCGCAGCGCCTCGAAGTCGTCCAGGGTGAGGGACACGCCGGCCGCGCGCGCGATCGCGAGCAGGTGCAGCACGGCGTTGGTCGAGCCGCCGATGGCCATGGCGACGGCGATGGCGTTCTCGAACGCCTTACGGGTGAGGATCTGTCGCGGCCGCAGGTCGCGGCGTACCGCGTCCACGAGCACCTGCGCCGAGCGCGCCGCGCTCTCGGCCTTCTCGGCGTCCTCGGCGGCCATCGTGGACGAGTAGGGGAGGCTCATCCCCATCGCCTCGAAGATCGACGACATGGTGTTCGCGGTGAACATCCCGCCGCACGACCCGGCCCCGGGGCACGCCCGGCGCTCCACCTCGAGCAGCTCCGCGTCGCCGATCTTGTGGGCGCTGTGCTCCCCCACGGCTTCGAATACGCTGACGACCGTCAGATCGCGCCCGTCGTAATGGCCGGGCTTGATCGTGCCGCCGTACACGAAGACGGCGGGGATGTTCATGCGCGCGATCGCGATCATCGCGCCCGGCATGTTCTTGTCGCATCCTCCCACCGCGAGCAGGCCATCCATGCATTGGGCGTTGCAGGCGGTCTCGATCGAGTCGGCGATCACTTCGCGCGACACGAGCGAGTACTTCATCCCCACCGTCCCCATCGAGATCCCGTCGCTCACCGTGATCGTGCCGAACATCTGCGGCATCACGCCCGCGGCCTTGAGCGCCGCCTCGGCGCGGTGGGCCAGCCCGTCGAGCCCCAGGTTGCAGGGCGTGATGGTGCTGTAGGCGTTGGCGATGCCGACGATCGGCTTGTCGAAGTCCCGGTCGCCGAATCCCACGGCCCGCAGCATCGCCCGGTTCGGGGAGCGCTGTATTCCCTGCGTGATGAGGCGGCTGCGCAGCTCCGTCATGCGGTCGGCCCTATTTCAGCAGCATGTCGTGGGGGCGCGCTTCTCCCGTGGCGAAGTGCTCGAAGTCGACGTCGAACTTGGGATCGAGCGACATGCCGCCGGGCCCCACGTTGATCAGCCGCACGCGGTACGGCACCTTGCCGTCGAGGTTCGAGAGCAGGGAGTTGCTGATGTAGAGCCGGCGATTGTCCGGGGTCAGCTTCATCATCTGCGCCTGCGGCACCTGGACCGTGCTCACCAGGGTGGGCTTGGCCGGGTTGGAGATGTCGTACTGCTGCACCGCGCCCGCGCCGAACAGTGAGACGAACAGGAACTTGTTGTCGTACGAGATCCGCATGTCCGCGGGGATCGAGCCGTCGGCGAGCTGGAGCACGCGGCTGAACGCGAGCTTGCCCTCCTTCACCTCCCAGTACCACACGCTGTTGCCGAACGCGCAGTTGATGAAACCGCCGCGCGCGGCAGGCCCGTGCAGCCAGCGGACCTCGAGCGGCGCTTTGTCGAGGTGTGCTTCTTGGAGAACCTTTCCCGTTGTGAAGTCCCAGCCTACGACCTCGTCGCCCACCTGATCCATCGGCGCCGGCCCCTTCATGATGCTGTGGGGATGCGCCCAGCTCGACGTGACCATGCGATTCACCTCGGGCTTCACACCCACGTCGTACATGTACTCCGGGGCGGGCATCGCCTGCAGGAAGTTGCCGTCGTTATCGAGCTTGACGACCGCGCCCGGGGCGCCGCCGTCCTTGCCGCCGAGCATTGCCACCATCACGCCGCCGGGGACGGCGTAGAACGTGTGCGGGCCCGAATAGCCGGTCGTTGCGGCGAGGTCGGGGACGGTGCGGGTGAGCCGCGGGTGCCGCGGATCGGTCTTCACGTCGTAGATGAAGAGGCGGTTCGAGAACAGACCGCCCGCGAAGATGCGGCCGGCGTCCGCCGTGTAGCCGAAGTGGTGCGCCTCGTTGGCCGTCGAGCCCGTGGGAGCGGTCGCGATCACGGTCGCGTAGGTCGGCGACTTGGGATCGGCATCGATCACCGCGAGAAAGTCAGGATCCTTCCCGTCGGCGTCGCTCGTCCATACGTAGAGCAGTGACTCGTGCTGGTCCGGGCGCAGGTTCTGCACGAACACCGATTCATCGGATGAGCCCGCGGGGACCGGGGCGGCGGTCCAGAACGGGATCGCGGCGAGCAAGACTGCGACGCTGGCTTTCATGGGGAAACCTCAGGTCAAGGGTGGCGTGGAGGCAACGTCGCGTGGGGCGCCGCCTGGGTCAAGTGTGCGCGCCGCGGCTCCTAGCCGATCCCGCATCGGCGCGCTAAAATCGCCGAGCCTCATGCCCTCGCTCCGACGCGCGACGACGCTCAGCGCGGCCGCCTTTCTGGCGGCGGCTGCGCTCCCCGCGCAGCAGCCCGCCACGGCGGACACGGCGGCGCCGCGGGATTCGCTTACGCGCTTCCTCGACGCCTTCACCTATCGCAACCTCGGCCCCGCGGCGTACAGCGGTCGCGTGACCGCGCTCGCCGTGGCCGGGCCGCCGAGCGTTGCACCCAAGACCATCTACGTGGGCGCCGCGGGCGGCGGGATCTGGAAGACCTCGAACGGCGGCATCACCTGGCAGGCGATCTCGGAGGGCCTCGGCGTCCAGACGATCGGCGACCTCGCCGTCGCGCCGTCCGATACCAACGTCGTCTGGGCTGGGACGGGCGAGCGGAACAGCCTTCGCTCGCAGTGGTGGGGCGATGGCGTGTACAAGTCCACGGATGGCGGCAAGAAGTGGACAAACATGGGCCTCGGCGACTCCCGCGCCATCGGCCGGATCGTCATCCATCCCACGAATCCCGACATCGTCTACGTCGCTGCGCTCGGCCACCTGTGGGGACCCAATCGAGATCGGGGCGTCTACCAGACGACGGACGGCGGCAAGACGTGGCGCAAGATCCTCTTCGTCGACGACACGACGGGGTTCGTGGACCTGGCGATGGATCCCTCGAACCCCGCGGTGCTGTACGCGGCCGCCTGGCACCGGCTGCGGTGGGGTGGCCCGTACATGCAGGGCGTGGGCGCGGGGAGCGGGATCTACAAGACCACGGACGGCGGCAAGACGTGGAAGAAACTCACGGATGCGGGGCTCAAGAATGGCCTCCCGTCGGATCGCATGGGGCGCATCGGGCTCGCCATCTCGACGCGCGATCCCAAGATCGTCTACGCCATGATCCAGGTGGACCGCGGCGTCACCGATCCCGCGCAGGGCCGCTTCGGCGGCGTGTTCCGCTCCGACGACGCCGGCGCGACCTGGACGCAGGTGAACGACCTGCAGGCAGTGCCGCACTATTACTACGACGAGATCCGGGTGGATCCCACGAACTCGGACCACGTGTTCGTGGCGGCGTCGCCGCTGCTCGAGAGCAAGGACGGCGGCAAGAGCTTCGCGCGCGACTCACTCCCCCGGGTGCACGTGGACAACCACGCGCTGTGGATCAACCCCGCGGACCCCGCCCACCTGATCCTCGGCAACGACGGCGGCGTCTACGTGACGCGCGACGGCGGGAAGGCGTGGGAGCACATGACGCTCCCCCTCGGTCAGTTCTACACCGTGATCGTGGACAGCTCGGTGACGCCCTACCAGGTGTGCGGCGGGTTGCAGGACAACGGGGTATGGTGCGGTCCGAGCCGCACGCGCGACACCGTCGGGATCACTGATGCCGACTGGTACCCGGTGAACGGCGGGGACGGGATGTGGGTCCAGATTCCGCCGCACGACCCCTTCACGATCTACTCAGGCTGGCAGTACGGGCACGTCTCGCGGTTCGACCTGCGCAGCTGGAAGCGCGACGAGATCACGCCCCTGGCGCTCGATGCGGGGCGGGACTCGGGCTACCCCTTCACGTGGGGTTGGACGACGCCGCTGCTGCTCTCGTCGCACGATTCGACTGTGCTGTATGTCGGGGCGAACCACCTGATCCGAACGCGGCACCGCGGCGAGGACTGGGAAGTCCTGGGACCGGACATGACGCGGGCGAACCGCGAGCATCCGGCGCCCGAGACCGGCCACACGAGCTACCACGCCGTGTTCGCGATCGCGGAAAGCCCACTCTCGGGGGACGTGCTCTGGACAGGCTCCGACGACGGGCTCGTGTGGCTGACGCGGGACGGGGGAAAGACCTGGGCGAACCTCACCGCGAACTTCGCCAAGGACGCGCCTACGGAATGCTGGGTCGGTGCGATCGCGGCGTCGTTCCACGCGCCCGGCACTGCATTTGTGACGTTCGACTGTCACTTTCGCGACGACTACCGGCCGCACGTGTACCGCACCGACGACTTCGGGAGAACCTGGATCGCGATCGATCAGGGGCTGCCGCCCGCGGCGGGGAGTCTCACGATCTTCGCCGATCCAGTGAATCCCCGGCTGCTGTGGCTGGGTACGGCTACGGGAGTGCAGGTGACCGTGGACGGCGGCAAGCGGTGGCGCCGCTTCGGAAAGGGCCTGCCGCCCGTGCCGGTCGAGTGCCTCGCGCTCGCCTTCCGCGCCCGGGAGCTGGTCCTCGCGACGCACGGGCGTGGCATATGGGTGGCGCCGATCGGTCCGCTCGAGGAGCTGTCGGACACGTTGCTCGCGGAGCCGGCCCATCTCTTCCAGGTGCCCACGGCGTACCAGTACCGGCGCAGCGACACGTATCCGGAGTTCGGGAGCCGACCGTTCGTCTCCCCCAATCCCGCCAAGGGGGCCCTGATCAACTACTACTTGCGAGAGGCGCAGTCCGAGGCGGTGAAGCTCCTCGTCACGACGGTCGCGGGGGACAGCGTGAAGCAGCTCACAGGCCCCGGGTACGCGGGACTCCAGCGAGTGACGTGGGACTTGTCGCGCGACCGGGCGCGGCCGCGCGAGAAGGGCGGGCCGACCGATCAGGCGGAGCTGAAGCAAGTGCTCCCCGGCGAATACGTGGTCCACCTGACGGTGGGGAAGGCCAAGCTCGAACGCCGGATCGTGGTCGAGGACTGGCCGGCCGATCGGCTGGGGCGCATTCGCTAGGAGTGACCTCGCTCCCGGCGATCTTCAGGACGTGAACCTTCATCTCGTGGTGGTGTAGCATGGCGCCGATGCTGCGGCACTCTCGGCTCACCCGCGCGCTGTGGCTCGCCTGCGCCCTGATGCAGCTCTCGCTGCCGGGGGCGGCAGCGTGGGCCGACGCGCTCACGGATGTGACACCGGTCGGTCCGGGGTCGACGCATTTCGAGTCCCAGACGACCGGCTCGTGTCCGCGACTCCATCCGCCGGACTGCGCCCTCTGCCATTTCCTCACCGCTCCGCGGACCACCGCCGAGCGCGTCTCATTCGCCCTTGACTTCACCGCCGGTCGCGCCTGGCACCCAGCCGCTCGAGCAATCGCCAATAGCGCCAGCCGGCTGTCGCATCCCCAACCCAGAGCACCGCCGCTTCTCTCCTAGCATCCCGCGCCTCTGCGGGAGCCGCTCCAGACCACTGATCCGCCGCGTCACCGGGCTCGAGTCGAGCCGGGGTCGCGGCCGACCGTACACGGCTCAGTTCAGGAGAGATCGCATGCTCTCATCGTGGAAGTCCTATTTCCCGGGGGCCACGCTGCTCGTGGCCGCCGTACTCGCAGGTTGTCCCCTCGTTGCCCTGCCCATGCGCCCCCCTCCGACGGGGGACATCGCCGGCACCGTGGCCGATAGCACGACCGGAAAGCCCCTGCCCGGTGGCGAGATCCGGGTGATGCAGAACGGGAGCGTCGTCGCCACAGCCGTCACCGACGCCTTCGGCCGCTTCATCATCCACAACCTCGCGGCGGGCGACTACGCCGTGGAAATCCGCTACCTCGGCTACCATGCCGTGACGCGCCACACGACTCTGGGGCAGACCGAGGCTCAAGTCGCGATCGACTTCAGGCTCGTGCCGATCCCGATCAACCTCGAAGCGGTCGAGGTGCGAGCGGCGGTCCCGCTCGCCGTGGACACGCGGACGGGCAATCAGATCTTCAAGCAGAACGACTACCACGGCGCGCCCACGAATACGACGTCCCAGATTCTCCAGCAGTCGATCGTCGGTGCGGCGCGCGCGCCCACCGGCGAGGTCCACATCCGCGGCCAGCACGCCGAGTACACCTACTACGTCGACGGCGTCCCCGTCCCCTCCGGGATTTCGGGCAGCCTGAACGAGTTGTTCGATCCGGAGGTGGTGAACCAGATCGACTTCCAGACCGGCGGCTGGGACGCCGAGTACGGGGGCAAGAACGCCGCCGTCGTCAACGTCAACACGCGCATCCCCACCGGCGGCTTGCACCTGGACGCCTCGAATTACAACGGGTCGTTCGCAGCTCAGGGCCAGTCCGTCAACGTGAGCACCAACGCCGGCAAGTTCGGATTCTTTGCCTCGGGAGCGCGCCAGGCCACCGACATGCGGCGCGAGCCCGTGGTGTTCGACACGCTACGCAACACGGTGGAAAACTTCCACAACGACGGCACGGACCTGTTCGGGTTCGCGAAGGTGCAGTACGTCCCCTCCAACCGGGACGTGGTCAGCCTCGACGTGAATCGCTCGCGTACCCGGTTCGCCGTTCCGTTCGACTCGGTCGAGGGGATCATCGACGATCATCAGCAGGACGTGAACGGCTTCGCGAACCTCGGCTGGCGCCACCGGTTCGGCGAGGCCGCCGCGGTGGAAGCGGGGTCATCCGAGCTGTTCGCTGGGGTATTCTTCCGCGACGGCAGCCTCACCTACACGCCCGGCCCGACCGACGAGCCGTCCTTCACCTTCTATCCCGACACCACCCCCTATAACCTGAGCGAGGACCGGGATTTCCACACGCTAGGCGTCAAGGTCGACTACCTGCTCCGCCCCCACCACGGCCTGGAATTCAAGCTCGGCACCCTTTCGTCGGTCACGCGCGGGCACGAGGATTTCGAAACAGCGGACTCGGCCGGCAACCCGGGCCCCGCGTCCACCTCGAAGCTCTCGGGCAGCGACGTCGGCGTGTACGCCCAGACCGCCGTCGCGCCGTCGGACCAGTGGGAGCTTCGCACCGGCGTGCGCTTCGACAATCACAACGCGCCGTTCGCGGGGAACCAGAGCCAGGTGAGTCCCCGCGTGAAGCTGAGCTTCTTCCCCGACCCAGCGAACACGTTCTGGGTGTACTACGCCCGGCTGTTCGTCCCCACGAACGTGGAGGACCTGCGCGCGATCACCAGCGTGGCGGATTCGGGCGTGGTGGCCGAGCCCACCCTCCCCGAGCGTGACCACTTCTTCGAGGTCGGGTACGTGCACCGCTTCCCATTCGGAGTGGTCACCAAGCTGTCCGGGTACTACAAGCGGAGCACACCCGGGATCGACGACAACACCGTGCCGGGGTCGGCGATCGTCACGTCGGTCAACATCGAGCAGGTTCGCATCACGGGCGTCGAGGCCGTGGTCGAGATCCGTCCCCCTGGGCCCGTCTCCGGTTATGTGAACGTCGCCCTCAATCATGCGTACGGCTTCGGCAAGATCACCGGCGGCTTCTTCCCCGCCGAGCCGCCATCGGGGTACTTCGACCTCGACCACGACCAGCGGCTCTCGGGAGCCGGGAGCCTCGTGTACTCGAGCCGCGGCCTGTACCTCTCGGCCACGGGGATCTACGGGTCCGGCCTGACCAACGGCAACGACACCGCTTCCTACAACACCGGGCTGCTCGACTTCAATAAGGATGCCCATGTGTCGCCGAGCTTTATACTCAACGCGAGCGCTGGTTACGCGCTGGCGCTGGGCGGCGCCGTGGTCCGGCCTCAGGTCTACGTGGAGAACGTGTTCGACAAGAAGTACCTGTTGAAGGGTGCGTTCTTCAGCGGCGCGTCGGTGGGGCGGCCGCGCACGGTGCAGGTGCGGCTCAATATCGGCCTTTAGACGAAACAACCCCCCACCGCGAGGCGGTGGGGGGCTCTAATTTCCGGGCTCCTGATTTCAGCCCTGGATGAGGATCAGGAACCTCGAGCCGGTCCAGAACCGATCCGGGTTCGCGATCTTGAGGCTGCCGCTGACGTGACCACCGTCGTCCGGCGGCGTCGCGAGGCCTTCCAGGTCCTGCCGCGATGCGATGCGGTAGGACTTGTCGCTCCCAGGAAGCGGGATCTCCGTCACCACGCGCTTGTTGATCGGCGTGAAGTCGTGCGGATCGAGCCGGCGCGCCGGGACCAGGATCTGCCCCAGCTTGGCAAAGATGAGCGGGAAGCGGCTGCCGCCCTCCTGCACCACGATCCCGCGGTGCATCAACTCGTCCCGCGTGCCGATGACGTAGTACACCGTGTTGTTCACTTCCTTGAGCTGGTTCACGGTGTCCGTCAGGGCCACGTTCGTCGCGGTCAACTGGTTGATCTGG
>QHTZ01000016.1 GCA_003221005.1 Gemmatimonadota bacterium
CTCGATAGCGCCTCGCCGTATCTCAAAGCGCACCTGCGCAGTGGTTATGTGTACGTGCTTTCCGACTGGCGCGTCGCCGCGCAGGCGAACGCGATCGAAGGTCGAGGTGCCCTGCTCGACGCGCGTCGGGTCCTCGTCGACAGCGGCTGGTTCCGGTTGCCTGTCGACTCCGTCGCGCTGTTCGAGACCAACGTGCTGCGCCGCTCCGGAGCCACGACCGCGCTCACAGTGATGGCGGGAGTGACGGCGGCGGTCGCCGGGATCTGCGCCGCGAGTCCCAAGACGTGCTTCGGATCCTGTCCGACGTTCTACGCTCCTGATTCTGCCGGCGTGGATCGGCTGCAGGCCGAGGGGTTCTCCGCGAGCATCGCGCCGGCCCTGGAAGCGACCGATGTGGACATGCTGTACCACGTGCGCCCCCGGGGGCGCGACCTGACCCTCCGGGTCACGAACGAAGCTCTGGAAACGCACGTGATTCGCTTTGCCAACCTGCTGGTGACCCCGCGCCCCGAGGGGGGTCGGGTGTTCGCGACTCCCGAGGGGACGTTCTGGGCCGCCACCGCGCTCACGCCTCCATCGCGCTGTGTGGCCGCCGAGGGCGACTGTCTCCGGGGTGTGCTCGCCGCTGACGGTGCCGAACGCTCGAGCTTAGCTGACTCGACCGACCTGGCCGCGCGGGAGACGATCGACCTCGAGTTCGATCGGCTGCCGCCGGGACGCTCCGGGCTGGTGATCACCGCGCGCCAGTCGCTCATGACGACGTTCCTCGTCTATCAGGCGCTCGCCTACCTCGGCAGCGACGCCGCCCGGTGGCTCGCTTCGCTCGAGACCGGCGGGCCGGCGGCGCGGGACCAGGCCCGCGGACTCGGCCGCACGCTCGGCCGCATCGAGGTCTTGGTGCCGGACTCCATTGGAGGATGGACGCCCGCAGGGAGCCTGGGGGAGACGGGACCGCTCGCCGCCGACACCAAAGTCGTGCCGCTTCCGCCCGCGAACGGCGCGGCGCGACGCGTTCGCCTCCGCCTGACGCGCGGCCTGTGGCGGCTGGACTATGCGGCGCTCGCGACCTTGGGAGACTCCGTCCGACCGCTCAGGATCGCACCTGCGCGGGTGCTGCGCATCGGCCGGGACGGAGCTCCTGCCGAAGAGACGCTGTTCGATTCCACCCGGGCGCTGGTCACGCTGCCAGGGGACGCCTACGAGCTCGTCTACCAGCTGCCGCCGCGCCCGGAAGGTTTGGAGCTCTTCCTCGAGGCGCGGGGCTACTACCTGGAATGGATGCGCCGGGAATGGCGCGCCGAGCAGAACCCGATCCTCGCTCTTCGGCTGGCGATCGATCCGGCGGGTGCATTACGGGCGCTCGCGCCCGCGTACAAGCGCGTCGAGCCTGAGATGGAGCGCCTGTTCTGGAGTAGCCGCTATGTGGTCCATTAAGCGCGCGGCGCGCGGCGCTGGCGTCACGGCGGCTCTCCTCGTGGCGGGGTGCGCCTCCAACAGCGCGCCGTCGGGGTTTCTCCCGTCACCGGAGGAGGCGCAAGCCTCGGCGTACGGCGCATGGATCGAGCTCCAGTTGCAGGACCCCTCCCGGGAGCGCGCCACCGAAGGCGAGCTGCTCGCGGTGACGGCTGACACCGTCTGGGTGCTGTCTCGCTCGGGGGCCGTTGTCCTCTCCACGAGCGCGGTGGCCCAGGGCAAGCTCACGGTCTGGCAATCCGGGGCGGGCGCGATCGCGGCTTGGACGGGCGTGGGCGTCCTGTCGACGATATCGAACGGGTGGTTCCTGGGGTTCACCGCTCCACTCTGGATCATCACTGGGACGGTAGCGGGCTCGCGCGAGTCGCACGCGCCACAGCGCAAGGTGCCACCTTTTGGGTGGGCCGAGCTCGCGGAGTTCGCCCGATTCCCGCAAGGTATCCCGCCGAAACTCGCGCTCAATACGCTCCAGCTTGAGTTCTAAACGGGGAGTTCGGGTGACGGTCCCTCACCCCGCTCCCTCTTATATTCCCGCCCATGGCCAGTGTCGCCTCATTCGATGTTTCGACGGGCGCCGATCTCCAGGAAGTGGACAACGCCGTCAACCAGGCGGGCAAGGAGATCGCGCAACGCTACGACTTCAAGGGATCGAAGTGCTCGATCGCATTCGACCGCGCCAAGGCGATCCTCACGCTGGTCGCGGACGACGACTTCAAAATGCGGGCGCTGTTCGACGTGCTGCAGTCGAAGCTCATCAAGCGGGGCGTGCCGGTGAAGAACCTCGAGCTCGGGGCCGTCACGCCCGCCGCGGGCGACACGGTGCGGCGCGAGATCAAGCTGACGCAGGGCATCCCGCAGGAGAAGGCGAAGGCGATCGTCAAGGCGATCAAGGATAGGAAGTTCAAGAAGGCTCAGGCCTCGATCCAGGGAGCGGAGATTCGGGTGCAGGCGCCCTCCAAGGACGAGCTGCAGGAGGTAATCGCCTTCCTGCGCTCCCAGGACTACGGGCTCGAGCTCAAGTTCGGGAACTACCGCGGATGAAACTGGGCGTCATCTCCCTCGGCTGTGACAAGGCGACCGTCGACTCGGAGCGGCTGGTCGGTGAGCTGGTGGGTCACGGCGCGATCGTGACGCCGGACCTGCCGCACGCCGACGTCATCCTCGTCAACACCTGCGGGTTCATCGACGCGGCGAAACAGGAGTCGATCGACGCGATGCTCGATGCGGCGCGACTCAAGCGAGCGGGCGGCGTCAAGGCCGTCGTCGCGGTGGGGTGCCTGGTCCAGCGCTATCGCGCAGAGCTCGCGGCCGAGATCCCCGAGGTCGACCTGTTCCTTGGCTTCTCGGACCTCCACCACCTGGTGCCCGCGCTCGCCGCGCGCGGCCTGATCGCGGACCCGGTCGCCTCGCATCCGGGCGTGCGGCAATTGCTCGGGGACGCGCCCCATGTGCGGTACCTCAAGATCTCCGAGGGCTGCGACCACACCTGCGCATTCTGCGCGATTCCGCTCATGCGCGGGAAGCACCGCTCCGAGCCGCTCGAGCGGCTGGTGCGCGAAGCGCAGGAGCTCGAGCGCCAGGGCGCGCGCGAGATCAACCTCGTCGCCCAGGATCTGGGCCACTACGGCCGCGACCTGGGGCCCGCGGGCGCCAAGCTTCCCGACCTGCTGGAAGCCCTGCTCCGCGAGACCGCGGTTCCCTGGTACCGGCTGCTCTACGTGTACTCGGCCGGTCTCACGGAGCGGCTCGCGGACCTGATCGCGCGGGAACCGCGCATCGTGCCCTACATCGACATGCCGATCCAGCACGCGAGCGACCGCATGCTCGAGCGGATGCGCCGTCCCGAGCGACAGGAGACGCTGCGGCGCAAGCTCGCCTGGCTCCGCGGCGCCATCCCCGACCTCGCGATCCGGACGACGTGCCTCGTCGGGTTTCCGGGGGAGAGCCCCGACGACTTTCGCGAGCTGCTTGCGTTCCTCGAGGAGGCGCAGTTCGACCGGTTGGGGGCGTTCACGTACTCGCCCCAGGAGGGCACCCGCGCCACGCTCTACCCGGACGACGTCCCGGACGAGGTCAAGCGCGACCGGCTGGAGGAGCTGCTCGAGGTTCAGCGCGCGATCTCGGCCGGACGGCTCGCCCGCTTCGTGGGGCGCGAGGCCCGGGCCCTGGTGGACCGGGTCGCGGACCCGGACGAGGACGGCGCGACGCACGTCGGGCGCGTCCCGTGGCAGGCGGATGATGTCGATGGCGTCACCTATGTGGCGACAGGTGGGTGGGCCGAGCCCGGGAGCTTTCTCACGGTGCGCCTGACGGCGAGCGAGGACTACGACTTCCGGGCGGTCGCGTTGACGTGAAGCGCTCGGCCGAGCTGTTCGACCGAGCGCGAGGCGTGCTCCCGGGCGGCGTGAACTCCCCGGTGCGGGCGTTCCGCGCCGTCGGAGGGACGCCGTTCTTTGTGGCTCGCGCGGAGGGTCCGCGACTCGCGCGGCCGCGGCGCGGGGGTGGTCCTACGGCGCGCCGTGCGAGGCGGAGGTGCAGCTGGCGGAGCTCGTCCGCCGGCGCATGCCGTCCGTCGAGATGGTGCGCTTCGTGAATAGCGGCACCGAAGCGACCATGGCTGCCGTGCGGCTCGCCCGCGCGGCGACGAAGCGCGACGTCATCCTCAAGTTTGTCGGCTGCTATCACGGTCACGGGGACAGCTTCCTCGTGAAGGCTGGCAGCGGCGTCGCCACCCTCGGCCTCCCCGACAGCCCCGGCGTTCCTGGCGCCCTCGCGAGTCTCACGGTCACCGTGCCGTTCAACGACGTCGCGGCGGTCGAGGACGTCTTCCGGCAGCGGCCGCAGCAGATCGCCGCGGTGATCGTCGAACCGTACGTCGGGAACGCCGGCTTCATTGCCCCGGATGCGGAGTTCCATCCGGCGCTGCGCGCGCTGTGTGACCGCACCGGTGCGCTGCTCATCTTCGATGAGGTGATGACGGGGTTCCGGGTGGCGCCCGGCGGCGCGCAGGAGCGACTGGGCGTGCGTCCCGACCTCACGACGCTGGGCAAGATCATCGGCGGCGGGATGCCCGTCGGTGCCTACGGGGGGCGCGCCGACCTGATGCGCCTCATCGCACCCGAGGGACCGGTCTATCAGGCCGGCACCTTGTCCGGTAATCCCGTCGCGATGGCGGCGGGACTCGCGACCCTGGGTGAGACTTCCCGGCCGGGGTTCTACGAGACGCTTGAGGAACGAACCGCGCGGCTGGTAGCGGGTATAGGGGACGCCGCCCGGCGGCACGGCGTCCCTGTGACGGTGGGGCACGCCGGGTCCCTGTGGGGCGTGTACTTCACGGCCGGCCCGGTGCGTGACTTCGCGCAGGCGCAGCGCTCCGACACGGCGCTGTTCGCCCGGTGGCACGGGGCGGCTCTCGAGCGCGGGGTGTTCCTCGCGCCGTCAGCGTTCGAAGCGGGATTCGTCTCCAGCGCGCACACGGATGCGGACATCGCACACACAGTCACAGCGCTCGACGCAGCGCTCGCACAGGCGCTGGGTCGCTAGCGTCCTGGCCGCGGTCGCGGTGGGGTGCGCGCGACCGACCGTCCCCACCATCGGGGCGGAGCCCGAGCTGCGGATCGGGCTCGCGGCGGCGCGGCCAAGCGTCACGCTCGGGGGCAGCGAAGGCGGCGAGCTGATCCTCACCGACGATGCGACCGGGCAGCTGATCGGCTCCATCCCCGCCGGCGCCAGCTGGACGGTGGTGCCCGACCCTGCGGGCGTCCGCCTGCTGCGGCCCGACGGCACCACGAGCGAGCCACATCCCGGAATCTTCGCGGTGAACGTCACCGAAGGGCGGTTCGCTATGGCGGACGGGCGCGGCTACCGCGGGCGGCTCGACCTCGTGCGTAATACGGCGGGGATCCTGCTCGTCAACCGCGTGCCCGTCGAGAGCTACGTCGCGAGCGTCATCGCGGCGGAGCTGGGGCCGCGCCGTCCCGACGAGCTCGCCGCGCTGCTCGCGCAAGCGATCGTGTCCCGCACGTTCGCGCTCCGCAATCGCGGCCGCTGGGAGGCCGAGGGCCTCGACGCCTACGCCGACATACGCGACCAGGTGTACAATGGCGTCGCGAGCGAGACGCCACAGGCGTGGGACGCCGTGCACGCGACCGCGGGGCAGGTGATCCTGTACCGCGGCGAGTTGATCGACGCCTACTTCCATTCCACGTGCGGGTACCGGACCGCCGGAGTCGAAGAAGCATTCAAGTCCGCCGCGGCGCGGCCCTACCTGCGCCCGGTCTCGGACGAGAGCGGGGGCGGCCGCTACTACTGCGACCTCTCGCCGCGGTTCCGCTGGCGCGAAGAGTGGGATGGTCCCAAGCTGCGCGCTATATTGTCGCGGACGCTTCCGGCGGTGATGAATGTGGGAGGGGACGGGCTGCAGCCCATCGCCGATATCGAAGTGAGCCGGACGACGCCGTCCGGCCGGGTCGGCGAGTTGCGGATCGTCTTCCCGCGCGGCGACGTTCGGGTGCCGGGGCCCGACGTCCGCAACGTGCTGCGTCCCGAAGCCGACCGCGCGCTCGGGAGCCAGACGTTCCAGCTGCACGTGACGCGGGAGGGTGGGCGGGTGACCCGCGTGGTGGCGGCGGGCGCAGGGTGGGGACACGGGGTGGGCTTCTGCCAGTGGGGTGCCGTGGGGCGGGCGCGCGCAGGACAGGACTACCGCCGCATCATCACCGCGTACTTCCCGGGAACGACGGTTGAACGGCTTTACTAGGGCGGTCGGGCGGTCGGCCGGTCAGGCGGTCGCCTTGGGTCTGCTCCTGCTGACCGCCGGACCGCCTGACCGCCTGACCGCCCAGAAGCTCCTCGAACAGTTCTCCTCCGAAAACCTGGCGGCGCGCGCCTTCGGCATCGACCTGGGCGTCCTCGCCGGCACCAACGTGCGCGGTACCCACACGGCGGCGGCGCGGCTCGACTTCGGCACCGTGACGCCGAAGATCCGCGTGCTGCTCGGCGCCTCGTATTTCAAGGCGGACCTGAACGGCGCCGCGCTGCAGCGATTCGCGCAGCGCCTGCGCAGCGTGGTCGTCGATCCGTCGGGGGACGACACCATCAACCTCGGACGGATCACGTGGAGCGACTTCACGGGGGATCTCGACCTGCAATACGTCATGCCCCAGGGCCGGACCGTCACCGCGTACCTGGGATTGGGCCTGAGCGTGCACCTCCGCCACGGCACCGGGCCGGCCATCAACGGCACATTCGTCCAGGATGCGCTCGATGCAATCACGGCCGGTCTCAACGGGACGCTCGGGGCCGAGTTCGGCTCCGGGCGCTGGCGCTTCGCGCTCGAGGGTCGGGGCGTGGCGGCGAGCGGGCTGTCCACGGCGGGCTTGAGCGCGGGGGTGCGGTATCGCTGGGTGGGAGTGCGGTGAGCGACCCGGTTCGCGTCGTGGTGGTGGGCGCCGGGGCCATCGCCCAAGTCGCGCATCTCCCGGCGCTGCGACGCCTGGCGGGCGTCGAGGTCGCGGCGATCTGCGACAACGACTCCTCCAAAGCCCAGGCGCTCGCGGCCCGTTTCCAGGTGCCGGATGCATACGACGACATCGAGGACGTGCTGCGATACGCCCGCGCGGCCGCGGCCGTCATCTGCACCCCGAACCATCTTCACGAGAGTCACGTCGTCGCGGCGCTGGCCGCCGGATTGCACGTGCTGTGCGAGCGGCCCCTCGCCCTCACGGCGGCGGGGGTCGAGCGTGTCCTCAAGGCGAGCGAGCGCTATGGGAAGCGGGTGATCGTCGGGATGAACCACCGGTTCCGCTCCGACGTGCAGGCGGTGCGGAGCTTCCTGGCAGGAGGCGAGCTCGGCACCATCCAGGCGGTCCGCGGCGGCTGGCACACCTTCCAGCCGGCCCGGCAGCTGCCCACCTGGCGCCAGCGTCGCCAGGAGTCGGGTGGCGGGGCCGTGCTCGACCTCGGAGTGACGCTGCTCGACCTCGGGCTGTGGCTTTCGGGGTGGCCGGCGCCCAAGCGCATCTCGGCGCACGTGCTGCGGCACGGCGGCGCCGACAGCGTTGAAGAGATGGGCTCGGTGCTGGTGGTGTGCGACAACGGCGTCTCCTTCTCTGTCGACGTGAGCTGGCGTCACCTCGCCGAGGGGGAGCGGTTCTGGTTCGACATCGTGGGGACCAAAGGGTCCGCCGCCATCCAGCCGCTGCGCATCCTCAAGGACGTGCACGGCGTGCCGACCGACGTCACGCCGACCGGCGCCACCGGCCGGGAGACCCAGTTCGCCCAGTCGTATCGCGCCGAGTGGACCTACTTTCTGGCCGTCATCAAGGGCGACGTCAACGCGCCGCCCCCGCGCGATCAGTTGATTCTGCACCAGATCGTGGACGCCGCGTACCGTTCGGCGGACGAAGGGCGTGACGTGATCTTGTGATCGGTCCTCCCCGCCGCGCGATCGGGCCGATCGCGATCGGAGCGGTCGCGCTCGCCGCGAGCTACCCACCGTTCAGTCTTCCCTTCATGAGTTTCGTGGCCGTCACACCGGCCGTGCTGCTGATTCGCCAGTCCGTGCGGGAGGAGGATGCGACGGGCGCGTTCCGCGTCGGGTTCTGGTATGGGTTCGCGGCGCAGGCGGCGGTGCTGTACTGGCTGATCGTCGCGCTCTGGCACTTCACCCCACTCGCGGCGCTCGGGTATCTGGCGACGATCACGCTCGAAGCGCTGTGGAGCGGCGTGTTGTTCTGGTTCGTGGTGCGAATGCGCCTGCGGGTGTCCGCCGTGCCGCTCGCCATCGTGTTCCCTGTGGCCTGGACCGCGGTGGAGTGGGCGCTGGGTCATCAGGGCGACATCCGGTTCCCTTGGCTCGGCCTGGGGACGTCCCTCGCCGATGCCAGGCTGCTGGTGCAATGGGCGGATATCGCGGGCGCCCGCGGCGTGACGTTCTGGCTCGCGTGGTGCAACGTGATGGTCGTGGAAGGACTCCTGCCGGTCGTGGGCGCCCGGCGGGCGGTGGCGCGACGCCTCGTCCCGGTGGCCGCGACCATCGTGGCGGCGGCAGGCTACGGTATGTGGCGCGAGCGGACCCTTCCGGTCCTGGAGCTCGGCACCATCGGGCTGGTGCAGCCCAACGAGGGCTTCTGGGAGAAGTGGAATCCGGCCCACGAGGACAGCGTCGTGACGAAGCTGATCCGGATGTCGCGCCAGCTCGACCAGGACGGGCGACTCGGTCTCCTGATCTGGCCTGAGGCCGCGATCCCGGGCTACTTCATCGATCACCCGAAATGGGACGAGGCCATCGCGCGGCTGGCGCGGGAGCGCCGGGTGCCGATTCTGACGGGGGGGCTGAACGTGGAGTTCCACGGGCCCCAGTCGTATGACTACTTCAACGCCGCATTCTTCTACGATTCCGCGGGCCAGCGAGCCCCGTACGCGGTGTACGACAAGCACTACCTCGTCCCGGTCGTCGAGCGCGTTCCGTTCATTCCGCCACGCTGGATCCACCTGCAGTGGTTCGGCGGCTTCGGAAAAGGTCGGCGCTTGCCGGTGTATGCCGCGGCGGGCGGGCGTTTGGGGATACTGATCTGCTACGAGTCGGCGTTCGAGGAGCTGCCGCGCGTCTACCGGCGCCTCGGCGCCGATTTCCTCGTCAACATCACCAACGACGCCTGGTTCGGCCGCACCAGCGCCCCTTCGCAGCACGCCTCCCACCTCGTACTCCGAGCGATCGAGACGCGTATGGGCGTGGCGCGCGCCGCCAATTCAGGGATCTCCGAGTTCGTGGACCCGCTCGGGCGAGCCTACGACGCGACCGCGCTCGGCACCGAGGCCACGGTGGTCGATCACCTCCGCACGAGCCGTGTGACGACGCTGTACGTGCGATTGGGGGATTGGGTGGGGACGCTGGTGGTGATCGCGGCCCTTGGGTTCGCGGGCGTGCTGGTGGCCGACGAGTGGCGGTCGAGGCGCCTGCTGTGAAAATGCGGAACGCGGAACGCGGAATGTGGAATTGATCGGACACTGGTCGTTCACCAGAGGCTGCGTCGCGGCTCGGACCTGCCGCGGTACATTCCGCGTTCCGCATTCCACATTCCGCATTTGGGTGGTGGGGAGGTGGCGGTGAGGGTCGGGGTCGACGTCGGCGGCACGTTTACCGACCTCGTCGCACTCGCGGAGGACGGTACGATCGAAGTGCGCAAGGTGGTGACCACTCCTGACGACCCCGCCGTGGGACTGTTTCAGGCGGTGGATGGGCTGCGGGGGCCGATCGAGCTACTGATTCACGGTACTACCGTAGCGACCAACGCGCTGCTCGAGCGCCACGGCGCCCGCGTGGTGCTAGTCGCGACCGCCGGGTTCGAGGACCTGCTCTGGTTGCGGCGGCAGGATCGGGCTGCGCTGTACGACCTCGCTCGCGATCACCCGCCGCCGCTCGTCGCGCGCGCAGACGTCGTGGGAGTGGCCGAGCGCATGGGGCCCGGCGGCACGCTCGTACCGCTGGTGGACGCAGAGGTGGAGCGCGTGGTCGCCGCCGTACGGGCGCTTGATCCCGGGGCCGTGGCGGTCGCGCTGCTGTTCGCGTTCCGGCACGCCGCTCACGAACAACGCCTCGCAGCGGCCCTGCGAGCGGCGCTCCACGCGATCCCGGTCGTCGCGAGCCATGAGGTCCTGCCCGTGTTTCGCGAATACGAGCGGACGAGCACAGTCACGGTCGAGGCGTACCTGCGGCCGCGCGTGGGGGCGTATCTCGCGCGGACCGCCGCGGAGGCGGGTCGGCGGGAGATTCCCGAGCTCCGGATCATGACCTCGAGCGGGGGGTCGCTCGCTCCCGCGGCGGCAGCGGTGCGGGCTGCTTCGCTCGCGCTCTCCGGGCCGGCCGGGGGCGTCGTGGGGGCGCGGCTCGTCGGGGAGGCCGTCGGGTCTCCCGACCTGCTCACGCTGGATATGGGCGGCACCAGCGCCGATGCCAGCCTGATCGTGGGCGGCGCGCCCCTTGCCGACGGCGTCGGCGCGGTGGCCGGAGTCCCGCTCACCCTGCCGTCCCTCCTGATCGAGACTGTCAGTGCAGGGGGCGGGAGCATCGCCTGGATGGACGACGGGGGTGCGCTCAAGGTGGGTCCCGAGAGTGCGGGGGCGGTGCCTGGCCCAGCCTGCTACGGGCGCGGGGGCGTCCGACCCACGGTGACCGACGCCTGCCTGGTGCTCGGCTGGCTTGACGCGGAGCAGCCCCTCGCCGCCGACGTCCGTCTCGACCTCGTCGCGGCGGAGGCCGCCGTGGCCACGCTGGGCCGCGTGGGGCGGCGGGATCGTCGTGGCGTGGCGGCGGGGATCGTGGAGGTGGCGACGGCGGCCATGGCGCGCGCCTTGAAGCGGGTGAGCATGGCGCGTGGGCTCGACCCACGGCGCATGGTGCTGCTGCCGTTCGGTGGCGCCGGACCGCTGTTTGGTTGCGCGCTGGCGGACGTGCTCGGGATGAAGCGCGTCGTGATTCCGCCACACAGTGGGGCGTTGAGCGCGCTCGGCTTGGCCGCGGCGGCGGAGCAAGTGGAGCTGATGGCGTCGTTCCACCGCACCTTCTCCGGCCTCGCCCGCGAGGATGTTACGGCGGCGTTCGAGCCGCTGTGCGCGCGCGCCCAGGTCGAGCTGCCTGGCGCGGTCGTCACGCGCGAAGCCGCCTGCCGCTTCGTGGGACAGGGGTACGAGCTCACGATCCCCGTCGCCGATCCTGAGCCGTACCGCCTCGAGGAAGCGTTCCTCCACGCGCATCTCGCGCGCTACGGCCACGCGGGTGGCGGCCAGCCGATGGAGCTCGTCAACCTTCGCGTGGTGGCCCGACGGCCGGCGCCCCCGCCGCACTTCCGAAGCCAGGTCCCCGGGGTTCGGGCGCCCGTCGGCCGTCGGCCCGTGACCGTGCGCGGCGAGCGCGTCACGGCGGACGTGTGGCCCGGCGACGAGCTCGCCACGGGCGTGGCGATCGACGGGCCCGCGATCTTGGCCGGCGCCGACGCCACGGCGCTGCTGGAGCCGGGGTGGCGCGGGCGCGTGCATGCCACGGGCGCCGTGCTCGTGAAGCGGCGATGAAACTCGACGCGGTCGGCCTCGAGGTCATGGCGCTCGCCTTCGCGTCGATCGCGGAGGAGATGGGCCTGGTCCTGGTCCGCTCCGCCCTGTCGCCTAACATTCGCGAGCGGCGCGATTGCTCGGCCGCGCTGTTCGACGCCGACGGCGAGATGATTGCGCAGGCCGCTCACATCCCGGTCCACCTGGGAGCGATGACTGATTCCGTGGCGGCGATCCGCGCCCTCACCCCCGCGCCGGGCGACGTCTTCATCCTGAACGACCCGTACGCGGGCGGCTCGCACTTGCCGGACGTCACGCTGATCGAAGCGCTCGCCGTCGAGGGTGCCATCGGCGGGTACAGCGCGGTGCGCGCTCATCACTCGGACGTCGGGGGATCGCAACCGGGGAGCATGCCCGTGGGCGCTCGGACGATCGAGGAGGAGGGCGTGATCCTCGCGCCGACGCGCCTGACCCCCGAGGTGGAGCGATTCTTCCTCGCGCACGTGCGCACCGCCGAGACGCGCCGCGGCGACCTGGCCGCGCAGCGTGCCGCCGCGGCCCGCGGGGGCGACGGCCTCCGGGCGCTGGTCACGCGGTACGGCGGGCCGGCGGTGCGCGCCGCGGCGCGCGACCTGATCGGGTACGCCGCGCGCCGCACTCGCGCGGCCCTGAGCAACATCGCCCGCACCGGGCTCGCCGCGACCGACTGGCTCGAAGGCGATGGCGTGGACGAGATGGATCTCCCCATCACCGTGCGAGTGGACATCCAGGAGGGTGTGTTCTCAGCCGATTTCGCAGGGACCGCGCCAGCGGCACGGGGGAACGTGAACTGCCCTCTCGCGGTCACGCGCTCGGCCGTGCTGTTCGTCGTGCGCACGCTGCTCCCGGACGACATTCCCACGAACGCCGGTGTGCAAAAGACCGTGCGCGTGGTCGCCCCCGAGGGGTGCCTGGTGAATGCGCGTTATCCCAGCGCCGTGGCGGCGGGCAACGTCGAGACGTCCCAGCGGATTGTCGATACCGTCTTCCTCGCGCTGGCCCGCGGCGGGCTGCCCGTGCCGGCGCAGGGGCAGGGGACGATGAACAACGTCACATTGGGGGAAGAGGGACGGGGGAAGGGAGAAGGGTGGACGTACTACGAGACCATCGGGGGTGGCCAGGGAGCGAGCCGGGGAGCGGCGGGACCATCCGCCGTCCACGTCGGCATGTCCAACACCCGCAACACGCCAATCGAGGTGCTGGAGATGGAGCTGCCGCTGCGCGTGCGCACCTACGCCGTGCGCCGGGACAGCGGCGGGGCAGGGAAGTGGGCTGGTGGGGAAGGGGTGATTCGCGAGTTTGAGGCGCTGGCGCCGATGGAAGCCAACGTCGTGAGCGAGCGTCGCCGCCACGCGCCCAGCGGCGCGGCTGGCGGTAAGCCCGGGGCCCCGGGGCGAAACACTCTGAACGGGACTCCGCTCGCGCCAAAGGCGCACGCGCGGCTCGCGCCCGGCGACGTGCTGCGGATCGAGACTCCGGGCGGCGGTGGCTGGGGCGAACCTGAGACAGGAGGCGGGCGATGACGTGGGTCTTGGTCGCAGCGATCGGCTTCGCGGCCGGCATCGTGTCGGGATTGTTCGGCGTAGGAGGGGCCATCGTGATCATCCCCGGGCTGGTGCTGCTGCTGGGGATGAGTCAGCATGCGGCCAACGGCACCTCGCTCGCGGCGCTACTCCTCCCCGTGGGACTGCTCGGTACCATCGAGTACTACCGCCGCGGACAGGTGAACGTCCCGTACGCCGTCGTGATCGCCGCCGGGCTGCTCCTGGGCGCGCTCATCGGCGCGCGGCTGGCGGGGTCACTCTCGGACCTGACGCTGCGACGCGCGTTCGGCGCGTTCCTGCTGCTGGTAGCGGTGCGGCTGCTCGCGTGGCGGTGAGCGGGGCGCGGCTCAGGTCGGCGCTTCGAACACCCGTGCTTCGACGAACATGTTGAACAGCTCGCCGTCGAGCTGCCCCGCCTTGACCTCCCCGTCCATGATGTCGAGGGCCTGCGCGGGGGCCACCGCCGGTTTGTAGGGGCGGTCCGACGCAGTGAGCGCGTCGTAGATGTCGCTGATCGTCATCATGCGTGTCTGGATGGGGATCGCCTCGCCGGTCACGCCCCGCGGATAGCCCCGTCCGTCCAGCTTCTCGTGATGGCCGTACGCGATGAGCGGGATCTGCTGTAGCTCCCGGGTCCACGGGATTTGCTGCAGGAATCGGTAGGTGTGGTTGACGTGACTCTCGATCTCGAGCCGTTCGGTCTGATCGAGACTCCCCTTGGGGATCGTGAGGTACCGAACTTCCTCCTGGGTGAGATACGGGTGGAGCGCTCCGTCGAGTTCTTCGTACGTCTTTCCGGCATAGCTCATGAGGTCCCCGGACCGTTCCTCCGGGAGGACCGTGGGCTCGTTGGCGTGAGTCACGACCTCAACGAACCGCTCGAGCTCGTTGATGTGCCGGGCGTGCGTCACTCCGAGTTCGGCGAGGAATTCCTCGTAGCCGGAGCGGCCATGCTGCTCCAGGAACTCCGCCCGGCGCCGCCAGAACTCTCGCTCCGCCGTGCGCCGCAGGAACGCGTAGCGCTGCCGGATGAGCGCGAGGTCCTGGGGGTACAGCTTCTTCGCCTTGACGAGCACCTGCTCGCGCACGCCGACCTTGCCGAAGTCGTGGAGTAACCCCGCATAGCGGATCTCCCGGAGCTGCTCGCGGGTAAACTTGACGTTCCGGAAGGCGCCGTTCATCGCCCGGTCCACGGTCTCGGCTAGTCCCACCGTCATCCCGGCGACGCGGCCGCTGTGACCAAACGTCGTCGGATCCCGCTGCTCGATTGCAGTGACGGCGGCGAGGACAAACCCCTCGAACAGCCGCTCGATGTCCTCGTACAGGCGGCTGTTCTCGATCGCGACCGCGGCTTGCCCCGCGAGCGCCGTTACCAGCTCCACCGTGCGCCGGGAGAACGGCACCACCTGTTGCTCCACCTCCGCCGGCGTGGAGAGCACCGCGTCGAACTGCCGCTTGCGGTTGATCAACTGCAGCACGCCGATGACGTCTTCCTTATGGTCCTTCATCGGGATCACGAGCATCGACTTGGTGCGATAGCCGTACCGCTCGTCGAAGGAGCGGTTGATCGAGTACTCGACGTCGGGTGGCAGGAAATAGGCGTCGTCAATGACGAGCGCTTCGCCCGTCGTGGCGGCGTATCCCGCGAGGCTCGTCCGGTCCACGGGGATCGTGAACTCGACGTAGGGGGCCTCGGGCTTCGAGAACGTCTGCGTGAGCCGAAACCGCAGCCGTCTCGTCCCCTGCTCACTCATTTCGACGAGGTAGAGGCTGCCCGCGTCGGACCACGTGATCCGCCGTGCCTGGGTGAGGATGAGATCGAGCAGCGTCTTGAGGTCGCGCTCGGTGCCCAGCGCCACCCCGATGCGGGTGAGCTCGCCGATCTCGCGGCTCCGCGTGGCGGCCTCGGCGCGGGCGCGTGCCGTCTCGGCGCGGGCGGCCGCCTCGCGGAACCCGCTGCGGATCGCAACGAGGAACTCGCGGGCGCCCGCCGGGTGACGCACGAAGCCTGCCAGCAGCTCCGCCGGCATCTCCTGGGGCACCTCCGTCTCGCCCGGGCGGCCGAGCGCCACGATCGCGCCGCCGGCGTCCACAAGGGCCCGGAGCGCGTCGAGCGGGATGAGGGAGCGGTTGTCGGGGTCGAGCAGCAGTACCGTGGGGCGATCGTCCGCCGCCACGTCTCGCAGCAGGCGCACCTCGCGGCGCTGGACCTGCGCGCCCTCGAGCACCGACGCCAGCGGGCCCGGCTGCCACGTCGGGGTGTGCAGCAGGACGTATTTCACGGGACTGCGCCAAAGGCGAAGCGCGCCAGCGCTCCCGGGCGGGAGAGCCGGCGCGCCGTCAAGTCGCCGAGCGGGGTGTGTGCGTCCATCGGGGAGGCGTCACGAATTCTTCAGCCGTTTCAGCCCTTCGGCCGCCTCACTGTACTCGGGGAAGACCGCGATGGCCCGCTGGTACATCTCGACGGCCTTGTCCCGCTGGCCGCGGTCCTGGTACAGGAGCGCGCGCGAGTAGAAGGTGAGCGCTTCGGTGGGCACCTGACGGCTCATGCGCTGATCGGAGGCGGGTTTCGCGAGCCCCGGCAGGTTCGCGTCCTTCATGAGCTGGGTCGCGACGGTCTTGATGATGTCATAGAGATGGTCCCGCTGCGCGCGGTCCGACTCCACCTTCACGATCTCGCTCGTTTCCACGTTGACGAGCCGCACGTCCACTCGGAAGTCGCCGTAGAAGTCGATGAACGTGCCGAGCACCACGTAGCGGGCACCCACCAGCTTGCCCAGCTTCGCCGCGGTCTGCGGATCTACGCGGCCCGACGCGCCGAGGTTCTGCTCCTCGATCAACTTCTGGATCTGCTCGCGCTCGACGACGCGGGCCGAGGGATTGAGGGCGAGCTCGGAGATCAGCATGCCGGCGATCCCCCGCTGCAGGGCATCGAAATCCTCCTTGCCCTGGCCGTACGAGCCCCCGTTGTCGAACGGCATCACGGCGATAGCGGGGCGGGTGTCCCCCCGCGCTTGCGCCCCCAGCCCGCCCGCTGCGAGAGGCAGCAGCGCCGCGCACACCAATGCGAATGTGAAACGCGAACCCATACGGTCTCCTCGGATCAGAGATTCAGCCTCATGCCTTCCTGGGCGGCCAGGACTTCGGCAGGTCGCCCCCGGCCTCCGGCGCGCGCCTGCTGACGCGCCGCCGCGAGCAGCTCATCGATCGCCCCGTCGCCGTGCTCCGGCTCGTGGTGGAACAGCACGAGCCGCTCCACCCCGGCATCCGCCGCCAGCGCCACCGCTTCCTCGAACGTCGAATGCCCCCAACCCCGGTGCGCCTCGAGCTCTTCGGGCGTGTACATGGCGTCGTGAATCAGGAAGTCCACACCGGTCAGAAACTTCACGAAGTCTTTGCGCCACGACGCGGTCGTGCCGTAGCTGCCCCCGGGGCCGAGCTCGTTGTCGGTCACGTACGCCATGCTCGACCCACCTGCCGCCGGCGTGAGCCGAAACCCCAACGTCGTGCCCGGGTGCCGCAGCCGGATCGCCTCCACGCGGAACGCGCCCACTGTGAACTCCCCCGGCTCGACCTGCTGCACGGTCAGCTTCGCCGACAGCGCGTCCAGCGGGACCGGGAACACGGCGGGGTCCATCTGCTGACGCAGGATCGCTTCGAGCGACGTCGTACCCTGCCGCGACCCCCAGATTCGTACCCGATTGCCGGGCGCGAAGAACGGCTTGAAGTGCGGCAGGCCCTGAATGTGGTCCCAGTGGGCGTGGGATAGCAGGATCTCCGCGTTCACCGCGCCGTTCTGGCGCTCCACCAGCTTCAACCCGAGCGCCCGAATGCCAGTGCCGGCATCGAGAATGACGACGTCGCCGCTGGCGCTCTCGACCGCGACGCACGGCGTGTTGCCGCCGTAGCGCGCGGTGTGCGCCCCGGGGGTGGGGATGGAGCCCCTCGTCCCCCAGAAGGTCACCGTATACGCGTCGCGATCGGGCACGCCCTGTCCTGGGCTAAGTTACTGAAATTACGGCACGTAGAATAATCTTTTGCCTCACCCTCGCACCGTGATTCGGCTCACGACCGCCCCGCCGACGCCTCGAGTGCCGTGCGGTCCCGGATGACGATCTCCCGGCGGCTCACATCGATGTACCCCTTTTCCACAAGGTCCCGCATGGTGCGGCTCACCGTCTCCCGGCTCGAGCCGATCATCTGCGCGATCGTGTGGTGTGTGAGCCGCCGGGTGATCCGCTCCGATCCGGCCTCGTCAGCGAGCTCGAGCAGGAGCTGCGCGACCCGCCCGTTTACGTCGAGCAGCACCAGACTGCCCACCTTCTCGTCCACGCGCCGCAGCCGGCGGGACAGCTCGCGCAGCAGCGCCAGCGCGATCCCGGGTGTCTGCTTGAGGATGCCTTGGAAGTCCTCCCGTCGGAGCACGAGCAGCGTCGAGTCTTCCATCGCGATCACGTGCGCGGAGCGCGGTTCGTCGTCCACCAGCGCCATCTCGCCGAAGAACTCGCCTTCGCCCATCACTGAGAGAATCACCTCGCGCGAACAGGATGACGGAGTTGCGGGGATAGGCGCGCTCCCGGGAGATCTCCGACACCCGCTCGAGGTCCGAGGGTGCAAGTTGGCTGAAGAGCGGGACTTTCCTGAGAGTGTCGGTGACTGCCAAGCGTGGAGTGCCCTTCTGGGTTGGAGGGGCAAGCTTACCTGCTCACCTGCCTCGTGTCAATTCGGCGCGCCGCACGCCGCTTGCCGCCAACTTCCGGTGCCAATTATATTTCCGCCCTTCGTCTGGGTCGATACCTAAGCAAGGATGCGAGCAGTGAAACCCGGGATTCACCCCACCTACCAACGGGCCACCGTGCAGTGCGCCTGCGGCAACAGCTTCGTGACGCGGTCCACGGTGCCCGTGATTCACGTGGAGATCTGCGCCCAGTGCCACCCGTTCTTCACCGGCAAGCAGAAGCTGGTGGATACGGCCGGGCGCGTGGAGCGGTTCCGCCGGAAATACGGGACAGAGAAGGTCGGGAGCTGAGTCATGGAGGCCCGACTCCGCCAAGCGCTCGCGCGGGCGGAGGAGGTCGCCCATGAGCTGGCCGACCCCGAGACGGCGCGGAATCCGGCCAAGCTGAAGCAGCTGGGTCGCGAGCATGCGCGGCTCGACGCCATCCGGCAGTCCCACGTGCGCCTGGAGCGGCTACAGCGGGAGCTCGCGCAGGCCCGGGAAGTGCTGCACGACCGGGATCCCGAGCTGTCGCAGCTCGCGCGGGCCGATGTCGAGCGCCTGCAGCCGGAGGTTGAGCGACTGGAGCGCGAGCTTGGGGAGCTTTTGGCCCCCACCGATCCCTTGGACGATCGCGACGCCATCGTCGAGATCCGGGCCGGCACCGGCGGAGATGAAGCGGCCCTGTTCGCGGCCGATCTATTCCGCATGTACACGCGCTTCTCCGAACGCCGGGGCTGGAAGGTGGAGGTGCTGTCGCTCTCGGAGGGAAACCTGGGCGGGCTCAAAGAAGCCATCTTCGCGGCGCGTGGGCCGAAGGCGTACGGCGTCCTCCGCTATGAATCGGGCGTCCACCGCGTTCAGCGCGTCCCCGTCACGGAAGCACAGGGGCGCATCCACACCTCGGCGGCAACCGTCGCCGTTCTTCCTGAGGCCGAGGAAGTGGACATCAAGATCGAAGAGAAGGATCTCCGCATCGATGTCTTCCGCTCGTCGGGTCCCGGGGGCCAGAGCGTCAATACCACGGACTCGGCCGTCCGGGTCACGCACCTGCCCACGGGCCTCGTGGTGCAGTGTCAGGACCAGAAGTCGCAGCTCCAAAACAAGATCAAAGCGCTCGAGATCCTGCGCTCGCGGCTGCTCGACCGCATGGTCGCGGAGCAGGAGGCCGCCCGCGCTCGCGAGCGGCGCGCCCAGGTGGGCACGGGCGACCGCTCCGCCAAGATCCGCACTTACAACTTCCCGCAGAATCGCATCACCGACCACCGGATCCACTACACGGTTCATAACCTCAGCGATGTGCTGGGTGGCAAATTGGACGACCTGATTGGCGCGTTGAAGCTCGCAGGCGAGCGGGAACGACTCAGTGCCTGACGCCCTCGCCGCCCGCCGCCCGTCCATCGCGCAGCAGCTCGCGCTCGCGGCCGGCCGACTCGAAGCGTTGGGGGTGCGGAACGGCCAGCGGGAGGCGACGTCCCTGTGGGCTGCGGTCGCGGGCGTGGCGCGGGGGGAGGTGTGGTTGCGCCGCGACGACGCGCCGGCGGAGGCCGTGGCGACGCGCTTCTGGGAAGCGGTGCAGCGGCGCTCGAGCGGTATTCCCTTTGCGTATGCGGTCGGGCGAGTCGCCTATCGGAGGCTCGAGCTCAGTCTCGACGCGCGCGCGCTGATCCCGCGGCCCGAGACGGAGGGACTGGTGGATCTCGTGCTCCAGGTGACGAGGGACGGGGGACGAGGGACGGGGGGAGTCGCGGCGGATATCGGGACGGGATGTGGATGTATCGCGCTGAGCCTTGCAGTCGAAGGGGACTTCGACCGCGTGGTAGCGGTGGAGCGCTCGCCCGAAGCTGCGCTGCTCGCCCGCGAGAATGTGGCCCTGGTTCGCCCCGCGACTCCGGTCGAACTGCGCGTCGGAGATCTGCTCGGGCCGTTGGCCGGAGAGCGCTTCCGGGCGATCGTCGCCAACCCTCCCTACCTCACCACGGCGGAATACGCCGCGCTCGATCCCGCGGTTCGGGTGTTCGAGCCGCGCGAGGCGCTGGAGAGCGGCGCGGACGGGTTGGATGCGACCCGCGCGCTACTCGCCGGTGCGGGTACGCTGCTCGAGTCGGGCGGGGTGCTCGCGCTCGAGATCGACGAGCGACGGGCGGATCAGGTGCGCGCGCTCGCCCGCGAATACGGCTGGAACCGCACGCTCGTCCACGAAGACCTGTTCGGCAGGCCGCGCTACGCCCTCGCGTTTGCGGGGGAGCACAGGTGATCGACGACAAGGCGCTAGAGCTCGGTCGCCTGCTCGGTCAGAGCGAGGAATACCGCGCGCTCGTCCGGGCCACTGACCGGATGAAAGAGGACGCCGAGTGCCAGAAGCTGCTCGCCGAAGTCGAGCGCGTGGCGCAGCAAATCGACCGGGCCGCGCAGGCGGGCCAGGAGCCGAACAAGGAGCAAGTGGAGCAGTACGACCGGGCGCTCGAGACCGCCCAAGCCAATGCGGTGTACCAGCAGGTGGTCGCGGCGCAAGCCAACTTCGAAAAGCTCATGGCGAGGATGAACGCGCGGATCTACGAGGGCATCAAGAAAGGCGCCGCGAGCCCCATCATCACGCTGACCTGAGGGCGATGAAACCGCTGTTCGTCGTGGTCGAGGGACCCGAGGGGGCGGGGAAGTCGACGCTCGCGGGTTGGCTGGTGACGCGGCTCGAGGCGGAGGGCTGGTCGGTGGTGGCGGTGCGCGAGCCGGGTGGCACGCCCGTGGCGGAGGCCGCGCGCAAAGTGGCTCTCACCTCGCCGGACGCCCTGACGCCTGCGTCGGAGCTGTTTCTGATGCTCGCCGCCCGTGCCGATCTGGTGACGCGCGTGATCCGACCGGCGCTCGCCGCTGGTCAGGTAGTGATCGCGGACCGGTTCGACCTCTCCACCCTGGCGTACCAGGTGGCGGGCGCGGGATTGCCGCGGGCGGAGGTCGAGGTCGCGAACCGTCTGGCGACGGGGGACCTGATCCCCGACATTACGTTGGTGCTGGACGTTCCGGTGGAGGTCGGGCGCGCGCGGCAGCGCCGCGCGCGCAAGTTCCGGGACCGGTTCGAGCGACAGGGCGACGCCTTCCACCGGCGGGTCCTTCAGGCGTACCGCGCGGCGGGTGGGCCCGGGGTGGTCCACATCGATGCGTCGCAGTCCAGGCAGGCTGTGCAGGACGCCGCGTGGCGCGAGGTCATGGCGGCGTCGGCACCCACACTTCGAGGGGTCTCATGAAGCACCGGAAGCTCTTCCTAGTCGCCGTCGTCACCGTGGTCGCGCTGGCCACCGGCGGGTGGCTGTTACAGCGCGAGGCCGAGCCTGTCGGTACGGTCTATCAGCAGGCGCGTCTGTTCGAGGACGTGCTGTCGCGCGTCGCCGACTACTACGTCGACTCGATCGACGAGCGGCAGCTCTACCAGATGGCGATCGACGGTCTGCTCGACCGTTTGCACGACCCCTACTCCGTGTTCCTCAAAAAGGATGACTTCCGCGCGCTTTCCGAGGCGACGTCGGGGAACTACGGCGGCCTCGGCATCCAGATCGACGTCCGGGACGGCTGGATCACCGTGATCGCGCCGCTGCCGGAGACGCCCGCGGAGCGCGCCGGCGTGCTATCGGGAGACCAGATCATCGCCTTGGACGGCCGCTCGACCGAAGGCTGGAAGAACGATCAGGCGGTGAAGGAGCTGCGCGGGCAGCCGGGGACCACTGTCGAGCTGCGGGTGAAGCGCGTGGGGGTAGCCCAGCCGCTCACGTTCAAGATCGTCCGTGCTACGATTCACATCCGCTCCGTGTACACGTCGATGATGCTGGATGATCGCGTGGGGTTCATCGCGCTGTCACCGGTGAGCGAGACCTCCGCGGACGAGCTGACGACCGCCATCGGCGATCTCGGGAAGAAGGGCATGAAGTCGCTCATCCTCGACCTGCGCGGCAACCCGGGCGGCCTGCTCGACCAGGGGATCGCTGTCAGTGAGCTGTTCCTCGATCCGGGGCAGGAGGTCGTGGCGACGCGCGGTCGTGCACCGAACAGCTCGCGGGTGTACCGGGACGCAAAGCCGCAGCGCTGGCCCGGCCTGCCGATCGTCGTGCTGGTGAACGGCGGCACCGCGAGCGCGGCGGAGATCATCGCCGGCGCGCTTCAGGACCACGACCGGGCGGTCCTGGTGGGGACTCCGACCTTCGGGAAGGGGTTGGTGCAGTCGCTGTGGCAGCTCACGCCGGAGACTGCGCTGAAGCTCACGACGGCGCGCTGGTATACGCCGAGCGGTCGTACGATTCAGCGCAAGAGCCGCACTGAATCGGAGCAGGAGGCGCAAGTTGCGCTGGCGGAAGAAGGCCGGGATACGACCGCCGTGGACACCGCCCAGGTGTTCCGCACCGATCGCGGCCGCGTGGAGTACGGTGGCGGCGGCATCCGGCCGGATGTCGCCGTCTCGAGCGACACCTTCAGCGCGGCGGAGCGCGCGTTCGTGAGCGCGCTGGGAAACAGGATCACCATGTATCGCGACGTGGTGTCCACGTACGCACTCGAGTTGAAGGGGAGCGGCCATGTCACCGATCCCGGCTTCGCGGTGACCGAGGAGATGGTGCAGGAGGTGATGCGCCGCCTCCGTGCGCGGGGTGTGGTGATCCCGGACAGCGCCGCCGCCGGCGCTCGCAGGTTCGTCGGCCAGGAGCTGGGGTACGAGGTCGCGCGCTACGCCTTTGGGCGGCCGGCGGAGTCACGGCGGCGCATCGCGGACGACCACCAGGTGCAGGAGGCGCTCGCGCTTGCGCGGCGCGCCAAGTCTCCGCAGGATCTGCTGTCTCTCGCTGCCGCGTTGCCGCCCCCCACCCGGAACTAGGTGGGCGGTCCTCCCCCGGTCGTCGGCATCATCGGGCCCGGCCGGGCCGGGGTCGGGCTGGCGCTGGCGCTCGCCCACGCCGACTACCGCGTCCTGCTCCACGGCCGCCGCAAGCGGTCCGTTCCCAAGCCCCTGACCCTTGACGTCGGCTCTGCCGGCGAGCCGCCCTGCTGGATGCCCGAAGCGGGCGTCGTCATTCTCGCGGTACCGGACGACGCCATCCGGCCGCTCGCCGAGATGCTGGCCGGCGCCGTCACCGCGTCGCATGTGATCCTCCATCTCTCGGGGGTGCAGGGGCAGGAAGCGCTCGGGCCGTTGGTGTCGTCCGGCGCGGCGCTCGGCTCGCTGCATCCGCTCCAGACGATCGCCGACCCGGAGCAGGCACCGGTGCGCCTGCGCGGCGCCTGGGCGGCCGTCGAAGGCATGCCGGCAGCGGTCGCGGCCGCCGAGCGGCTCGCCAGTGCTGTCGGGATGCGGCCGTTCCGGGTCGCCACCAAGGCCAAGGCGGTCTATCACGCGGGGGCGGTGTTCGCGTCCAACTACTTCGTGGTGGTGGAGGCGGTCGCGCAGCGACTGCTGCGTCACGCGGGGCTATCCGACCGAGACGCGTGGGCCGCGCTGCGCCCCCTCGTCGAGGGCACCTTCGCGAACCTGATGGCGCGGGAGCCCGCGGCGGCGCTGACCGGACCCGTCGAGCGCGGCGACGCGACCACGATCCAGCGTCACGTCGAATCCCTCACTCGCGACGACGCGCAACTCTACCGCAGCCTGGGGCGGGCCGCGCTCGAGCTTGCGCAGAAAGGGGGGATGGATCGAGCCACGGCGGCACGCGTGGCCGAGGCGCTTGCTACTGATCTACCACCCGTACTCCCCGTGGCACCGAAAACCTGAACTCTCCCTCCGGCACG
>QHTZ01000090.1 GCA_003221005.1 Gemmatimonadota bacterium
TACGGCGTCTCGATGAACCCCAGGTCGTTGACGCGCGCGTAGGTGGACAGGCTCGTGATCAGCCCGATGTTTGGGCCTTCCGGCGTCTCAATCGGGCACATGCGGCCGTACTGGCTGTAGTGCACGTCGCGCACCTCGAAGCCCGCGCGCTCGCGCGTGAGGCCGCCGGGGCCGAGCGCGCTAAGCCTGCGCTTGTGCGTCAGCTCGGCCAGCGGGTTCGTCTGGTCCATGAACTGCGACAGCTGCGAGCTCCCGAAGAACGCCTGAATCACCGCGCTCACCGTCCGGGCGTTCACGAGGTCGTCGAGCGTGATCCGCTCGGGATCGTTGTTGATGCTCATCCGCTCCTTGATGAGCCGGGCCATGCGCGACAGCCCCACCGAGAACTGGTTGGCGATCAGCTCGCCCACCGAACGCACCCGCCGGTTGCCGAGGTGGTCGATGTCGTCGGTGTAGCCGCGCCCCTCGGACAGCTCGATCAGGTAGCGGATGATCGCGATGAAGTCGTCCTCCGTGAGCACCGTGTGGGCCCGGGGGACGTTCACCTTAAGGCGCTGGTTGATCTTGTAGCGGCCCACCCGGCCCAGGTCGTAACGCTTGGGGTGGAAGAACAGCCGCTCGAGCGCCTGGCGCGCCGTCTCCAGGTTCGGCGCCTCGCCCGGCCGCAGCAGGGCGTAGATCTGCTCCAGCGCTTCGGCCTCCGTGTGGGTCGGGTCCTTGAGCAGCGTGTTCTTGATGAGCGGCGACTCACTGCGCCCCGGCGGCAGCAGCACGTCGACCTTGGTGACCTTCGCCTTGTGCAGGCGCTTCTTCAGGGTGTCGGACAGCTCGCGGCCGCCTTCCGCCAGCACTTCCCCCGTTTCGGGATCGGCGACGTCGAAGGCGAGCACCGGAGCGCCCTGACGCTCCCGGGTGGTGGTGGGCTGCGCCTCGTCGCGCAGGTCGAGCGACGTGTAGCCCGCGAACACGCGCACCTTCGCGATGCCGGCCCGGCGGAACTGGTTGAACTTCTCGAGCGCCAGCTCGTCGCCGACACGGGCCAGGGGCTCGCCCTTCTTGTTCTCCGGGTCCGGAACGTCCGCCGCGAGCAGGGTGCCCAGCACCTCGCGCTTCTGGGCCCGCCCCTCGAGGCGGCCCGTGATGTCGATCTCCTTCGTGGCGTAAAACAACTTCAGGATCTCGGCGTTGGTGCCGTAGCCGAAGGCCCGCAGCAACGCCGTCGCCGGGAACTTCTTCTTCTTATCGATGTGGACGTAGATCACGTCGTGGATGTCGATCGTGAACTCCACCCAGGACCCGCGAAACGGGATGATGCGCGCCGAGAACAGTCGCTGGCCATTGGGGTGGATGCTCTCCTCGAACACCACGCCCGGCGAGCGGTGCAGCTGCGACACGATGACGCGCTCCGCCCCGTTGATCACGAACGTGCCCAGGGGCGTCAGAATCGGCAGCTCACCGAGATAGACTTCCTTCTCGATGATGTTCTTCGGCCGTTTGGTCTTGGTGGTCTCACCGACCTCTTCCATGACCACGAGCTGGAGCGTCGCCTTGAGCGGGACCGAGTACGTCATGTCCCGCTCGATGCACTCCTCGACCGAATACTTCGGCTCTCCCAGCGCGTACTTCACGAACTCGAGGGAGTAGTTGCCGTTGACGTCCGCGATCGGAAACACGTCCTTGAACACGCGCTCCAGCCCGACGTCCGCGCGCTCGGCGCCCGCGCCGTCCGGCTGCAGCAGCGACTGAAACGCCCGCGTCTGGATGTCGAGCAGATGAGGCATCGGCATCCCCGTCTCGAGCTTGGCGAATGAAAGCGCCGGTGTCGTCTTCGTCATGTCACGACCTCAGGAAAAAGCAAAGGCCCCGCCGCCCCCGGCTCGACCCGCGAGTCGGGGGTGGACTGAGGGGCTCGTGCAAGCGAGCAGGAGTGGTGCAAGTCCGCGCATGTCGTCTCGACCAAAGGAGACCCGAGTCGAGCCCACGGGCCCCTGTGGCCCGGGGCGTCCGCCTCGGCGTCTACTTCAGTTCGACGACCGCGCCCTGCGCTTCGAGCTTCTTTCTAATTTCTTCGGCTTCCTGCTTGGACACGCCTTCCTTCACGGTCCCGGGCGCGCCTTCCACCAGATCCTTGGCCTCCTTGAGGCCGAGGCTGGTGATCGCCCGGATCTCCTTGATGACCTGGATCTTCTTCTCCCCACCACTCTTCAGGACGACGGTGAACTCCGTCTTCTCCTCCGCCGCCGGTGCTGCTCCACCCCCGGCCCCACCCCCGGCGCCCCCGGCTGCCGGCGCCGCCGCTACGGGCGCGGCGATCGTCACGCCGAACTTCTCCTTGAACTTGTCGATCAGCTGCGCCAGCTCCACCACCGACAGATTGCCGATCGCGTCCAGGAGGTCGTCGATGCTCAAACTCGTCTGAGTCGCCATGTGTTCTCCCGCCCGATTAGGAAGCAGCGCCCGGAGCGCGCTGCGTCTGGAGCGCCTCGAGGGCACCCACCATCATGTACAGCAAGCCATGCAACGCGCCGACGAAGCCCGCCAGCGGTGCCTGGAGCGCGCCGCCCACCTGGGCGAGGAGCTCTGGTCTGGAGGGGAGCGCCGCGAGCTGCTTCACCTGCGCGGGCGTGATCATCCGCCCCTCCACCAGCCCCGCCTTGATCGTCGGCTTCTCGTGCTCCCTGGCGAAGTCCGCCAAGACCTTGGCCGCCGCCGCGGGATCGGCGCCCGCCAGCACGAGCCCCGTGGGCCCGCCGAGGTGCGGCTCGAGCCCGGCCACCTGGGCCTCGCCCAGAGCGCGGAGCGCGAGCGTGTTCTTCACCACGACGTATTCGACCCCCGCCGCCCGGAGGCGCCGCCGCAGCTCCGTGATCCGGGCGACGTTGAGCCCCGTGAAATCGGTGACGTAGACCGTGGGCGCACGGCGCAGCCTGCCGACGAGCGCCGTCACGACCGCCTGCTTCTGCGCCTTGGTGCGGATCACTGGTGGTACCCCGCCGGATCCACCGGCACCCCCGGTCCCATCGTGCTCGAGACGGTGACCGACCGGACGTAGTGACCCTTGGCCGCCGCCGGCTTGGCCCGCACGATCGCCTCCATGAACGCCTGCAGGTTCTGCTCGAGCGCGTCCGCCGCGAACGACTTTTTCCCGATCGGCGCGTGGACGATGCCGCTCTTGTCGACGCGAAACTCGATCTTCCCCGCCTTCAGCTCTTTCACGGCCCGGGTGACGTCCATCGTCACGGTGCCCGCCTTGGGGTTCGGCATCAGGCCCCGGGGCCCGAGCACCTTGCCCAACGGCGCCAGCTGGCCCATCACGTCCGGCGTCGCGACGATCACGTCGGTGTCGAGCCAGCCCTCCTTGATCTTCTGGATGTACTCGACACCGACCGCGTCCGCGCCGGCGGCGTCGGCCTCCTTGGCCTTCTCGCCCTGGGCGATCACCAGCACCCGCACCGACTTCCCGGTGCCGTGCGGCAGCGTCACCGTGCCGCGCACGATCTGGTCCGAGTGCTTCGGGTCGACGCCCAGCCGCACGGCGATGTCCACCGACTCATCGAAGGCGGCGTAGGCCGCCGTCTTCACCCGCTCGACCGCCTCGCGCGGCGCGTGGAGGCGCCGCGGCTCGAGGGTCGCGGCGGCGGTGCGGTACTTCTTGCCGTGGACGCGCATCAGTCCACCACCTCGAGGCCCATCGAGCGGGCCGTGCCTGCCACCATCGCCATCGCCGCGTCGATCGAGTTCGCGTTCAGATCCGGCATTTTGATCTCCGCGATCTTTTTGATCTGGGCGCGCGTCACCTGGCCCACCTTCTGCCGGTTCGAGGTCGGCGATCCCTTCTCGATCCCCGCCTCCTTTTTCAGCTCTGGGTCCGGGCGTTGAACTGCTTCACGAACTCCATGATGTTCACGCCGTGCGGCCCGAGCGCGGTGCCCACAGGAGGGGCGGGCGTGGCCTGCCCCCCCGGCACCTGCAGCTTCACGATCGCGGCAATCGGCTTGGCCATTAGTGCGCCTTCAGTTGCAGGTAATCCAGCTCCACCGAGGTCGGCCGGCCGAACAGGGACACGGAGACCCGGACCTTCCCCTTGTCCGAAATGACCTCTTCCACCGTGCCGCTGAAGTCCGAAAACGGCCCCTCGGTGATCTCCACGACCTGCCCCACCAGGAAGGGAATCTCCTCGGCCGGTTCCTCTTCCTTGGTCGCCTCCTCGATGCCGAGCAGGCGGTTCACCTCTTCGGCTCGCAGCGGCATCGGCATGCGGCCCGTCCCGACGAACTTGATTACGCCCTGGATGCCGTTGATGACGTGGATCGTCTCCTGATTCAAGATCATCTCCACGAGGACGTACCCGGGATAGATCTTGCGCTCCACGTTCACCTTCTTGCCGTTCTTGATCTCCACCACTTCCTGGATGGGGACCAAGGCCTGCCGGATCGGCTTCTCTCCGTCGGGGCGGAGGTCGTCCTTGATCCGACGCTCGATCAAGCAGCGCACCTTGTTCTCGTGCCCCGCGGTCGTCTGGATCGCGTACCAGCGATGGTCCGACATCAGAACAGCTTCGCGACGCCGACGACGAAAATCTGCTGCAGCAGCCAGTCCATCCACCCGATCACGAGCCCGAGGACCGCGACGAAGATGACGATGACGGTCGTCGCCTTCTTCAGCTCCTCCCAGGTCGGCCAGGTGACCTTCCGGACCTCCGCCCGCACGTCACGGAAGAAGTCCACTGTCCGGCCCACCCAGCTTCCCCTCGGGGTGGCAAGCGCCTCCGTCGCCACCTACTTCGATTCCTTGTGCAGCTGGTGCTTGTTGCAGCGCGGGCAGAACTTCTTCCACTCCACGCGCTCCGAGTGCTTGCGCCGGTTCTTCGTCGTGAAGTAGTTCCGGTGCTTGCACACGGTGCATTCCATGATGATGTTCTCCCGGGGCACGGACCGTCCTCGTTACTTGTGGATCTTGGTGACCACGCCCGCGCCGACGGTGCGACCGCCCTCGCGGATCGCGAAGCGCAGACCCTCCTCCATCGCGATCGGGGTGATCAGCTCGATCGCCATCTTGGTGTTGTCCCCCGGCATCACCATCTCCACCCCCGCCGGCAGCTCGACCGTACCCGTCACGTCCGTGGTGCGGAAGTAGAACTGCGGGCGGTACCCCTTGAAGAACGGCGTATGCCGCCCGCCCTCTTCCTTGGTGAGCACGTACACCTCGGCGTCGAACTTCGTGTGCGGCGTGATCGACTTCGGCTTCGCGAGGACCATCCCCCGCTCGATCTCCGTCTTCTCGATCCCCCGCAGCAGCAGGCCGACGTTGTCCCCCGCCACCCCTTCGTCGAGCAGCTTGCGAAACATCTCGACCCCAGTGACCACGGTCTTCTTGTCGGCGCCAAACCCGACCAGCTCCACTTCCTCGCCGACCTTGACCTTGCCGCGATCGATCCGCCCCGTCGCCACCGTGCCTCGTCCGGTGATCGAGAACACGTCCTCCACCGGCATCAGGAACGGCTTGTCCACCTCGCGCTGCGGAATCGGAATGCTCTTGTCCAGCGCGTTCAGCAGCTCCCACACCTTCTCCACCCACTTCCCATCCCCCTCGATCGCCTTCAACGCCGACCCCCGGATCACCGGAATGTCGTCCCCC
>QHTZ01000091.1 GCA_003221005.1 Gemmatimonadota bacterium
GGTCTTGAAGCAACACCGCCCTTCTGCTGGTTTGCTACAAATCTGACGCTCATCGCCACAAAGCGGTAGGTGACGAGACCTTCCAGCCCGCTCGACTTAAGGAATGCTAGTTTGCTTTACCTTGTGACGCCCGTTCACTGAGGCGTCTTTGCAGGCCTGCCGGCGCGCAATGCGCGGCGTATGTTGGCAGCTGCCTCTCGGCGGAGGCCCACGAACTCCCGATAGAGAGCTTCGTCCTTGCGTCGGACACGGTCGAGATACTCGGCGCCGAGAGCCCAGGAAGTACTGGCAATTGCGCCGAGCACGAACGCCATGAGCACGAGCACAGACCGCTTCGGGCTTGAGAATTCGTCTGATCTCTTGGAGAGATGCTGTCGGATCAGCGACATGCTCCAGAGTACCGCAGGACAAGACGGCGTCCAGGCTAGCATCTTCAAAGGGCAGACGTACCAAATCCCGAGAATAGACCGTTGGCCTTCCCAAGAGCTGGTTCAGCGTACGCGGAAGCCTGTTCTGCTCTATGTCGAACGGCACAGCGTCTACCCCGCGGCGGAGCAGGAGAAAGGTCATCTGACCACAGAAGGAGCCCCAATCCAACAGACGCCCATAGCCTACCGTCGCCGCAACTTGGTCCGCCTTACGCTGATACCGACGAATGCTGACTCGGCTATCGAGGTGCCTATAGAGCGCTGCGGGCTTGATGAGCTGGATGCGACCCACGTCTCGAATCTCCGCTGGCTGAGAATCGACCAGGCATCTAGCCTCGCGGCGAGCGAAGTCGAGAATGATCGCGACCTCTTCTGCTCGACGATGCTCAAGGTCATCAGGGACCAGTTCTCCTCCTATCCGAGGCGGAGCGTTCCCCGTATTCTCGCTCAGATCGGGTCTCTTCACCCGGCAAAAGCGCTGCTGCTACTCTAGGCGGCAGGCTGGTCGCCGCGCTTGGATATTGTTGTGTGATTACCAGGGCAAAGAAGGTAAAGACAATCGGTAGCAAGCGAAAGATTGCGAAGTAGTCGAGAACAGGGAAGACAAACAACACTTGGGCGGTCCAGTATATCGCTAGTAGCCGCGCCCAATGACCTCCAAAGCTCGTCCGGTTACGAGCCGCTTCCCACAGCTTGAACAGCAGCGCACCATTTAGAATCAGAAGCAAAGCCAGACCCACTATCCCCTGCTCTACCAATGTAGTTATGAACTGGTTGTCGCCGCTCAGCAGCGAGGTCCAATGCGCCTGTTGCGCGAACGTCGAAAATGGGAGCGACTTGTAGCCGATCCCCATCAAGCGATAGAACGGGCCCGCATCCCAGAACGCCGGTAGTAGGGTGGACCAGGTTTCAGTGCGCCCGCTGCTTAAAGCCACAAGCTGATGCCAGGAGGACGGTCGGACAAGTGAGAGAAAGGGCTGCAGTCTCAAGTTCACAAAGATCCGTGCCCACACCGGAGCAAACAAAGCAATGGCGATTCCGGCGACGGTCACAGGCAGGCCAACCCTCAGCGCGAGCGAGACCCGCCTTGCGACCGAGCCGCCGCCGAGAACAAGACCTACTAGCAAGGTGCCAGCCAATCCTAACACCGCCGAACGAGTAAACGAGAGCAACAGAGCAACGGTACCCGCAGTCAGAGCCGCCAGTAAAACGAACCGCGTACTTCCGTACCTCAGCTTCCGAACCCCGAAGAGGAAGACCGACACCCACACTAGCAGGGCAGCCATGGTCCCAAATCCGCTTGATTCGTAGAACAGGCCAACGGCGCGTCTTCTGGAACTCCCATCGACCCAGAGCAGCTGAGTAGATGTGTAATTGATTCCGAGGATTGACAGATCGAAACCAAGGAAGAACTGCGCAATCCCGAAAGCGGCCGCCAGAAGTCCTGATACCAGAAAAACACGGCTGCAAAGCCGTAGTGCTGCCTCCGGGTCCTTTATACGCTGCAACACGAAGAATACCGGGAACAACGCTTCCGCCAAGCGTATCCATCGCAAGGCACTAGCAGCCGCGACCGACGGACCGCTAAACAGGAATGCTGACACGAGAGTGAGCCCAGCCCACAAACACGAAAGGAGGGCAATTCGCGCCAAGGTCGACCGACGCCGAAGAGGCCGCAGGATCAGGGATGGAAGCGCACCAAAAAAAAGCGGATCTGACCCGTTTACCCCCATCGGTATGCCCGCAATCGCAAAGTGGGGATCTGGCATTATCAGCAGTACGGCAACGTATACTGCGAGCCATACCTCCGGGTGCTTTAGAGCGAGGTGCGCGGAGAGAACCAGCACCACGACCCCAACTACAAGACCCGCTAGCAAGGGCAGCTGACCCGCGCAAGCGGCCACAGCTATGATCAGAGAGAGACCGCCGCACACAACCAGTGGTTGAGCGAGCCGCTTGTTCACCGATCAACCCGTGCGACTCTAAGGCCGCCCTGCTTCAGTAACAGAGTCGCAGGAACCGTCACCGACACAAGGCGACCCACGACAATTGCTGGTACGAATGCGTGTATCCCGAAGACCATGCTGGCCAACACGGGCACCGCGAGCGAAACGACCAGACCTGCGATGTACAGGGGAGTGAGTGCACTCGCAGCGTAGACAGTCGACAGGAGGGCCAGCAGGGGCTGTTCCACAAGTTGCGGAATTACCATCCAGGCGAGGATTCCCGTGTAGGCCGCTGCGGCAGCAAAACCCGGACCGTAGACGGTTGAAATGGTCGCCGGCCCCAGAAAATGAAGCGTCACCGCCGCAAGCAGCCCCACCCCTGTGGCAGCCACCAGAATCCACAGACCCGTTAGAGTGCGTCCTGACGACGTCAACGCTGCCGCCTGGAGTCTTGCGAAGATGAACATTTGCGGAAATGGCAGGACTGCCACTACAGCCGTCGGCACCGCCAGCGCAATCTTCAACCCAGCGAGCGCTTCAGGCGTAACACTCCGGGAGACGATTAGAAGAGTCGCCCAGCTGAAAAGCGTGCTCGTCATGGAAATAGCCGAGTAGTGCACACTTGAGGAGATAAGCTCGTTCAAGCGCAGTGTGTGAACTTTCCCGACCGTCGACGGGTGGGCCTCGCTTCGTGTTAGAATCTGCACATAGACGCTCATTCCGATTAGGTAGGCGAGTAACACTCCAAGCAAGACCGATGCGGAGCTGTGATGGATCTTGGCAAGAACCGATGGCAAGATTCCGACGCCGACCGCCACGACGAGTCGGCCAAACAGGGAGAGCCCATTGCGATTTTGAGCCACGAGCAGACAGTCCAGCAAATGTGTCGCCGATAGGACTTGAATTAGGGCCGCCGTGTAGACGGAGGCAGCACCTGACCAATTGAGGAGATCTAGCCCGACAGGCCCACACAGCAGAATGACGCCCATCGCCGCAACCGAAGCCGGGACCATCAACCAGCGCAGCAGGAGGCGATGATCGTCTGCCGAACCACCAAAGGGGGCAACGTGCCGGACCGCTGCAAGAGAGTACCCCGGCGCGAGCACCGCAAAAAGAGAAAAGGACAGACTGGAAGCAGCGACAAAGCCGCCGTAAACTGTCGCACCGACCTGAACTGGTACGACCAAGTTGAAGGAGAGCGCAGTTAGGAAGCTCACAAGTTGTGCGCCGTACGCCAACGCGTACTGCGGGCGCGCGATGCGGTTAAGCCAATTATGTGCCACGAGGAGAACGGTGGCGCTACTTCCGCGGCCAGGGGCGACGCCCTGCGAGTGGTCCGGTAGCGGAGTCATGCAATAAGTTTGGGCGCGCCCGCGAGAATCGCATAGGCCCGCGTATACAACCCTAGGTGGTTTACGGTCGGGAAGAGTGCGGTACGCTCACGCACCCGTCGACATCCCATTCTGAATACCCGAAAGAACTCGGAGTGCCGCACGCCCGCCAACACATGAGATCCCCGCAGCTGATGGATGGTGAACCACTTCTCGATGCGTTGTCTGAGATCACTCCAAACAAACATCCTCACGTGCCAATCTGCGTAGGCGAAATACGGTTGTCTCCCAACGAGCATGCGGATGCGGTTCACCCAAAACAGCAGGTTCGGAGTGGTGAGTATCAGCCTGCCGCCCGGCTTCACATGCGCCGCGCACTCTCGTAAGAAGCCGTCGGTGTCTACGAGATGCTCGATCACCTCAGCGGCGATCACCACATCGTACTGGCAGGTAAACGGCCAGGGCCGGGAAGCATCCCCGGCTACAATGTAAGGCTGCACCTGCGGCTGCAATTCGAGGCCGTGCACGTCCCAGCCTCTTTGACGCAGGTATTCCAGGAAGCGGCCGCTGGCACACCCCACTTCGAGCACGCGTCCCACCGGCAGCCGCTGCATGGAAGCCGCGACTTTTCGATATAACGAGTGCTTGGATATGGGAATAGCTTCCTCGGCCCATTGTGTATCGCGATTGATCTCGGTAATTGTCCGCACTTGGGCCTCACTGCGTCAGCCGCAGCGGCTGAATAGCTGAATGCCTCCCGTCATCGGCGAGGGGAGCTGCTCGGCCGCGGCACTGATTAGTAGATCGCTGTCTTTGGCAGCGCCCTGGTTAGTCAAGACCTCTCCGAGTACCGATGCCATGCCCTCGACATCGAGGGGATCCACTAAGGCCGCAGCGTCCCCAGCCACTTCCGGGAGCGCCCCCCGGTTCCCGCAGACGACCGGCGTCCCACACGCGAACCCCTCGACCACCGGCAGTCCAAAGCCTTCCATCAGCGACGGGAGAAATAGTGCCCCCGCTGCACTGTACAGGGCCGCGAGCTCCCCATCAGTTACGTAACCTGGGAACATGACAAAGCGATCAATCCCCTCGGCACGGACGGCGATCCGCACTGCCGTGAAGTCCCGCTCGCGACTGCCGGGCTCCTCCTTCCCGGTGATCACCAGCCAATGAGCAAGCCCAAACCGACGGCGTGCCAACGCAAAGGCCTGGACCAGCCGACGGAGGTTCTTGTGTGGACGCTGGTTGCCGTGATAGAGAACGAAGGGCTCTTCAACACCGAGCCTATGCAAAACTCCGTCGCGTTGAGGCCCAGGAGGAATGCGGCGAAATGCCTCATCAGGAGCAAGGGGAAGCACAGTGATGCGGTCGGGTGGAACAGCGAGCATGCGCACGATGTGCGCCTTGCTCACTTCCGAAATAGTTAGCACAGCGGCCGAACGCCTCGCGACCAGCCCCACGACAGTCCGATAGTACAGGCCTACGCCCGGGGGGAAGGCCGCCGGGTCCGCCAGCTGATAGAGGTCGAGAATCGAAACGATGCGCGGGACGGGCGACCAAACCGGAACCGAGTACGGATGAAGATGAAACACCGCATCCACCCGTTCCTCTCTGAGCCAGCCCGGAAGCCGAAGATGCTGGTTTAGTGAGGGACTCCCCATTCGCACCGTTCGCACGATAACGTGTTCTCCAAAGCGCGTGGGAGGCGGCGGAGCTCGTTCGTCGAGGAGTATGACTATGTCGAGGTCGGAAGTCACGCTCGGCAGTTCCCGCAGCAGTGACACGCTGATTCGACCGACCCCCGTATCCCAGCTACGGACGATCCGCGCATCGAAGCAGACACGGCAGGTCATAATGGTACCGCAGCCCTCAAACGCGCCGGCTCGACTGGGACCAGACCGGTCGCTCATCGGCCGCAGCCGCGACTCCCATCCTCGTATGGAAGTATTCCCAGATCTTGGCGAGGCGTGCGGCTTCATAGCATGCCGACAGCGTCGCAACCCAAAATCCTGGCACGCCGTCCAGAAAACCCAGCCGCACCACGTACATGTATAAGAAACGCATCA
>QHTZ01000071.1 GCA_003221005.1 Gemmatimonadota bacterium
GACGACGGTGACACTGCTATCTCCCGGGAGGAGGAAGAAGTCCGGTTGCTCGGGCGAAAACGGCAGCAGGAACTTGTTGTCGAACACGCTTTGCGCCACGAGCGCCTTGTTGAGGAGCGTCCGGGGGAACGTGGTGACCTCGTCCTGAGTGACGGTCCCGATGGGCGCCTTCGTATCGGAGTAGCCCACCCATCCCGTGAGCTTGTCGATGGTGCGGATCGAGTCCGGGCCCGACACAATCTTAGCCGGGTTGGCGGGCGGGCCCGCCTGGCAGTTCTCCCCGGGACCAGGAGTGCAATTGGCCGTAAATTCCGTACCGAGCGCCGCCGCCTGGAGATAGGCCACGACGATCGTCCGTGCTTCGCCCGCCGGCAGCGTGAACGGCCCCGACGACATGAAGAACCGGGCGTCCACCGGCGTCTGGAACAGGAAGCAGTAGCGCAGTGTGAGCTGCTGGCCCTGATTGGTGCAGGAGTTGTCCCCGGCGGCGGGACTCGAGGTGCCCGACAGGTAGCGGTACAGCTGCTTCCCGCCCCGCGGATCGATGTAGCCGGCGCCCCCCGAGCTCGTCGGGTTGCCGGTGTTCGAGAACAGCGTGAGCCCCAGCTCTTTTGGCGGCACGCTGTTGTCCAACGGCGACCGCAGGTACTTCACCCCGGTGAACCCGATCCCGACGAACAGCGGCGACGAGAAGATGCCGGGGGGATACGTCAACGTGGGCTCGTAGAAGTCGCTCTTCCAGCAGAAGCTCAAGTTGAAGACGAAGTCCGCGTTGGCGTAGTTGTGCCCCGAATCGTTCCCGACGTCGCAGTCCTCGAAGAAGGCGAGGAACGCGCTCGAGATACTGTAACCGTCCGCCGGAATGCTGATGCCGTAGCGCTGGTCGTTCAGCGCCTTGAACTGCGCCCCCACCGCCGCGATCTCGGACTGGAGCGCCGGATCGATGGTCGGATTGTTGTACTTGGCGGCATTCGACGCCGAAACGTTGTATACCGTGTAGATGAAGTAGATGATGTCTTCGTTCCCGGTGGGGTAGTTCCAGGCCATCCCCCGCTCGTCCACGAGCAGGCCCAGCGGATGGGACCCGCCGATCGTCAGGGCCGGGTTGCCGTCCCACACCCGCACCCAGACGTCCTGTTGCGAGATGAACTTCTTGCCGAGCAGCACCGCGTTGAACAGGGTCGGGTCGCGCGCGATGGCGCCGTTGGGCCAGCTGGCCTGGTCGCTCGTATTGGCCGAGTTGAAGACATTCGTCACGCCCTCGCCCTCGAACTGGCTGCCGCGCGGGTCCATGAAGTAGACGCCGATCGTGTCCGCCGTGCCGTTGAATCCCGCGGAAGCGAACGGGGAGTTCGCGATGACGCCGCCGAGCATGAGGCCGGAATTGTAGATGTAGCTGTCCGGAGTGCCGCGGGGCCAGAACCCGCCTTCGAGCACGGGGTTGTCGTTCTGGTTCACGCACACCTTGCCGCGGTTCGACACCGGGCAGAAGATGTTGTTCACCTGCATGATCTCGATCGGCGCCGCGAACAGATTGAACGCACGCCGCCGCGCCGCGTCGCTCGGCTTCGCCAGAGCGGGCGCGACCACCAGCGGCAGGGCGCCCAGCGCGAGACCAACGACGGCCGCTGCAGCGCGAGTGTACGATGTTGAGCGCATGATCATCCCTCGAGTGAGAATCCTCACAGCCGCCGTTAGAAGTTCAGCTCCGCGCCGATCCGGATCTGCCGGGGCGGTCCATAGTACCGCTGCACGCCGTTGAACGAGTTATACCACGCGTCGAGCGCCCGGTCCTGCTCGGCCTCGGTGAAGATGCCGTCGCCGTTGCCCCAGCGCGTCTCGGTGCGCTGTAGCAGCACGCAGTTCACCGGGCCCGCATCCCCGGTCCACGACCCGCACGCCAGCGGGCCGCTCGCCGTCGGGTCGGTGTTCGTTCCGTTCAGGATCACGCTCCCATCGGCCGAGTTGAGCGCCTTGTTCTGGTTCGCCTCGTTCGCGAGCTGGGTCTTCTCGGCCTGCAGCTGATTGCCCCGGTTCACGGGGTTCGTGACGTCCCCCGTCTCCGCGAACAGCGCGATGATGTTCTTGAAGTTGAACACGTTGCGGACGTCTGCGAACAAGGTCCAGTCGAGCCGGCCGACGCGGATCCCCTTGTTGAGCCGCAGATCGACGAACTTGTTCCACGGCAGGGTCGAGGAGTTGATCGGCTCCACCCCGTTGCCGGTGAGCCCGTACACCTCAAACGGCGCGGTCTGACCCTGGCCTGTGTTCTTGAGGCGCGTAAACGGCAGGCCGCTCACGGCGCGGGCGGTCACGAACAACCCGACGTCGCGCAGCACGCTGCCGAGCGCGGTGCCGCGCTGCCAGTCGGACGGCACGGCAATCGACAACGACCCCACGACGTTGTGCTGCCGGTTGTCGTTGGTCGGCAGCGGCTGCTCCGGCGGCGGCACCTGCACGTTGAGCGCTGAGTAGAACTGCCGCCCCGACGTCTGCAGGTAGGAGAACGGATCCGATCCGGTGCTGCGCGCGGCCTGGAACGTGTAGGACACCGAGGCGTTGAGCCAGTTTCCGACGCGGCGGATCACGCTCACGTCAATGCCGCGCGCCCAGCCGAAGTCCGCGCTGCGCAGCACGTTCACGTTGATGGTCGCCCCCACGTTCGCCGGATCGTTGATGGTCTCGATCCGGTACGCCGGATTGGCCACAAAGTCCTTGTTATACGCCGCGACGTCGAGCACCAAGTCGTTCGAGAACGCGTGGCGCACCCCGAACTCGAACAGAATCGTCTTGCCGAACCCGATATCCTGCCCGAAAAAGTCGTTCGTGTTCGTGAACGACAGGTCGTTGTTCGTCCCGCTCAAGAGCGTGTTGAACTCGGGGGTGTTGACCTGGTGCGCGTAGGAGAGGCGGAAATCGGTGTGCTCGGTGATGGGGAACGAGACCCGCAGTCGCGGGGACAGCAGCCAGTGCGTCTGGGCCGGGGTGAAGACCCGCGCGATGGAGGCCGTGAGCGAGTCCGCGTTCGTCGCCGCGAGCGGGCTCCACGCCGGATTGCTGGAGATCCGCCCCGGCGTGTTCGGGAACAGCGCCTCGGCGTTCATCTCATCCCACCGCACGCCTAGCTCGATGACCACGTCACCCAGATCGAGCCGGTCCGAGCCCCACAGCGCCGTGGTGTACGGCTTGCCGGCATAGGCGACGAGGAAGATCTCGTCGCTCAGGGAGCCGTTCCAGAACGACAGATCGCTCTTCTTGTACTCGCCGCCGAAGTTGAACCGATGGTAGCGGTTCGCCTGCCAGTCGAGCTGCGCGAACGCGCGATAGCGATTCTCGTGGTACATCGTCAACGCCCGGCCGTCGTCGACCCCGACGGTGTTCCATCCCTCGGACGACGACAGGCCGTAGGGATTCATGCGGTACGGCTGGCTCGACAGCAGGTCGGAGCGCCCGATATAGGGGATCCGGAGTCCTTGGTTGAGCCGCACGTTGCTGATGATGTCGTCAGTGATGGGGAATGGGAGGGCGCCGAATCCGGTGAACTCCATCGACTTGAGCGAGATCCCACCCAACGGGCTGCGGGTGGAGAGCTCGTACGCCGGGTCCAGTCGCCCCACGATCCGGCTGTCCTGACCCCAGGAGAGGTTGACGTTCAGCGCCAGCTGGTGCTCGGCCGCCTTGAATACCGAGTGGTTCCAGTTGAGCACACCCAGCTTGCTCCACACGTGCGTGCCCGTGTACAGTGCCGGATCGCCGATGTTGTTCGCGGCGCTGTTGCCCGCGTTCGCGACCAGGTCGCCAGGATAGTTGCGGCGCTTGTTGTCGACCGCGAGCCCGGTGATTGAAACGTTGGAGCCGCTACCGTAGCTGTAGGCCAGCTTCCCCTGAAGCTGGGTGACGGTGTTCCAGTTGAGCGGCAACCGCCGGCCCTGGCAGTCGAAGCCATAGTTACTGTTCATCAGGGCGTTGCTCGCGCCCAGCCCCCCGCATTGCCCGCCGAACTGCACGAACGTGGGAATCGCCACCGACTGCACGCCGCTCCCGTCGGACTTGTTTACGGTGACCGTCGTGTCGAGCCCGCCCAGCACGAACGTCGGGATCGAATCCTGGCCCAGGCCGCTGCCTCCGCACCCCAACGTCTGTCGCTGCCCGGCCCCGAAATAGCCGCAGGACGCCTGGCCCTGGACTACGCCGGACGCGAAGAACGAGAGGTTCGCAACGCTCGGGATCGGTCCGCCGAAGGAGCCTTCCATGCGGTTGAGACCGTTGCTGATGGCGTTACCGAACGGCTCGTCCGTGTCGTAGGAGGCAGACGCCTTGTAGCTCTGACCGCCCGCGCGCGTCGTGTACGAGATGACGCCGGACTGGGCATCGCCGAAGTCGACCCCTAGCGCTCCCGTGGTCACCGACGCCTCTTCGACGGCGTTGGTGTTCACCTGGAGGAATTGACGCCCGTACGCGGTGCTGCGCACCGGAGCGCCGTCGATGTAGACGTTCGCGTCACCCGGGCGCCCGCCCCGGAGCACGAGTCCGTTGGCGTTCCCCGATTCGACGACGCCCGGCGTGAGCGCGACGATCTGCCGTGGGTCGTCGATCGGCAGGCTGCCGATGTTCGTGATGATCGTCTTCGACGTCACCTGATCGCGCGGCACGACCGGGTTCGCCGCCGCTTCGATTACCACGGGGCCGATTGCGACGGCGGACGGCGTGAGCTTCACGTTCTGCGTGATCGTCTGGCCGCCGAGCACGCGGACGCCCTGGATCTCCGCGGCCGTGTACCCGATGAAGCGTGCGCGCAGCGTGTAGGTCCCCGCCGGGACGTTGTTCAGGAAGTAGTAGCCCTTGTCGCTCGTCGGCGCGCTGAACGCGGTTCCCACGAGGCTCACCTGGGCGTTCGCGATGGGCGCACCCGACTGATCTGTCACCGTACCTTCGAGCTTCCCGGTTGCTTCCTGCGCTGCGAGCGGACCGACGGCGCAGATGAGCGCCACGGTCCACGCGACGCCCAGCGCGAACAGGCGACCGAAGGCGCCTCGCACACGATGCGTCATGGATGCATCCTCCACATGGAAATGCGCGTGGACTACCGAACGAACCGAGGACGACGACACGGCATCACCTCATATCTGTCTGGTCAGATACGGTGATCAGTTTGGTCAGCTTTTGTGGAACCTGACCGCCCCGGACACCTTCGTCAAGCCGAGAATGCCACGGGTCACGCGGACCTGCTGCCGGCCCCGGCGGCTCATCCGCTCGGGTGGCGCCGCGAACATGACGCCCATTTGGGGAGCCCGCAAGCCCCCCCATTCGGGGGGCGTCAGACCAGCAACAGGTCTTTTTGCGGCGCCGGCGGGGTCACTTCAGGCCCGGTTTCCGCGAGAAACACGTTGATCTCGCTGCGCATCCCGAAACGCCCCGGGAAATACACCCCGGGCTCCACCGAAAACCCCACTCCCGGAATCAACCCCCGCGTGTCCGCGGTCTCGAAGTTGTCGAGGTGCGGACCCGAGCCGTGCAACTCCCGGTCGATCGAATGTCCGGTGCGGTGCACGAAGTACTCCGCGTACCCGGCCTCGCGGATCACTCCCCGGGCCACGTCGTCGAGCTCCGCGCCGCTCACGCCTCCCGGTCCCCGTTTCCCACCTCCCGACCGCCACCGGTCCCGGAGTGTGTCGATCACAGCGTCTCGCGCTCCCCGTACCGCCTCCCAGACCCGCCGCACCTCGGCGTCCGGTGACCGCCCGGCGAACGCCATCCACGTCTGATCGGCGAACACGCTCTGCCGCGCCGGTCCGGCCCAGAGATCGAGCAGCAGCACCTGTCCGGCCTGCAGGCGGCGGTCCGCTCCCTCCCGGGGCTCGTAGTGCGGCAGCGCGGAGTTTTCCTGGAATGCGACGATCGGCGGCTCGTCGGTGACGAGCCCTGCGCGGTCGATGGCATCGAGCACGCGGCGCTGCAGCGCGGCCTCGCGCACCTCGGCACCGCGCGCCACCTCGGCGCCCGCCCACCGCAGCGCGTCGCCCGCGATCTCGGCGAGCGCCCGCGCCGCGCGGCGGTGGCCCGCGAGCTCGGCTGCGCTCCACCGCGCCGCAAACCGGGTCACGAGCGGCGCCGACGACACCACCCGCGCGCCGAGCGACTCCAGCAGCTCGATGACACCGTGGGGCACGCGGTCGACGTACGGCACCGCGTCGCCCGGCGAGATCTCCATCGCCAGCGTCCGGCCCGCCGCGAGGGCGCGCAGCTCGGCGTGCAACTCGCGCCACCCCGCGTAGGGCCGCACCTCGCCGGGGAACCCTGCGAGCGCGTGCTGCTCGACGCGATGCGCCACCGCCACCGGCCGACCGCGGACCGGGAGCAGCACGAACAGGCGCCGCGTGCCCAGCGCCACCGCGTCGCGTCCGAGCAGCCGCGTCATCACGGGATTGATGTGGTGGAAGTCGAACAGCAGCCACCCGTCGGCGCCGAGCTCCGCGAGTGCGGGCGTCAGGGCCGCGAGGTCGAGTCCATCCAGCGGGGGCGTGGGACTGCTGGGCATCAATTGTGTCGCGGATCGGGGGCGGCGGCCCGCCATTCGCAAGCGTCGGCACCGGAGGCGCGACACGCCGTGTGCACCATCGCCCCTTCGAAGCCCGCGAGCAAGCGGAGCAGCTCGGCGAAGCCGGCTGCGTACAGGCTGCACGCGGTGCCGTCAGGCGTCGCGCTGACGGCCAGCGAGTCGCGCACCCGCGCCACGGGGACGTGCGCCTCGCGCCGCAGCTCGCCGCCGAGCACCGCGCGCGCAGCGCGGCGCGCCGCCCTGAAGCCGAGTACCGTGGGTGAGACCCGCGCCGCGAGGCGCGACCCCACGAACAGGCGGGCGACGGCGCGTCGCGCCGCGCGCCGCCCCGCATCGGCGAACACGAGATCCGCGTCGGGACGGCGGCCCACCAGACGCAGCAGCGCCTCCACGTGAGCGCGGTCCACCCGGGCGTCGCGCCGCACCAGCCCTTCGTACTGCGCCAGTTGCATGGCGACGGTCGGGGACAACCCCAAGCGCTTGCTCAGGAGCTCCGCGGCAAACTCGGTCAGCCCGTCTTCGACCGGCGTGTCGAGGTTGCGGACGGCCTCAAGTACGGCGAGCGGCAGGATGCTGTGCACCACGCGCGCGAAAGCTACTACCCCATTGCGGAACCCGGGAGGCCGAGGTCAGGTTTGCTGGAGATGACTGAGCCTACGACCCCGGGGACCCCAACCCCCGTCGACGACCGGCGCGAGAGCTTCGAGCGGGAAGCCCTAGTCCACCTCGACACCCTGTACCGCGTCGCCCTACGGCTCACCGGCAATGCCGCCGACGCCGATGACCTGGTCCAGGAGACGATGCTCAAGGCGTACCGCGCCTGGCATCAGTACCAGCAGGGGACCAACGCCAAGGGGTGGCTGCTCACCATCCTGCGCCACGCCTTCATTAATGAATACCGCCGCCGCACGCGCCACCCCGAAACCGTCGACGTCGACGCCATCGAGCCGTTCGCCGTGTTCGAGGACCTCCAGGAGGAGGATCCCCAGGGACGGTTCTTCGACCAGATCGTGGATGACGAGGTCCTGCGGGCGATCGACGAGCTGCCGGAACAATTCCGCGAGGCGATAGTGTTGAGCGACGTGGAGGGAATGAGCTACGAGGAAGTGGCCCGGATTCTGTCCGTGCCGATCGGCACCGTGAAGTCCCGGCTGTTCCGAGCGAGACGCCTGCTCCAGGCAAAGCTTTACGACTATGCCGTCGGCATGGGCTACATCAAAGGAAGCCGCGCATGAACTGTCGCGAGGCGGTTGAGCATCTGTACGAATATCTGGACAAGGAGTTGACGCCGCAGGTGGAGCGCGAGGTGCGTCAGCACCTGGAAGACTGCCAGCCCTGCCTCGAGCAGTTCGACTTCGAGGACGCGTTTCTCAAGTTCCTCCAGGCCCGGTGCCGCGGGCGCTGCGCGCCACCGGAGTTGAAGCGCCGGATCCTGCACGAGCTGTTCGGCGAGTGACGTGGCTCAGCCCTGACGGCCTGGCGGCGGCCGCGTGCGTGGGCGCCGCGGTGTGGTGGGGCCTCGGATGGCGCGGAGCGATACTGCTCCTCGCCTTTTTCATTTCTGGAAGCGTCCTGACGCGGCTCGCCACGGGGCGCGGCGCCCGGCGCACGGCGCGCCAGGTGGTGGCGAATGGCGGCGCCGCGGCCCTGGCGGCGCTGGTCGGCTCGTGGCCCATGACCGCCGGGGCCCTGGCCGCAGCCGCCGCCGACACCTGGGCGACCGAGGTCGGCGCGTTCTCACGCGTCGCGCCGCGTCTCATCACCACGTGGGCCCCAGTGGGCCGCGGGGTGTCTGGAGGCGTTACGGCCCTTGGGACCGCGGGTGGCGTCGCCGGCGCCGTCGCGATGGCCCTGCTGGGCCACCTGCTCGCCCCGCAGCATCCCCACCCCCGCATCGCCCTTCTGGCCGCCGCTGGCGTCGCCGGCATGCTCGCGGACTCCGTGCTGGGCGCGACGCTGCAGGGCGAGTACGAGTGCCCCGCCTGTGGCGCGCGGTCCGAACGGGGGGACGGGAAGTCGGTGTGTCACGAGCCGGTGCGCCTGGTCAAGGGCTGGCGCTGGCTGGACAACGACGTCGTCAACCTGGCCGCGACGCTGGTCGGCGCAGGCACGATGCTCATCCGCCCGTGACGCCGTGGGATGCGGTCGTGGTCGGCGCCGGCCCGGCGGGCGCGGCCACCGCGCTGCACCTCGCCCGCGCCGGCGCCCGCGTGATCCTGCTCGACCGCGCCCGCTTCCCCAGGGACAAGCCCTGCTCGGAGTACCTGAGCCCGGAAACGACCCGACTGCTCGCGCGGCTGGGAGACGGCGTGCTCGCCGGCGTCGAGCGCGCCGCACCGGCGCGGCTCTACGGGATGAAGGTGATCGCCCCGAGCGGCGCCGTCATGTGCGGACGGTTCGCCGCCGACCACGGCTACACGGCGCCGCGGCCTTACAGCTTCGCGCTCCCCCGCACGAAGTTCGACGCCATCCTGGTCGAGGCGGCCGCGCGCGCGGGGGCGGTCGTGCGGGAGGGGGTCGCGGTCGAGGATCTCGTGATGGACGACGGGGCCATAGCGGGGGTCATCGCGAGAACGGGAGACGGGAAGCGGGAAACGTGTGAAGCGCGCGTCGTCGTGGGGTCGGACGGACTGCAGTCGGTCGTGGCGCGGCGCCTGGGACTCGCGCGCCGCTCCGGGCCCCGGCGGGTCGCCTTCAGCGCCCACGTCGCCGACGTGGCGGGCGTGCGTGACCTGGGCGAGCTGCATGTCAGCGAGCGCGGGTACGTCGGGATGGGCCCGATCGGCGGAGGCGTAACAACCGTCGCGCTGGTGCTACCGCTCGCGGCGGTACGAGGACGGCGAGCGCGCGACGTCCGCACCGGCTTCTTCGCCGAGCTGGAGCGGTTCCCGGGCCTGCGCGGGCGGTTCGACCCGCGGCGCCTGGTGCGCCCCGTGCTGGTCACGGGGCCGTTCGCGCGCTGGACGCGCCGCGCGGTGGCGGACGGGGGAGGCGCGCTGCTGGTCGGGGATGCGGCGGACTTCTTCGATCCCTTCACCGGTCAGGGGATCTACAGTGCGCTGCGCGGCGCGGAGCTGGCCGCGGCCACGCTCCTGCCGGCGCTCGCGCATCCGGGGCGGCTCACGCGCGCCGCGCTCGCCCCCTACCGCGACGCACGCCGCGCGGCATTCGCGGGTAAATGGGTGCTCGAGCGGCTGATCGGGCTGGGCGTGGGGTGGCCGGCGCTGACCAACCGGGTGGTCGGTCGCCTGGCGCGCCGCTCCGACCTCGCGGATCTTGTGGTGGGAGCGACGGGGAATTTCGTCCCCGCGTGGCGAGTCCTTGCTCCCCGCGTCCTTACCCAACTCGTCTGGTAGCCATGCACGGCGTCGAGCCGGCCCTGTTCCGCCAGCTCCTCGGCAGATTCGCGACGGGGGTCACGGTCCTCACGGCGCGCGACGCCGCGGGGCAGCCCATCGGGATGACGGCGAGCTCCGTCGCCTCAGTATCGCTCCACCCGCCGCTGCTGCTCGTCTCGGTCAGCCGCGAGCACGACATGCACGCGGCGCTCCACGCGGCCAGGCACTTCGTCCTCAACGTCCTCGCCGCTGACCAAGAGGCCCTGTCGCGGCGCTTCGCGGCCGATCACCCCGACCGGTTCCTGGGCGTCGGGTACCGCGAGAACAAGCATGGCGTCCCGATCCTGGACGGCGTGCTCGCGAGCATCGAGTGCGAGCGGCAGGACGAGGCGGCAGGCGGGGACCACACGGTGTTCTTCGGCCTCGTCATCGGCGGATCGGTGACGGACCGCAGCCCGCTGCTCTATTACCGCGGCGGCTACGCGTCGTTGCGCGGCGGATGATCGGCACCGAGCTGCTGGACGATCCACACGCCGATCCGGCCGCGGTCGAGCGCGAGCTGCGGGACATCACGCGGCTCAACGCACTATTCGGCGGAACGCGGGCGGTCGTCGAGGCGCTGGAACCATTCTTTGAGGCCGGGAAGCGGGAGGCGGGAGACGGGAAGCGTGTGACCTGGACGCTGCTCGACATCGGGACGGGGCTCGGAGACATTCCCCGCGCGGCTGCGGCGGCGGCACGGAAGCACGGCATCGAGCTGCGCCTCGTGGGGATCGAGCTGAACTCCGCGGCGGCACGCAGCGCGCAGCGCGCTGGCGAGGGTCCGCGGCTTGCCATGCTGCTGGCGGACGGGGGCGCGCTCCCCCTTGGTCCCCGGTCAGTCGATGTCGTCAGCGCCAGTCAGGTGCTGCACCATCTGCCGCCAGCGATCGCGGTGCGGTGGATCAAGAGCTTCGGCGCCCTGGCGCGGCAGGCGGTGGTGCTCGCGGACCTGCGGCGGAGCCGTGTCGCCATGGCGGGCGTGTGGCTCGCGTCCTTCCCGCTCGGGTTCGGCGCGGTCACGCGGCACGACGCCGTCGTCTCGCTGCGGCGCGGCTACACGCGCGCGGAGATGAATGATCTGCTAGTGGCGGCCGGCGCCCCTCCCGTGGCGCGCTATCGGCCGGGCTTTCGGGTGGTGGCGGCTTGGCAGCCGTCAGCGTGTTGACCATTGACCGCATCTCCATCCGCGCTCCGCTGGCGCGCGTGTTCGAAGTCGCCGCGGACATTGAGCGCTGGCCGCGCATCCTGGCGCACTACCGCTGGGTGCGGTTCCTCGAGCGCGACGCCGCCGGCGGGGGTGGTGGCGCGACGGGGGGTGTCGTAGAGATGGCGGCCTGGCGGCCGTTCGGGCCGGTGCGCTATCCGGCGTGGTGGGTCTCACGGATGACCGTGGACCACGCCGCCGGCGAGATCCGCTACCGTCACGAGCGGGGTATCACGCGCGGCATGGACGTCGTGTGGCGTGTGGTCGCGCGCGGTCCGGGCACCGATGTCACGGTCGAGCACCGCTGGAGCGGGCCCCCCTGGCCGCTCGTCGGCGGGTGGATCGCGCGCGGGCTGATCGGCCCGGTATTCGTCCACGGCATCGCGTCCCGCACGCTCGCGGGAATCAAGAGACACTTGGAGCGCACGTGATCGTGCACGACCTTTCATTTCTGTTCCGCATTCCGCGTTCCACATTCCGCATTTGGGAGGGGGGGCACGGTGGGTAGCCCTCGTCGCGTCGTCATCACCGGGGTGGGGGCCGTCACCCCCATCGGGACGGCGGCTGACGGACTGTGGCAGGGTCTCGTGGCCCGCTCCTCGGCCGTGCGGGAGATCACGCGCTTCGACCCGTCGTCGTTCAAGAGCCGCATCGCGGCCGAGATCCCTGACTTCCGCCCGCAGGACCACCTCGACGCGAAGCGGTCGAAGCGCCTAGACCGCTTCTCCCAGCTCGCCGTCACCAGCGCGCGCCTCGCGCTCGCCGACGCCGCGCTCGAGCCCGAGCGTGAAGACGTCGACCGGGTCGGGACGATGATGGGATCGGCACTCGGGGGCGTGGCCTTCGCCGAGTCACAGGTGGACGACTTCCGGCGCGACGGCCCGCGCGGGCTCAACCCGAGCCTGGCGCTCGCCGTGTTCCCTGGCGCCGCGAGCTGCAACATCGCGATCGAGTTCGGCTTCACCGGGCCGAACTCGACGAACGCGATGAGCTGCGCCTCGGGCACCATCGCCGTGGGGGACGCGTTCCACGCGATTCGCGCCGGCCACGCCGACGTGATGCTCGCGGGCGGGGCAGAAGCGCCGCTCGCGCCCATGACCTTCGCCGCCTTCAGTGTGATCCGCGCGATGAGCACGCGGAACGACGATCCGGCGCACGCGTCGCGCCCATTCGACCAGGCCCGCGACGGCTTCGTCATGGGTGAGGGTGCTGCCGTGCTCGTGTTGGAGGAGCGGAGCCGGGCGCTCGCGCGGGGCGCGAAGATCTATGCCGAGGTGATCGGCTACGCCTTCACGAACGACGCCTACCACATGACGGCACCGCGCCCCGACGGCCGCCAGGCCGCCCGCGCGATCAGCCTCGCGCTCGCCGACGCCCACGTCGCGCCGGGCGAGGTAGGGTACGTCAACGCGCACGGCTCCTCCACACCCCTGAACGACACCACCGAGACCGCCGCCATCAAGCAGGTATTTGGGGATCACGCCTACCGGCTCTCGGTGAGCGGCACGAAGGGCTACTACGGCCACGCCCTCGGCGCGAGCGGCGCGATCGAAGCGGCGATCTGCGCGCTCGCGATGGCGCGTCGCTGGCTGCCACCCACCATCAACCTCGAGCGCCCGGACCCCGCCTGCGACCTCGACTGTCTCCCCCACGAGGGACGCGCGGCCTCCCCGGAGGTCGTCGTGTCGAACTCGTTCGGGTTCGGCGGCATCAACGCTTCGCTGGTGTTGCGGCGCGCCTAGGCGCGCGCCAAATTGGCTGCACCATGCCCAAACTCCTCCGACCGCTGACGGCCGAGCTGATCGGCACGCTGCTGTTCGTGTTCTTCGGTGCGGGAAGCATCGTGATGAACTCCGCGAGCGGCGGCAACCTCGGGCCGCTTGCGGTCGCCCTCGCGCACGGCGTCGGCATGGGGGTCATCGTGTCGGCGACGCTGAGCATTTCGGGCGGTCACATGAATCCCGCCGTGACCTTCGCGATCGCGCTCGCCGGCAGGATCGATTGGCGCAGCGCGATCGCCTACGTGGTCGCCCAGCTCGCCGGGGGGCTGCTCGGCGCGTTGCTGGTGAAGGCGTTCATGCCCGTCGGTCCCGTCACCGCCACGCTGGCCGGCACACCGCAGCTCGGGCCCAGCGTCAGCTTCGTGCAGGGGATCTGGATCGAGGCCCTGCTGACGTTCTTCCTGGTGAGCGCGGTGTTCGGCACGGCCGTGTCGCCGGACGCGCCGAAAATCGGCGGGTTCGGGATCGGGCTGGCGATCTTCGTGGCAGCGCTGGTCGGCGGGAACCTCACGGGGGCGATGATGAACCCGGCGCGCGCCCTGGGGCCGGCGATCGTGGCGCACGATCTGCACGCGCAGGCCGTGTACTGGATCGGGCCGCTACTCGGTGCGGCGGTGGCGGGCGGGTTGTGGCGGCTCGCGCTGCGAGCCCGGGCGGGCTACTAGCCGAGCGCCTCTGCGGCGCAGGGAGCGAAGTAGCTGAGCACGATGTCGGCGCCGGCGCGGCGGATGGCATACAGCGTCTCCCACATCGCACGAGCCTCGTCCACCATCCCGCGCTCCGCGGCGGCCTTGATCATCGCGTACTCACCGCTCACCTGATAGGCGGCCAGGGGGGCTCCGAATTCCTGTCTCGCCCGCCGGATCAGATCGAGACACGGCAACGCCGGCTTCACGAGAATGATGTCCGCCCCTTCGTCCACATCCAGCTGGATCTCCTTCATGGCCTCGTCGGCGTTGGTCCCCTGCATCTGATAGGATTGGCGGTCGCCGAACTGCGGCGTCGAGCCCGCCGCTTCCCGGAACGGACCGTAGAACGCTGAGGCCATCTTCGCCGCGTAGGACATGATGGGGACCCGCGCGAAACCGGCGGCGTCGAGCGCCTTGCGTATCCCCGCCACGCGCCCGTCCATCATGTCGCTCGGCGCCACGAGGTCCACGCCGGCCCGGGCTTGCGCCACCGCTGCCTTCCCGAGGAGATAGACCGAAGCGTCGTTGTCCACGTCGCCGTCCGCGATCACCCCGCAGTGCCCGTGGTCGGTATACTCGCACAGGCAGAGATCGGCGATGACGAGGAGCTGGGGCACGGCACGCTTCACCGCCCGCGCCGCCTGCTGCACAATCCCCTGTTCGTCGTACGCCTCCGAACCGGTGGCGTCCTTCTGCGCGGGCAAGCCGAAGAGGATGATGCCGCCCAGACCGAGCCGCACCGCGCGGTCCGCGTCCTTCACGAGCTCGTCCACCGAGGTCTGGTACACGCCCGGCAGCGTCGCGACTTCCCGGCGCACCCCCTGGCCATGGCACACGAACAGCGGCCACACGAGCTGGGAGGGGACGAGGTGCGTCTCCTGCACCAGCCGGCGCAGCGCCGGGGTGCGACGCAGCCGGCGCATCCGCCGGATCGGAAACTGGCTCATCGTGCGAGTAACTCTAGCGCCCCCTGCGCGCGGAGCAAGTCGGCCACCGCCACGCCGGCGACCACCGGGTCCTCGATGTCCGCCGACGCCGTGAGCTGAACGGACCCATCCGGCGCGGTCACGCGGCCCCACAGCCGCATCCCGCTTCCCGCATCCCGCACGCCGACCCACGCCGCGACCGGCGCCTGGCAGCCCCCTCCCAGCGCCGCGAGCAGGCAGCGTTCGGCCGTCACCTGCCGGGCGCTCTCCGGGTGGTCGAGCGGGCGCGCTGCGGCTGCGGCGGCCTGATCCCCCGCGCGGATCTCGACGCCCAGCGCTCCCTGCCCCGGTGCCGGCATCACCTCGAGCGGGTCTAGCTTCAGTGCGATCGCGTCCGTGAGCTCGAGGCGCGCGAGGCCGGCGAAGGCGAGGAGCGCCGCGTCGAGGTCGGATCCCTGCTTCACCTTTTGCACTCGTGTGGGAACGTTGCCGCGCAGCGGCAGGATCTCGAGATCGGCGCGGAGATGGCGCACCTGCGCCACGCGTCGCAGGCTGGAGGTTCCGAGGCGGGCGCCTGGCGCGAGCGCGGCGAGGGACGCGACCCCGCTCTGCTTCGCCACCAGGACATCGCGGGCATCCGCTCGCTCGGGGACTGCCCCGAGCGTCAGACCATCGGGGAGCGTCGTCGGCAGATCCTTGAGGGAATGGACCGCAATGTCGATGCGCCCGTCGAGCAGAGCGTCCTCGATGCCCTTGGTGAAGAAGCCCTTCCCCGGGAGCTCGTGCAGCGGGCGGTCCACCTCCGTGTCCCCCTGCGTCTTGATCACGACGATCTCGGCTGCGATCCCGTGGCGCCCGAGCGCCGCCTTCACCCACTCGGCCTGCCACAGCGCCAGGCGGCTGCCACGCGTTCCGATCTTCAGCACGCCGCTCACACGTCCCCCCTCCCCCTCCCCCTCCCCCGTCCCGCTTCGCCGAAGTGCCGTACGAGGGCATCCACGAGCCCCGGCACCGCGTACTCGTCCGCTTCAATCGGCACGGGGATCCCGAGCTCCCGCGCCGTCGCGGCGGTCACGGGGCCGATCGCCGCGGCCGCGAACCGCCCGGAGGTCGCGGCTTCGCGACCGACGAGGTCCACGAAATGACGCACGGTCGAGGACGACGTGAAGGTGATGGCGTCGATCTGTCCTGCCACAATGTCCCGCGCCAGGCGGCTCCCATCTCCCGGGTCTCGGACCGTCGCGTACACGGGGATCACGTCGACGACGGCGCCGCGGGCCCGGAGCCCTTCGGGGAGCGCGTCGCGCGCCTCGAGGGCGCGCGGCACGAGAATGCGCTTCCCGCGCACGTCCCCACGCCGCACCATCTCCTCCACCACCGCCTCGGCCACGAACCGCTCGGGGACGAGGGCGGCCGCAACGCCCCGCTCCGCCAGGGCGGCGGCGGTGGCGGGCCCAATGGCGGCGACGGCCACGCGCGTCAGGGCGCGCGGCTCGAGGCCCCATTCGGGGAGGCGGTCGCACACCACGCGCACCGTGTTCTGGCTGGTGAAGACGATCCACTGGTAGCGGGCGAGATCGGCGAGCGCGGCGCGCAGTGGCGCGAGGTCGGCGAGCGGCTCGATACGGATCGTCGGAGCCGCGACCACGTCGGCGCCGAGGGCGGTCAGCGCCTGCACCAGGTCCCCCGCCTGTTCCCGCGCGCGGGTGACCACGATCCGCCGCCCCGCGAGCGGCCGCGACGCCTGGGCCATAGCTGGTTGCAATTTCACCGCGGCAAAACCCATAATCAAGGAATGCTCTACTCCCTGCGCGCCGCGCTGGCGCGCTTCACCGTCCGGCGCGCGGCTGCGTGCCAGCGCCACGCGCCGCGCCGCGCCGTGCTATGGCTGCGGCTCGGAAGCGCCATTTCCCCCGCGTTCGCGGAGGTGTTCTCCGCGCTGGTGCACCTGCGGCGCGCACTGGACGACCGCTGGGGCGCGCTCGGCGCGGCGCGCGCCGCCGTCGACCGTTTCCCCGGCAACCCGGACGCGTGGATGCTGCTCGGCGAAGCGTGCCAGATGGTGTTCCGCCAGAAGGAGGCCCTCGGCGCCTACGAGCAGGCGCTCGCCCTGGAAGAGCGCGCGGATGCCGCGATGGCGGCGGGCGAGCTCTACATGCGCGCCGGGGAGCCCGCCGACGCGGCGGCCCGGTTCGCGCGCGCGTACGCCGCGGGGGGCGGGGCCCCCGCCCTGTGGTCGAACGCCCAGGCGCTGTTCCAGGCGGGCGACACGCGTGCGGCGGACGAGGCGCTGAGCCTGTGGGCAACGCAGGTTCCCGACGGGATGGAGCGCCTGGCTGCGGCACGCGCCGAGCTGCGCGAGGTCAAGCGGGGGAGTTAGAGGTTCCGCGTTCTCCGGTACAGGAGCAATGCGTAGGTGACGAGGATGACGGCGGCCACTACGTAGGCCGCCACCATGTACCCCCCGTTGGCCGGCCCTTCAGGCATCGCTCGCCCCCGCCCCCCCCACGTCGCTCGCGCCTGCCAAGGCGTAGCACTGCATCACGAACCCCACGTACAGCAGTGTGAAGACCCCAAACGAGTACAGCAGCGTCACGAGCATGCTGCCGGGGAGCGAGGGCGCGCTCGGTTTCAGCACGATCGGCATCGGATGCAGCGTGCGGAACAGGTACACGCTGAGATGAATGAAGGGGAGCAGCACGAGGCCGCAGATCCCCAGCACCGCCGAGTAGCGGGCCCGCAGCGGCGCCTCGCTCACAGCCCCACGAAGCAGCAGGTAGCCGATGAACAAGAAGAAGAGGAAAAGGGTCAGCGTCAGCCGGGCATCCCAGGTCCACCAGGTGCCCCAGATCGGTTTCGCCCACAGCGGCCCCGTGGTGAGCATGACGAGCGAGAACGCGGTTCCCACCTCGGCCGACGCGGCGGCGAAGCGATCGAAGCGGTAGTCCTTCATGATCAGAAACAGAATGCTCGCCAGGCCCACGAGACCCATGGCGAGCATCGCGGACCACGCGGCAGGCACGTGCACATAGAAGATCTTCTGGGCGAGCCCCTGGAACCGCTCTGTGGGTGTGAAAGCGAGCGCGCGCACGTAGATACCGGCGAGCAGTACGAGGCCCACCAGGGTCAGCCAGCGACCGCGCTGCGCCAGAGTCATTCGTTCACCGTTGTTGGAAACAGCAGGGTCGCGAGCGTCAGGAACACGATGTCGTAGGCGGCGAGCAACCTAAGCCACCCCGTCACCTCGCTCAAGGGCCGGCCCCCGAGCAGCCGGGCCGTGACCTGCACCGCGCCGATGAGGGGCGGAATCAGGAACGGCAGCAGCAGCACCGGCAGCATCAGCTCGGCGAACCGCGTCCGGATCACCATCGCGCTGAAGAGCGTCCCCACCGCCACGAAGCCTACGGTAGCGAGCGCGATCACGCCGATCAGGGGCGCCAGGACTCCGCCCACCGGCACGTCGAAGAACAGCACGAACAACGGCAGTCCCACGCACTCCACCACGCCCACGAACACGCAATTCGCGATGAGCTTCGCCCAGTAGAGACTGGTGCGGCTGATCGGCGCCACGAGCAGTCCGTCGAGCGCCTCGTTCTCGAGCTCCAGCTGGAAGGCGCGGTTCAGCGCCAGCATCGCGGCGAACGTGAACGTCACCCACAGGATGCTGGGCGCGAGGTCCACGGTCGCGACCGCGGTGGGATCACGTCCGAAGTTGAAGACCGTGAGCACCAGAGCCGTGAAGACGGCGGCCGAGACGAACGCGGTGCGGGAGCGGAACTCGAGCACCAGGTCCTTGCGCGCGATCACCCAGGCGTGCCGCAACACCTCACCCACCGGTCACCGCCCGCCGGTACGCGTCGGCGATCTCGCCCGGGCCGCGGGCTCCCCGCGGCGCGAGCTGCACGAACCGCCCCCGCGCCTGGAATGCGACGTCGGTCGCGAGCTCGACCCCCTCATCCACGTTGTGGGTAGCGAGCACCACGATCCGTCCCTTCCCGGCGAGCTCCGCCAACAACGCGCGGAACTCCGCCGCGGCGGCGAGGTCGAGCCCCGTGAACGGCTCGTCGAGCAGCAGCACCTCCGGATCGTGCATCAGCGCGCGCGCGATCGTCACCCGCTGCATCAGGCCGCGCGACAGTACCCGCACAGGAACATCCGCCCGGTCGGCGACGCCAAGCCGACCCAGCAGCTCGGCCGCGCGCGCCCGGCTCAACGGCCGCGCGACGTCGTACAGCGCCGCCCAGAAGAGCAGGTTCTCCCGCACGGTGAGATGCCCGTAGAGATAGGATTGGTGCCCGATCCACCCAACCGCCCGGCGTCCCCCAGTGACCTCGGCGCGGCCCCCTTCCGGCCGGATCAACCCGGCGAGCACCTTGAGGAGAGTCGTCTTCCCCGCCCCATTCGGCCCGAACAGGGCCAGCGTCTGCCCTTCGCCAAGGGTGAACGAGATACCGTCGAGCGCCCGGACCGGGCCGAAGCTGTGCCGCAGGTCTTCAGCGCACAGCATCGATGCGCGCGGCGAGATCGTCCATGTTGAAGGGCTTGACCAGGTATCCGCTGTGCCCGAGGTCGAGCATGGTCATGAGGGGCTCCATGCTCACGTAGGCGGTCGTCACGATCACCGGCAGGCTGGGATGAGAAGCGCGGATTTCCTGGAGCAGGGCCACCCCGTCGGTGTCGGGCAGCCGCATGTCGAGTACAAGCACGTCCGGCTCGAAGCTCTCGAGACGCCGCAGCGCCTCGCTGCCGCTGGCCGCGAACGCCATCTGGTAATGCGCGGCGAAGTACCGCTCATAGTTCGCGCGGATGGGAGCCTCGTCTTCGACGAAGAGAACCTTGCGTCGCGACGCCGCGGGCTCCATGGCTGGGCAATATAGCGTCCCACCCGGAGGAGCGTTCTACAGACGGTCTACCGCCCGCCGCTCTCCAGCTCGAACAGGTCGTCCAGCTTGGTCAGCACCAGGAGGAAGCGCAGCTCCTCGTTCGCGCCGCGCAGACACACGGTGAGCCGTCGCTCGGCCGCCTTGCGCTGGATCAGCATCAACGCTCCGAGCCCCGCGCTGTCCACCGCCCGCGTCGCCGAGAGGTCGATCACCAGCCGCCCCGCGCCTTCCGGCAGCTGGTCCAGCAGCTCGCCAGCGGCCCGGCGGAAACCGGTCCGCGACTCGAGGCCCAGCTCCTCGGGGGCGGCCAGCACCTTCTCCGTGGGTCGCGTCGTCATTGCCATCAGCTCCTCCACACGCAGCTCCTGCAAGGTCCGGCGGCGTGCTGTGCGACTCCGGTGCCACCGAGCTAAGCTGCGGCCGATCAACCGCTTGTCAAAGCGCCGGTGAGGTCGCTCACGTGCTGCGGCGCCGCAACGCGAGCGCCTGGACGCAGAATGCAAGGACCGGGCGAGCACCGCTTGACCCTGACGCCGTTGCCGTGCAGCATACCCGTAGGAGGCGAATCACATGGCGAAGGCAATCGAAAAGCAGGAGCTAACCGAGGTCAGCGAAGCGCAGATCGCGGTGCATTGGAAGGAAGAGGACTACTATCAGCCTTCCGAGAAGTTCAAGGCACAAGCGAACATGCGGGACGCGCGCATCCTTGAGAAGTTCAGTCTCGAGCGTTTTCCCGACTGCTTCAAGGAATATGCGGACCAGCTGACCTGGTTCGAGCCCTACCGCACCGTCCTCGATACCAGCGACGCCCCGTTCTGGAAATGGTTCGTCGGGGGCAAGATCAACGCATCGTACAACTGCGTAGACCGTCATCTGGCCAAGTATGGAAACAAAGCCGCATTCATTTTCGTGCCCGAGCCGGAAAAAGAGCCGGATGTGGCGATCAGCTATCAGGAGTTGTACGCCCGGGTGAATGAATTGGCCGCCCTGCTGCGCGGCCTGGGACTCAAGGCGGGAGACCGGGTCACCTTCCATATGCCGATGGTCCCGGAGCTGCCGATCACGATGCTCGCATGTGCCCGGCTGGGGATCATCCACTCACAAGTCTTTGGCGGGTTCAGCGGTCAGGCGTGCGGCTCGCGCATTCAGGATTCCGGCAGCCGCGTGCTGGTCACGATGGACAGCTATTGGCGAAACGGCGCGCTCGTGGATCACAAGGCGAATGCCGACATCGCGGTGCGGACGGCGAAAGAGTTGGGGCAGGACGTCGATAAGGTCCTGGTGTGGCAGCGGTATCCCGGAAAGTATTCCGCCAAGACGCCGATGGTTCCCGGTCGCGATTTCTTTGTCAACGACCTGCTCAAGGAGTACCAAGGCAAGAAAGTGGAGCCCGTTGCCCTACCCTCTGAGGGGCCCCTGTTCTTGATGTACTCGAGCGGCACGACGGGCAAGCCCAAGGGCGCGCAACATAGTATCGCGGGTTATCTGGCCTATGTGGCCGCCACGTCCAAGTGGATTCTCGACATTCATCCCGACGATATCTACTGGTGCATGGCGGACATCGGCTGGATCACGGGGCATTCCTACATCGTCTACGGTCCCCTGGCGAACGCCGCGACGAGCGTGCTGTACGAAGGCGTGCCCACATTCCCTGACGCCGGGCGGCCCTGGCGCATCGCCGAGCGTTTGGGCGTGAACATTTTCCATACCGCGCCGACCGCCATTCGCATGTTGCGGAAGCTGGGTCCCCAGGAACCGCGCAAGTACAACTACCAGTTCAAGTCGATGACGACGGTGGGCGAGCCGATCGAGCCGGAGGCGTGGCGCTGGTATTACGACGAGGTCGGTAAACGCGAAGCCGTGATCACGGACACCTGGTGGATGACCGAGACCGGCGGCTTTCTCGGGACGACCGTTCCAGCGATCCAGCCGATGAAGCCGGGCAGCTGCGGTCCCGGCGCACCGGGGATTCACCCAGTGATTTACGACGAGACGGGCGCGGAGGTCCCCAAGGGCTCCGGCAGGGCAGGCAACATCTGCATCCGCAATCCGTGGCCCGGCATCATGCAGACGATCTGGGGCGACCGCGACCGCTATGTGAAGACGTATTTCGCCAAGTACAACAAGAATCCCCGGAGCAAGGACTGGCGCGACTGGCCCTTCATGTGCGGCGATGGCGCGGTGCAAGCTGCCGACGGCTACTATCGCGTCCTCGGCCGTATCGACGACGTGATCAACGTTGCGGGTCACCGCCTCGGCACGAAGGAGATCGAATCCGCCTGTCTCACGGTCCCGGAAGTCGCTGAGGCCGCCGTCGTCCCCGTCCAAGACGAGCTCAAGGGACGAGTCCCCGAGGTGTACATCGCGGTGAAGCCGGGCGTGCAGCCGAGCCAGGACGTGATCGACCGCGTGATCAAGGCGAACGAAGAGGTGATTGGCAAGATCGCGCGACCCAAGCACGTCTACATCGTGCCCGACATGCCCAAAACGCGCTCCGGGAAGATCATGCGCCGCGTGCTTGCGGCCATCTCGAATCGCAGAGACGTCGGCGATGTGACGACCCTCGCGAACCCGGACGTGGTCGAGCAAATCCGCACGATGGTGCAAGGCAAGGAAACCGTCACCAAGCAAGGGGCGCTGCCGGAGGACATCGCGAAGTTCGGCGAAGTCGAGTGAAGCGGCTCAAGGGCGGCGACGGTCCCGCGCAGCGACTGCGTCGTTTTGTCGCGGAGCGGGACCGTCGTCGCCCGACCGTTACAGCTCTACCTGCGCCCCGACTTCGAACACCTGGTTCGCCGGGATCTTGAAGAAGGCCGTCGCCCGCATCGCGTTGCGCGACATGAAGGCGAACAGGCTCTCCCGCCACTGGGCCATCCCGGGCCGGTCGGAGGCAACCAGCGTCTCGCGACCCAGGAAGAACGTCGTTCCCTCAATCCGGATGTCGAGCGCCTGCACCCGGCATGCCGCCAGGACATCGTCGATATCCGGATCCTCCATGAAGCCGTAGCGAGCGACCACGCTGTGAAAGCCCTTCCCGAAGCGCTTGACCGTCACGCGCTCCTTCGACCGCACGTGAGGAATGTCCTCCGTCACCACCGTCAGGAACACGATCTTTTCGTGGAGCACCTTGTTGTGCGCAAGGTTGTGCACCAACGCCGGCGGCGTCCCGTCGGCGCTGCCGTACATGAAGACCGCCGTGCCAGGCACGCGGATCGGCGGCTCCGCCGCGAGATCGGCGAGCAGCATCTTGAGGGGCACCGTCTTCTCCAACATCCGCTTGGCGAGGATCTCCCGCCCGCGCTTCCAGGTGATCATCAGCGTGAAGAGGCCCGCCGCAATGGCGAGCGGGACCCAGCCGCCGTAGCGGATCTTCAGCATGTTGGCCGCGAAGAACGGCACATCCATCAGAAGAAAGAGCCCCACGACGAGTGCAGCGCGCGGAATGCTCCAACCCCAGACTTCGCGACACATCACGTAGAACATGAGCGTCGTAATGAGCATCAGCGCGGACAGGGCCACGCCATACGCCCCGGCGATGTTGCTCGACGTGCGGAAGCCCAGCACCAACGCGCACGTGAGGATCATGAGGCCCCAATTGACGGACGGGACGTAGATCTGACCGATCTCGCGCGAGGAGGTGTGCTCGATGCGGAGCCGCGGGCTGTAGCTCAGCTGCACCGCCTGGCGCGTCAGCGAGAAGGCGCCGGAGATCACGGCCTGCGACGCGATGATCGTCGCCGCCGTCGCGAGCGCGATCAAGGGATACAGAGCCCAGCTCGGTGCAAGATGGTAGAAGGGGTTCTCCGCCGTGGCCGGGTCCCGCAGCAGCAGCGCTCCCTGACCGAAGTAGTTGAGGAGCAGGCAGGGGAGCGCGCTGCTGAACCACGCGATCTGGATCGCGCGGTGGCCGAAATGGCCGAGGTCCGCGTACAGGGCTTCCCCACCGGTGACGACCAGGAACACGGCGCCGAGCACGATGAAGCCCCGCCCGAAGTCCGCTGCGAAGAACCGCACCGCGTACGAGGGGGACATAGCCGCCAGGACCCCGGGTTGACGAAGGATTTCACTCAACCCGAGCACGCCCAGGGTCGCGAACCAGACGAGCATCACCGGGCCGAACAGCGCGCCGATCTTCGCCGTTCCACGGCTTTGCAACAGGAACAGGCCGATCAGGATCCCGAGCGTCACGGGGATGATCCACGACGCGAGCGCCGGCGTCGCGATCTCGAGCCCCTCGACGGCGCTGAGCACAGAGATGGCTGGCGTGAGCGCGCCGTCGGCGTACAGCAGCGCCGACCCGAAGATGCCCAGGACGATCATGATCCGGCGAGGCGACAGCCCCCGGGCGAGGCGGCTGCCGTTGACGAGCGCCATCAGGGCGAGCACGCCCCCTTCCCCCTTGTTGTCCGCACGGATGATCACGACGTGGTACTTGATCGTGACGACGAGGATCAACGACCAGAACACGAGTGAGAGGACGCCGAGCACGTTGCCCGGGGTGACGGCGATGCCGTGGGTGCCGTAGAACGACTCGCGGATCGCGTACAGCGGGCTCGTGCCGATGTCGCCGTAGACGATGCCCAGCGCGGCGAGAGCGAGGGTGGCCAGGTAGCGGCCGCGCGGCGCAGCCCTGCGCTCCGAGGGCGGGCTCATGGCGCTGAATATTAGCGGGTCGAAGGGGGCGCGCTGCTTGCGGCCGACGGACTCGTCATGTGTTGCGACGCACGCCGGCGAGCGCCAGGATCCAGACCGCCGTGATGATCGCCGCCGAGCCGAGGCACCACCGGCAGAACGCGTGGATCACGAACAGCTCGAGCGCGGTGAGGTAGAGCGTGAACGCGAACCCGATCGACGCGAGCACGGCGAGCGCCACATCCGGCCGGCGCCGCGCCGCGGCGGCCGGCTGCAACGCCGCCAGACTCACGAGGAATAGCGCCGCGTAACCCGCGACGCCGTACAGCGCGACCGGCAACCCGAAGAGCTCGGCGTAGGGACTCGCCTGCACCGTCTCGCACCCACCAGTGCCGCAGCGCAGCTCGCCCATGACGCCCAGCTTGTAGAGCCACAAATAGAGCGCGACGAAGCAGCCCGCGAGCGCGAGCACGGCGATCGCCTGGCGCCGCCGCATCAGCGCTTGCGACGTCCAGCAGTCAGGCTGTCGACCAGTGCCTTGAAGGCGTCCGACGTGGGGTTGCCCTGGAACCGGCGGCCGTCGACGAAGAACGTCGGGGTGCCCTGGACCCCGCGGGCCTCGCCTTCCTGGTAGCTCGCGTCGATGCGGCCAGCGTACCGCTGGCTCCGCATGCAGGCGTCGTACTTGTCGACGTCGACGCCGATGTCCTTCGCGAAGCGGCGAAACAGGTCGCTCGGATCCTTCCCGGTCTGCGCCCACTGGTGCCGGGTGAAGAGCGCGTCGTGCATTTCCCAGAACCTGGCCTGCTCGCCGGCGCACTGGGCCGCCAGCGCGGCGAGGTGGGAGTACTTGTGGGCCGACAGCGGAAACTCGCGATAGCGCCAGCGCACTTTCCCCGTCGCGATGAGCTGCTCGCGCACCACCGGCATCTGGACGGTGGCGAACGCGGCGCACCACGGGCACTCGAAGTCCGAGTACTCCGTGACCTCGATCGGCGCGGCGTCACTCCCCAAGGTGAACCCGCGAAACCCGTCCGCTGCCGCCGCTGGCACGGGAGCCGTGGAACTCGGCTCAGCGGTGGACTTGTGGTTGGCCGAGTAGACCAGCCACCCGCCGCCGGCGAGAAACACCACGGCGAGCAGCACGTAGAACCCCTTCATCCCTCCTCCTCCCCGTCGCCCCCCTCGAACTCGAGCTCCCGCGCCCGTCGCTCGGCATCCTCCACGATGCGACGGCTCTCGGCGACCTCAGGCGTGTCGTACGTGAGCCGCACTTCGTAGTGAAACAATTCGCTGCGCGCGTTCCCGAGCAGCTTCTGAAGCTCGGGCGCCGCCTCGAGCAGGCCATTGGCCCGATCGAGCTCCTGGATCCGCTCGGCGAGCGCGCGCAACAGCGATACCAGCCGCTGGGCGCGCTCGGGACCGTACACCTCGTCCTGCCCGCGATCGTCCGTCATGCCACACCCCGCCTTCCTCTGCCACCCGCCCCGTCGATTGCGTCGCTCACGGGACGGTCTACGTGATTATACCACGAGTCGCGCAGCCGCGTCGGCCCTTGGCTGGGCAGACGAGCGGTATTACATTGCGGCGCCGATTCACCACCACCGTCCCACCTGGAAGAAGGAGCATCCCCCGCATGGGCAACCAGCGTCCCGAACCCCGCAGGAGCCAGCCCGCCACGCCCTTCGAGCAGGCGCGCGACGAACTGTTCTCCCACATTCTTCGCTGCGGCGTTCTGGAAGCGTCGCCCGAGCATCAGAAGGAATGGTTTGACGACACCATGCTCTACCTGCGTGACCGCTACGAGGGGCTGGACGACGACCGGCTCGCGGAGCTCCGCGTGCTGGGCGAGCGTTACTGCCGCCCCGTAGTGGCGCGCAGCCTGCAGGTCGACGTAGCGAGCTGAGCTACCACCCCCGCGGGAGGTGCCGCCAGCGAAGCCCCACCGCGCCGCGGATCCCGCCCCCGAGCCCCACCTCGACGAACCACCCGCGCCGCCGTCCGGGCGCCGCCTCGACGCCCAGCGTCGCCAGCAGATACGCCGCACCAGCCACGCCGCGCGCGCCCGCGAACGCGAGCCCCAGGCCCGCGTAGGGGCTCAGCCCCGTGCGTGCTGCGGGCCGGAGCACGAACTGCGCCGTCGCCCCCGCGCGCACCGCGACCGCGCCTTCCCCGTCTCCCACCGCGGCCGACGCGGCGAAGCGGTCCTGGCCGTGCGGCCGCCAGGCGACCCCCACCTCGGCTCCCCAGAAGTCGCGGTGCGCCAGCGCACCGCTCACTCCCACCTGTAGCTCGGTCACGGCCAACTGCTGCTGCGCGCTGGCGCTCCCCGCTGCTCCAGCGGCGGCCACGAAAGCCGCGCACCACACGAGCGCCCTAGTGGCCGATGGCGACGTCGTAGGCGATGGCGGTGTCGGGGGCGAGCGACGCGACGACCGAACAGTACTTCGTCAGCGACAGGTCGATCGCCCGGCGGGCCTTCGGCTCATCGGCGCCTGCGCCGGCGATGGTGAAGTGGAAGTGGAGCGCGGTGTAACGCCGTGGGTGGTCCTGGCGCCGCGTACCCTGCACCGCGATCTCGAGCGACCGCAGCGCCACCCGCTCCTTCTCGAGGATCGACACCACGTCAGCGGCGGTACATGTGGCGGCGGCTACGAGCAACAGCTCGACGGGACTGGTCGCGGCGGCGCTGTCGCCGTCCACGAGGATGACCGGCTGCCTGGCGGCGCCGCCCTCGAACAATAGTTTCTCGCGCCAGCGCACCGTCACCACGCGCTCGCCTCCCGCCATGCTCAGCTGCCGCGCCGGGTCGTGAGTCCGACGCAGAAGCGGTTGTGCTGAAACGCGTCCAGGGCGCGGTACTCGAGCATCCAGCTGAAGGTGGAGCGGTAGCGCACTTCGATGCCGACGACGGCGTTCACCCACGCGGCCGGACAGCCGGACCCGGCGCCGCAATCGGCGTGGCCCGCGAGCGCGATGCCGGCGCCGGCGTATGGCACGGTCGCCGGCTTGTCGTCGGCAAAGCGATACAGCACTTCGAAGCTGCCGGTGTAGGTGTTGGCGCCGTTCAGGATCGCGATCTCCGCCGACGGGCGGAGTCGGAGGCGGGAGACGGCCACGTTCCCGACGTCGAGCGCCGCGCCCAATACGAGCTGCCCGCTGCCCCTCACGTCCAGACCGCTCCACACCCCGAACCCGAACAGCCCCACCTGCGTGCCGCCGTGCCGGGTGCGCTGCACGGGTGGAGGGGGAAACGCCTGCGCGGCGAGGGGTGTCGCCAGCACGGCGCCACACGTCAGCAACCACGCAGCGCGCATGTCACTCCCCGGTCGGCCGGGCGCGCGCGTGCGCCGCCGCGCGCCCGTAGTCCCAGATCGCGTACAGGCCGATCGCCGCAGTGGCCCACGCCAGCGGCCGCACCAGTGACGAGTCAGCGATCGCCGCCACCAGGGTCAGGATCTGTCCCACCGTCACCGCCTTCCCTCCCGCCCGAGCCGGCAGGGCAACGGGCCGGCGCAGCAGCCACGTGCCAAGGAATCCGAGCACCGCGACGGCGTCCCGCGTGAGTACCCCGACGATCTCGATGGGATGCAGCATGCCCCAGCGCGCGACCGTGAGGAACGCCGCGACCATGAACAGCTTGTCGGCCACCGGATCGAGCAGCGCGCCAGCGCGAGAGCTCCCGAAACGCCGCGCCAGCACCCCGTCGAAGAAATCCGACGCGGCCGCCACCGCCACCGCACCCAGCTGCTCGACGGGATGGCGCAGGAAGGGAAACACGACCGCGAGGGGAATGCGAAGCGCCGTCAGCACATCGGCCCCCGTCACCCACGGTTTCACTTGCCCCTCCCTCCCGCGCGGCATAGCTTCACGCCGTGGACCTCAATCTGTTGAAGCAAGCGGCGATCTTCCAAGACCTCGACGAGGGTGAATTGGCCCGGGTATCGGAGGTGTGTCGCGAGCAGAAGTTCACTCTCGGACAACACGTGTTCAAGGAAGGCGAGCCCGGTAACCGGCTGTTCATTATTTCCGACGGCGAGGTCCGCATCTCCCGCACGATCCCGGGGTCCGGCGAGGAGGCCCTCGCCGTTCTCAAGCCCGGGTCGTGCTTCGGCGAAATGTCGATCTTCGACCGCTCGGAGCGCTCGACCGACGCCATCGCCAACACCGCCTGTACCCTCATCACGATCTCCCGCTCCGATTTCGAGCTGCTCCTGGACTTCAATCGCGACATCGCCTACAAGGTGCTCTGGTCCGTCGTGCGGCTGCTCTCGGCACGACTGCGGGTGACGAACGACAACCTGCGCTCGTTCCTCGCCATGTCGATGTTCTAAACGGCGGGGCCACCCGAAGTGCCAAGCGTGTCGCTGGAGCAGTTGTCGGCCGACCTCGACGGCATCCCGGCCGACCGCCTGAACGACGTGCAGGGCCTCACCGGCCTGCTGCTGGCCGCGGCGAACGCGGCGGGGTTGAACCCCGCGAGCCCCCCCGCCGTCAAGGTCGGGCCGAGGGGCGTCGGCGCGGTCCTGCTCTGCCATGGCGGCCATGTGCTGCTGCACGCCGTACCGGACGCCGGAGTCTGTTTCGTGGATGTGGCGGGTGTGGGCGGCGTGCACGCGCAGCGCGGCCTGGACGTCGTCACCCGGCGGCTCGGGGCGCGTCAGATCCGGATCGACAACCGCCGCCGGGGCCCGCACACGCAGCCCACCACCACCTCGGAGGGTGCATGAACCAGCTGAGCCCGTACGCCGCCTTCTTCATGCGTCTCGCCGTGGGCGGCGTGTTCCTGCGCCACGGCATCGTCAAGGTTCACAGCGGTGTCCCGGCCGTCGCTGGCTTCCTCCACGGCGTCGGACTGCCGTTCGCGACCATCTGGGCCGTGGTCCTGATCGCGGTGGAGACGGTCGGCGCGGCCTGCGTGCTGCTCGGAATCTTCACGCGCTTCTGGGCGGCGTGCATGGCCGTCGAGATGGTCGTCGCCATTCTCGCCGTCAAGGTGCCGCAGGCGGGGAACTTCGAGCTCGAGGGTCTGCTCCTGGCTGGCGCCATCACGCTGGTAGCGCTCGGAGACGGCCCGCTCAGCGTGGCGATCGGGCTCAAGCGGGGACTCTAACGGGAAGCGCTCAGTGCAGTATCCTGAGGAGCCCCGCGTCCGCACTCCCCCTGATGAAGCTCTCAGGGTCGGTGGCGGGAATCGCCACCCCGGTCTGCTTGCGGCCGCGGCGCGCGCTCGCAGCCATGTACTCCTCGAGTGAGCCCTCCACCCACTCCGCCGCGTCGTCCTTCATCTGTCGGACGATCTCCTCCCAAGTGCCGACGTAAGTGGCGCCGGTGGGCGTACTCACCCGGTGCATCTCGCCACTCGCGCTCCCGCCGCCGGCCCCGCTCCCGCCCCCGTCACCCGTCCCCGGGCGCGCTCGCATCCCCTTCAATTCGGTGAGCAGCGTGCCGAACAACTCGAGCTGCCTCGGATCGCGAACCTGACCATCGGGGCCGATCGCCTCGATCTCGGCGAGGAGCAGGTCGTCAGGTCCTTCGCCGCCCGCCAGCTCCTCGAGGCGCCGACTCCACGGCAGGAGCTCGGGGTCGTCGGCGGCGAGCCGGTAGACCCCCTTCTTCAGCTCCATGAGCCGCCAGATAGCGAGCGCGTCGAAGTGCTCCTCCGGCTCGGTGCGCTCGAGGTGGAAGAGCGCGGCCTCGTACTCGCCCCGATCGTACAGCAGGTTCGCCAGGTAGACGCGGGCTTCCGCGTGCCCGGGGTCGAGCTCGAGGGCGCGTCGCAGCCAGGATAGTGCCCCGCCTGCGTCCGTGAGCCGATGCGTCGCGTACCCCACGCACGCGGCCGCTTCGGCCGAGTCGGGATGGGCCCCGGCCACGATCTCGAAGAAGCGGCGTGCATGGTCGAGCACCCCTTCCCGAAACAGCGCGCGGCCGATTTGCAGCATGAGGTCGTGATCGTCGCGAAAGCCCAGCGCCAGGATGCGATCGAAGCACGCGACTGCGGCCGTGCGGTCCCCGAACTTGAGCAGCACCTCGCCCAATCCCGCGAGTGCGTCCTCGTGACCGGGGTCGAGCCCCAGCGCCTCCTCGAACGCGCGTCGCGTCCAGAGATACTCCTCCCGTGCGAGACGTGCATACCCCATCCCCACGTGGAGCTCGACGGCGTGGGGGTAGATGGTGAGTCCCTCGCGCAGCGTCTCGAGGGCTTCGTCGTAGTGTCCTTCGTTGTAGAGCTGATGCGCGCGTTCGTCGTAATCGTCGGAGCTCAAGAACGGGTCCGACATCGAACGGGCCTCCCGGGAAGGTTGTGCTATGATAAGAAACCCCGGGCGGTTACACAAGCGAGTGGCGCCCGCTATCTTGACCGCCGATGACCGCGACACTCGACTCGCTCCCGGACGGGTCCGTCACTTCACCGCGCGGCTTCTCCGCCGCGGCCGCGCACGCGGGACTCAAGGCCGATGGCGCGCCGGACGTCGCGCTGCTCGTTAGCGCGACCAGCTGCGCGACGGCGGGCGTGTTCACGCGCAACGCCGTGCGCGCCGCCCCCGTGCTGTATGACGCGGACCTGCTGAGCGAGCGGCCCGGGCGGGTCCGCGCAGTCGCGATGAACGCCCGCGTCGCGAACGCCTGCACCGGCGCCGCCGGCCTGGATGCCGCCCGGGCCATGGCCCAAGCCGCAGAGCAGGCCGCAGGCCTGCCGCCCAGGACCGCGCTCGTCCTCTCCACCGGCGTGATCGGCGTGCCGTTGCCCGTCGCGCCCGTCGCAGACGGCCTCCGCCAGGCCGCCGCCCGGCTCTCCGCCGAGGGCGGGGCCGACGCGGCGCGGGCGATCATGACGACCGACACACGTCCCAAGCACTGCGCCGTCCGCCTCGACACGCCGAGCGGCGCGATTACAGTGGGAGGCATCGCCAAAGGTGCCGGTATGATCCACCCGGACCTCGCGACGCTCCTCGCCGTTCTCACCACCGACGCCGTAGCCGAGCCGGCGACCCTCGCTCCGCTGCTGCATCGCGTGGCGGACCGCACCTTCAATGCCATCTCAGTGGACGGCGACACCAGCACGAACGACACCGTGCTCCTGCTCGCCAACGGGACCTCGGGCGTGGATCCCGCGCGCGACGGCGCACTGTGGACGCAGTTCGAAGCCGCGGTGCAGCAGGTGGCCCGCACCCTGGCACTTGCCATCGTCGCGGACGGCGAAGGTGCCACGAAGGTGCTGGAGATCCACGTAGTGGGGGGAACGAGCGAGAAGGCGGCGCGCGAGATCGGCCGGGCGATCGCGCGCTCGACGCTCGTGAAGACGGCGATCTACGGCGCAGATCCGAACTGGGGGCGGGTACTCGCGGCGGCCGGTGCCGCGGGAGTTCCGCTCACCGTGGACCGTCTCACCTTGCAGGCCGCGGAGGGCGACGAGTGGCTCACCCTCGCCACCGGCGGCGCGACCGCCAACCCCGACCTGGGGCGCGCCCGCTCCGTCTTCCAACAGAAAACGATCCGCCTCCGACTCGACCTTGGTGTCGGTCGGGCGGAGGCGGTGGTGTGGACCTGCGATCTGACGCCGGACTACGTCCGGATCAACGCGGACTACACGTCGTGACTACGGCTTGGCCTTGGCGGCGGTGTCCTTCGCGGCGGGCTTGGCGGCCTTCTTCTTCATGGCCTTCTTCTTTGGCGCCGCCTTCTTGGCCTTCGCGGAGTCCTGCTGCGTCGGCGCGGCTGCCGTCGCGACCTGCTGGGCGACGATGGCGGCGGGAGCCGCGAGCAAAGCGGCGGTGAGGATGAGGCGACGGATCATGGGAATCAACCTCCAGAGGTAGTTGCGGACCATCTGGTCCGCTTCACTCGGTGAGACCCTCCCCGGCACCCACCCGTCACGCGCCCTCCAAACCGTCCCACTGTGAAACCTAGTGCAGGGGCTGCTGCCCCCCGCTGGCTACCGGCCGGCGGGCGCGCTGCACAGTCGTCCGCGGCGGCGGGGGAGGTGCGGGCACGTTGGGGAGCTCGCTCCGGATCCGCGCCAGGGCTTCGGCGTGCGTGTGGCCCCGCTGGGTCTCCTGGATTGCGGCGCTCGAGACGTCGAGCAGCCGGACCCCCCGGAGCCCCTGGTGCACCGCCTCGAGGATGAGATCGGCGGCCGAATCCCCGCTGAAATGGTGGGCGACGAGATCGGCGACCGCGTGCAGCGCCGTGCCTCGAGGCTCGCCGGGGAGCGCGGCGACGATGCGCGCGATTACGGAGTCCGCGAGGCCACGCTTGCGCGCCGACACCACCGTGATCACCTCGGCGGGCGTGGCGGGCGGTGTGTCGCCGGCGCGCCGCAGCAGCTCCTGAGCCCGGCGCAACTGGTCCAGGTTCAGCTCCACCGCCTTCACGATCCGCTCGCTCGACACGTGTTTGGCGCCACCTTCGACCGCCTTCTGGACCAGCGGGTCGGTCGGCAGACTCTCGCGCGCGGCGACCTGCACCAGGGAGTCGATAACCGGGATGCTGGCCGCCGGGACGCGCCCCTCGAGCCGCGTGCGGAGCGACTGCGCGGCGAGCGGGGAGGCGACGCACAGGACGAGCAACGCCAGCTTCATTGCAGGACGGGCCGCACGATCAAGAGGGAGTTTTCGCGGCCGAAGTCGTCCGCCACGTAGCGCCCCGCCAGCGGGTCCGCGACCCAGCGTTCGCCATCCACCACGAACATGTACTCGTGCGCCCCCGTCGGGAGCACGACGACACCGCGCCACACCCCGTCATGGTCACGATCTTCGAGTGCGATGGAACCGGCGCGCCAGTCGTTGAACGAGCCGACTACGGCGACGGACCGGGCTCCCGGGAAGCGGGCCACGAATTGCGCGATCCCCTCCTCCTCGCCGACGTCGGGCCGCGACACGCGCGCGGGCAGGAGCGTCAGCAGCGCCAACCCGGCGGCGAGTGCGAGGGTCCAGACGGGGCGCATCCGCAGGACGATCGCGCGAGGCGTGACCAGCCACCACACCAAGCGCGACCGGCGCGGGGCAGCGGGGCGCCGGAGCGCCGCCATGACCCGTTGCTCGACACTCTCCGCTTTCGGGGCCGCGGCGAGCAGCGCCGCCGCCGCCTCCAGGAGCTCGACTTGCCGCCTGAGCTCAGGCGGCAGCGCCTCCCGTTGGATCTCGCCATCCAGCACCTGATGAATTCGCGGGTCGATCGTGCTCATCGGTACTCCTCCAGCGCCTGCAACAGCGCTTCCCGTGCGCGATGCACGCGCATTTTCAGCGTCGGGATCCGTTCCCCCGTCGCCGCGGCCATCTCCTCGTAGCTCATCCCCTCGACGTGCTTCAGAACGAACGCCTCCTGCTTCTCCGGGGAGAGCGTCCTCAAGGCCCGTTCCACGAGTACCAGCTGCTCGGCTCGCTCCACCGCTGCCTCGGTGTCCCTCGGATCCGCGACCGGTGGCGCCTCGTCGAGCGAAACGTCCGCCGTCGCGCGGCGGGCGAGGTGGCTCTTGCACCGGTTGGCCACGATGCGATACAGCCAAGTGCGCAGTCGCGCCGGGTCACGACAGCTTGCCAGGTGGCGGTAGGCGCGGACCAAACCTTCCGCCACGGCGTCCGCCGCCGCATCCCGGCTGCCGAGCATGCGCGCCGCGTAGCGCAGCAGACCCGGCTCGTAGCGGCGGATCACGAGGCCGAAGGCTTCCCGGTCGCCCCCCAAGACCCGGGCCACTACCTCCGCGTCAGAGGGCGCGCTCGCTACATCCATAAGACCTGCATCCGGATTGGGGCGTCACGCTACACCGCGCCCGGCGCGGTGCGCTAGGGGCTGCAATCTCAAGGGATTCCGGGCCGTGATGCGAAGCGAAACGGACTAGCGCGGCAGGGATGGAGCGGGGAGGACGGCCTGCGCCGCCGCGAGGTAGGTCGCTGCGCGGAGACCCTCGGCCGGGATCACACCCGCAAATGCCTCCAGAGTGGCTTCCGCGCGCCGCCGGTAGCCCGCATCGCCCGTGGCGTCGGCGAGCTGCAGCAGCACGCGCGCCGCCCAGGCATTCGCTCCCGGCAACAGGTCGTCGAGAACCTGTTTGGTGCGATCCGCGAGAGCCGGCGCCGCGGGATCAGCCCCGGATGCGTCGAAGTAGCCACCCATCGGGTCGGCGAAGTCGCGCTCGAAGATCGCCACGAGGTCCTGAGCCACGCGGAGGTACCGAGGGTCGCCCGTGGCGTTGTATGCGGCGAGACAGGCGCTGCTCACCTGCACCTGATCCTGCAGCAGCGCCGGCCCAGCGCTCCGCGAGTGGCCGACGTGGCGCACCCCCCGCCCGCTGGTATAGGCGTGGGCGAGCAGCCCGTCCAACGCCGTTAGGGCGCTCCGCTCGGCCGTCGAATCGCCGGTGCTAGCCGCCGCCTCGAGCACCGAGCCAATCACGTAGGCCTCGCGGTCCGCGAATACCACGCGATCGTCTGCCCCGCTCAGATCGCGGAGCAGCGACCCCAGCAGATGGCGCGCGGCGTCGCGATATCTGGGCTCTGCCGCTAGCGCCCAACCCACCGCCAAGTTGCGCAGCATCCCGGCACGCACGAGGCCGGGCGGGTCGTCGCGCTCGCCGGCGGCCGCCGCGGCCTCGACCGAGTCCGCGACCACGTCGAGCGCCGAGCGGGCCACGTCCAGATCGCTCGAGTCGCCGCCGCGCGCCGACGCGGCGAGCAGGAGCGCGGCCGCCCGGGTGTAGGTCAGGCTGCCGAGTGCCGCCCGTGAGTGCTGCGCGCTCTCGAGCGCGGCCCGCACGCCGTTGATCGCCGCTTCAACAGTGCGTGGCTCCAGCACGCCGTGAGCCCCCGCTTCACGCGTGTACGCCAGCTGCCGGACGAGAGCGGCCTGGCGTCGCACGAAACCGCGCCGCTCCCTGAAGCTCCGCGCCACGTCCGGAAGGATCTGCTTCATGCCGCGGCCCGTCACCGGATCGTCCGCAGGAAAGTAGGTGCCGCCAAAAAAAGGCGAGCCATCGGGCGTGAGAAAGACCGTGAGGGGATAGCCGCGCAGGCCGGTGAGCAACTGCACCGCGACCCCGTAGCGCGCCGCTACGTCGGGACGCTCGTCTCGATCGACGCGCACCGGCACGAATAGTGAGTCGATCAACGCGCCGAGCACGAAGTCGGTGTAGGTCTCGCGATCCATCACCGCGCAGTACCGGCACTCCTCGGCCCCGACGTAGAGCAGGATGGGCCGATCGAGCCGCGCCGCCAGCTTGAAGGCCTCACGGCCCCACGACTGCCAGCTGACCGGGTCGCGCGCCGCGCGCGTGAGGTAGCGGGTGCCGGACTCCGCCATCTGGTTGGTGAGCGCCGCACGCTCCGCTACGCACGCGATCACGCACAGCGAAGCGAGGGTGGCGAAGGGAGCAGAGCGCATGGGGACGGCGTCTCAAGATACCCGACCGATCACGCAGCCGTTCCCGGACATGTGGCCGCGATCCCGTGCGCCGGCCTAGAGTTTGGTGCGTCCAGACGCCAGGTGTACCTTGGTGGACATGAACGAGACGCCGACAACCATCACCCCCAAGCCCAACGGGCCCCTGGTCGTGGCCGGCCCGGTACGGATTGTGACGCCCGACGGGGCCACCATACCCGTGCCCCCGCGGAAGGACGGGCGACCGGCGGAAGTCGTTGTCCTGTGCCGCTGTGGAGGTTCCGCCACCAAGCCGTTTTGTGACGGAACTCACAAACGCATCGGCTTTTCTGACGGCTCCACGCCCCGCCCGATTCCCACGGTCTGAGGGCGCCGTATTATGTTGTGACCGTCCCGGGGGGGGGTACCGCGCGGCCTGTTCGGCCCCCGCCCGCCGGCCCCCTAACGGAGGAACAACATGGCGAAGGGTGGAAAGACTCCGATGGCTGCGGATGAGGGCTACTGCGTGAAGTGCAAGGCGAAGCGCAAAATCTCGAACGCGCAGCAGGTGAAGATGGCCAACGGCCGGCCCGCGCTGAAGGGCGTCTGCCCCGTCTGCGGAACGGGCATGTTCAAGATCCTGCCGCCGAAGTAGCGTCCCGCGATCCCGCGGTGTTGCGGAGCCCCCGGCAGCCTCCTGCCGGGGGCTCCGTCATTTGACCCGGCGGCTGCTGTCTCCCTGGTAAGCGTAGCGGAAGGTGACGCAGGCAGTGCCCGCATCCTTACAATAGTAAGCAAGGATCTCGAGCTTGGCGTACTTCCCGCCCGGCGTGCGCACGCCGTACACGTGGTGTTTCGATGTGAGGAGATGCGTCAGCATGCTGTAGTCATACCACTTTCCGACGCCAGGATTCGTCGTGTCGGGGACGGCATCGTTTGCGAGGTACCCGCCGCTGGGGAGCAGGACCACCGAGTCGAACGGCACCGCGCCGAGATCCTGGATGCCGCCACCTGGTGCTGCGATCAGATGAAACCGCCGGAACGCCACGTCCCAGGCCCCAGTGTCGACCACCGCGTTACGCGTGAAGGCGAAGCGGTGCCACAGCTCCGTGGAGGACGCATCGAGCGTGTACGTGGCGGGGCCTACCAGCGTGTCGCCCACGGCGCCGGGGCGAGGCACCGTGAGCTGGTAGGGCGGGAATTCGGGACGTGTGAACGAGCCGATGAGGAGCGCGGCCGCTAGCAGCACGAAGGCGATGGCCATCACGAGCACCAGGATCGGTGGGCGCCCGCTCACCGCTCCGCCATGAACGGGTAGGCCCACTGCCTCGGCGGCACGAGGTTCTCCTTGATGGCCCGCGGGCTCGTCCAGCGGATCAGATTGAGGAGACTACCGGCCTTATCATTCGTGCCGCTCGCCCGCGCCCCACCGAACGGCTGCTGCCCCACGACGGCGCCCGTGGGTTTGTCGTTCACGTAGAAATTCCCCGCGGCGTACCGCAACGCTTGCTGCGCCTCAGCCACCGCCCGCCGATCCTGGGCGAAGATGGCGCCCGTGAGGGCGTAGGGCGACGTCCGGTCCACCACCGCCAGCGTGTCTGCCCAGCGAGCCTCCGGGTACACGTACACCGACAAGACCGGCCCGAAGATCTCCTCGCACATCGTGCGGTATCCGGCGTCGTCGACCTGAATCAGCGTGGGCTCAATGAAGTAGCCGTCGCGGTCGTCCGCGCCTCCCCCGAACAGGATCGCGGCCCCCGCCCCCGTCTTGGCGCTCGCGAGGTACCCCGAGATCTTGTCGAACGCCTTGCGGTCGATCACGGCGCCCATGAAGTTGCGGAAATCGGCGGGATCGCCGACGCGAACGTCGGCGAGCATGCCGAGCACCCGCTCCCGTACGCGCGGCCAGAGCGCGTCGGGCACGTAGGCCCGCGAGGCGGCGCTGCACTTCTGGCCCTGGTACTCGTAGGCGCCCCGCACCATCGCGACCGCGAGCGCGTCGACGTCCGCGCTGGCGTGCGCGACGATGAAGTCCTTCCCCCCCGTCTCTCCCACCAAGCGTGGGTAGCCCGCGTACTCCGTGAGGTGCTCCGCCGCGCGCTTCCAAAGGAGCTGAAACACTTCCGTGGAGCCTGTAAAGTGGATGCCGGCGAGGTACCGGTCGCCGAGCAGCGCATCGGATACGACGGTCGACGGACCCGGCACGAAATTGATCACGCCCGGCGGCAAACCAGCTTCCTCGAGCAGCTTCAGCACAAAGTAGTTCGAGAACACGGCCGTGGCCGCCGGTTTCCAGACGACGGCGTTGCCCATGATCGCGGGGGCGGTGGGGAGGTTGCCGCCGATCGAGGTGAAGTTGAAGGGCGTGATCGCGTACACGAACCCCTCGAGCGGCCGGTACTCCATGGCGTTCCACGCGCCGGCCACGGACAGCGGCTGCTCGTGGTACACCCGCTCCGCGTAGTGCACGTTGAAACGGAAGAAGTCAATGAGCTCGCAAGCGGCATCGATCTCAGCCTGATGGGGCGTCTTTGACTGGCCGAGCATGGTCGCCGCGTTCACGATCTGACGGTGGCGCGTCCCAAGGAGGTCCGCCGCTTTGAGGAACACGAGGCCGCGACGCTCGAGGGGCCATGTCGACCACTCCCGCCACGCCTCCCGCGCGGCGGCGATTGCGGCACGCACCTGATCCGGGCCCGCCTGGTGGACGTGCGCCAGGACATGCCGGTGGCAATGCGGCATCACGACGTCGGCGGTGGCGGCGGTGCGCACCTCTTTGCCACCGATGACGAGCGGGATCTCGATGGGCCGTGCGGCAAGGTCCCGCAGCGCCTGTTTCAGCTCCGTTCGCTCGGGAGTGCCCGGTGCGTAAGAGAGCACCGCCTCGTTGACTGGAGTGGGGAGCGTGGGTGTGGCGAGCATGGGAGGAAATGTAAGTCGTTCCACGACGCCACGACGCCACGTTCCAAGCCCTCCCCGGATGCGGCCTCGTGGAGCGTGCAACGTGGCGTCGTGGAACACTCAAGCGTTCCTTAGGTGATGCCCATCGATCCTCGCACCCGCATCGGCCACGTGCACCTGACGGTCTCCGATCTCGACCGCGCGGTCGCCTTCTACCGCGACGTCCTGGGTTTCGAGGTCACGAGCCGGTACGGCCGGGACGCGGTGTTCCTCTCAGCCGGCGGATACCATCATCATCTGGGGCTAAACACTTGGGCGGGGCGCGGCGCGCCGCAGCCTCCCCGGGGAACCACCGGGCTGTATCACTTCGCGATCCTGTATCCCGACCGGCCGACGTTGGCGCGGGCGGTGCGCCAGGTGCTCGATCACGGCGTGCCGCTCGAGGGCGCAGCCGACCACGGGGTCAGCGAGGCAGTGTACCTCCGAGATTCCGACGGGAACGGCGTAGAGTTGTATCGCGATCGCCCCCAGAGCGAGTGGCCGCGGGCGCCCGACGGGAGCCTCGCCATGCAAACGCTCGCGCTCGACCTGAACGCCCTGCTCCTGGAAGCCTAGGCCTGCGCGACGTGCGTGGCGGACTGCTCGGTGGCAGAAGCATGCGGATCTGCGGCTCGCTGGGGCGGGATGGGCAGGCTCAGGGTGACGGTGGTGCCAACCCCGACCACCGAGTCGACGGCGACGTGGCCGCCGAACATGTTGCGCACGACGTCGCTGACGAGGGCGAGCCCCATCCCCGTGCCTTCGCCGTACCCCTTGGTAGTGAAACCTGCCTCGAAGATCCGATCGAGGTGCTGCACCGCGATCCCCACCCCCTTGTCGCGCACGCTGACGCGGAGTGATTGGCCGGCGCGCTCCACCGCTACCGAGACCGGCTCGGGCCGACCAGACGCGGCATCGGCCGCGTTGCGAATCAGGTTGACGAGCGCGTCGTACAGCGCGTTCGGGTCGCCCAAGAGGTAGGTCGCATCCAGCGATCCGGCGAACTCGAGAGACACGCGGTCCTTGATCACCCGCCCCTCGAGGGTACAGCAGGACTGTACTACGCGCACGGCGTCGAACCGCTCCCAACGGGCCAGCGCGCCCCGGGCCCGGTCGCGCACGGCCCGCACGAACTGTGTGCCGCGATCGATGTCCTCGAGCACCTGTCCCAGCTCGTCGAGGGCTTCCAGGCGCCGGCCCGCGTCCACGTCGGTCCAGCCGCCGATGGCCTCGATCGCGAGCTGCAGGGCCGCGCGGGCGGTCGTGAGGCGGTTGCCGAGCTCGTGCGCCATTACCGCGGGAAGGCTGGTGAGGTCGCGGAACGGTCCTGTGGCGGACGCGCCCGGGTCCCCCGCCTCGATCGCTACCACGCTCCGGTCCATGAGACCGATGCACAGCGCCGCCAGCTCGAGCGTGAGCCGCTCGGCGCTGCGGCGTTCCTGTCCCCCGGGAGGGGGTGCGGGTGGCCGGGTGCGGACGGGAGCGATCAGCCAGGGGCCCTCAGGAGCGGTTGGGCAGCCGACCCAGCGGCTTCCCTGCACGATAGGGATCTGCCAACGCCGCAGCGTGCCGTCTACATCGAGATGTGTGGCGTGGTGAGTGGGAGTAGGGTCGCTGGAGAGCTTGGGATCGAGCTCAGCCTTCGAGGAAACTTCCCACAATGTCACGGGCCGGCCGCCGAGCGCGACGCTCGCCTGCCGTAGCACTTCCTGTCTGGTGTCTTCGCCCGCCCGAGGTTCGCTCACCCACTCTCCCGACCACCACACTCGTGACCGCGCGGGCGGCGCCGAACGCCGTCCTGCGGCTCGCGGCAATAAGCAATTGTAAGGGGGGCGCGCCCTACATATTGGGGGATTCGGCGGCCGCGTCAAGCGAGGGGCCGCCCCGGTCCGGGTTTGACACCTCAGGCCGTACCGGATAGCGTCTTGTCTTCCGCTCACTTGCCGAGACCAGGCTCGCGTCATGACCACTCCTGAGCCGCGCTTCTCGATGCCGCGTTCCTCGTTCGCGATCGCGATGAAGGACTACACGTTCATCCGGCCAGGCATCGCGGTCATCATCAGCGCGGCGACCCTCGTCGTCGCCCTCATCTTCGGACTCGACCTCATCGCGTCGCTGCGGCACGCCGCGGCCACGGTACGCCACGGCGCCCGCGCCACCCAGACGCTGCACCGCTACAACGCGGGCCTCGAGGTGTGGCGCCGCATGGCGACCAGCACCGCGCCCGCGTACCAGCGTCCCGAGCGCGTCGCGCACCGGGACAGCATCCGCCAGGCCCTCCGTACCCAGATCGGCGCCCTCGCCGGCTCGCTCGACAACCCGATCGATCACGACCTCGCCCAGAGCGTGCTGGAAGGATTGGCGAGCACCGACGAGGCCTCGGGCGTCAAGGCGCGCGAGGCGATGATCGTGCTGCTCGCGCATCAGGACGCCGCCCTGTTCGACGCGGCGGCCACTGCCGCGCGCGCCGTGCAGCTTGCCGCGGTGCTGCTCGCCTTGACAATTCTCGCCGCAGGGATGCTCGTAGTCCCGATGGCGTGGCTCTACATCCGCCACAAGCGCGGGGCGACGATCGAGGTGAAGGTGTAGGTCGCGTTGACACGCTCGGACGACCCCCCTAGGTTCGACCGGAAACGCCATAGGGACCCAGTTTGAGCGTAGCCGACAAGCGCAGTCGAGGCCCGTGCCCGGCGCGGGCCTTTTGCTGCTGGGGGTTGCGGTGAAGCGTCGCGACGCGGACGTCCGTGCCGCGGCCTCGCGGCGCCTGCTCGCGACCAGCGAGCGCGAGCTCCAACGCATCGTGCTCGACATGCACGACGGCCCCGTCCAGGACATCTTCGCGGCGCTGTCCCAGCTCCAGGTCCTCGAGCGCGCGCTCGCGCCCGACCCACCCTCGCAGGTGCGCGCCCGGCAGGCGATGGGTCTGCTGGAGCGCGCGCTCGGCGAGATCCGGAACTTTATCGGAGCGTTCCGGCCCCCCGGGTTCGAGCGGCGGCCCCTCGGTGCGATCATCGAGGGTCTCGCGGTTCAGCACGAAACGCTGACCAACCAAGCCGTCGAGCTGACGGTACCGGCCGACCTGGGCGACTGCACACTCGCGGCGAAGATCGCCATATACCGGATCCTCCAGGAGGCGCTCGCCAACGGCCACCGCCACAGCGGAGCGCCGGGCCAGCGCGTCATGGTCGCACGGCGCGACGTGACCATCACGCTCACCGTTTCGGACGACGGCAAGGGGTTCGACCCCGAGCGCGTCCTGGCGCGCGAAGCCGACGTCGGCGTCGAAGGCGGCCACTTCGGGCTCCGCGGCATCCAGGACCGGGTGGCGATGCTGGGCGGCACGTTCGCGCTCGAGAGCGCCCCCGGCCACGGCACGTCGCTGACAGTCGCGCTTCCGGCGGAGTGACGCCGGCCCCATGATTCGCGTGCTACTGGCGGACGATCACGCCATCGTCCTGGAGGGTTTGCGAGCGCTGCTCGACGGCGAGCCCGGCATCCGCGTCGTGGCAGCGACCACCGACGGCGCGGAGGTGGCCCGCCTGGTCGAACAGCACAAGCCCGACGTGGTCGTCCTCGACCTAGAGCTCGCTGGGATCAAGGGCACGCAGGTGCTGACCGCCCTGCGGGGGCGGCCCGCGCCTCCCAAGGTGCTCGTGCTGACCGCCTACAACGACGGCGAGGCGCTGCGCTCGGCGCTCGACGCGGGAGCCGATGGGCTGGCGCTGAAGACGGAGTCGCCGCAGCAGACCCTCACCGCGATCCGCCAGGTCCACGCGGGCCAGCTGGTGTTCCCGCAGGCGGCGCGCCGGTGGATCGAAGGGCGCGGGACCGGTGCGCCGGGCGATCTGACACCGCGTGAGCGCGAGGTGTGGGCGCTCATGGCGGCGGGCCTCACGAACCCCGAGATCGCGGAACGGCTGGGGCTCTCCGACAACACCGTCAAATTTCATGTGCAGCATCTCTTCTCCAAGCTGGGCGTCAAGAACCGCACGGAGGCGGCGCTCAGGTACGCACACGGCCGCTAGCGGCGTAGATGCGCGTCGCCCAGCACCACCGCGTGCCGCGCTTTTCGAGGTGAATGCTCCCGTCAGCGACGAGCTCCTCGACCAGCGCGACATGCGCGAGCAGCTCTTCCGTGAGCGGATACCACTGCTCTTCCACCAGCTCGACGGCTGAGAACCGCGCACGCGCGCGCGCCAGCACCGGCGCCTCGCGCGACAGGGTGAGCACCGGGAAGACCAGGCGCCCGGCCGGGGCGAGGTAGTCGGGCGCCGCGTCCAGCACGCTGAGGACCCAGCGTGTCCCGTCCCGGCCGGCGTCGCTCGGGACCGAGCGCGGATACCATCCCGACACCCGCGCGAGCGGCTCCGCAACACCCGCCACGTCATCAACGATGAGGTCGAAGCGCCTCCCGACCCACGGCTCGAACAGGCTCCCACGCTGGCAGTCGATGCGCACGCCCTGCCGTCGCGCGTTGTAGCGCGCGAGGCGTACCGCGGCCGCGCTCAGGTCCGACGCGCACACGTGAACGTCAGGCTCAACGCATTTCGCGAGCACGATCGCCACGATCCCGCAGCCGCACCCCAGGTCCAATAGGGCCCGGGGGCGCTGCACCAGCCCGCGCCGGGCGGCGCGCAACAGCAACATGGTCGTGGAAGTCGGATAGAAAACGTCCGCAGCCGTGGCGACGGTGATCGCCTCGGTGTCACCGAGCTTCTTGTCGCGGTAAGCAAATTCGCGCGACAGACCGGTGGTCATGTTCGTCCTCGCCGACGGCGCACATCGGCTCGCGTGGTGCCGGGAATCGACGCCAAAATGCTGCGTCGCTCTGCTGCTTGACAGGCTCGACCGGCGACCCTACCGTGGGGCGGCGTTCGCCGCGTTCGGCTTCTCCCCCGTCGCCCTGGAGGCTCACGCGTATGGACATGCTGACGGCTCTGGCAATCAGTGTCGGAGTGCTGGTTGCGGTGTGGGTAAAGGTGACCACGATGGTCGGCATGTTCTGGTACGTCGGGGTCCTTGGCTGGGCCTGCTTTGCCGCCGCCGGGGGGAAGATGAACGGGTTGAAGAAGGTGATCGCCGCAGGCGTGGCAGGGATGTTCTGGGTGGGGGCGGGCGAGTTTCTGGTGCTCACTACCGGTGCGCTGAACTTGGAATGGGTCGCGCTGGGCGTCGCGATGTTTATCATCGTCATCGAGGCGAAGTGGTCGCTGCTTTCATTCTTACCGGCCGGGTTATGCGGCGCCGCAGTCATTGGAGCCTGACCAAGAAGGCGTGACGCTCCGCCGCTACGCCTGGATCACGCTCGTCGCCGCGACGAGCACCGTTGTCGGCGTCATCTGGGACATCTCCTGGCACCGCTCGATCGGCCGGGACACCTTCTGGACGCCCGCGCACCTCGCGATCTACCTCGGGGGTGCGCTGGCGGGCGGGTCGTGCGGGTGGCTGGTGCTGCGGACGACGTTCGCCGGCACGTCCGAGGAGCGGACGGCCGGCGTTCGTTTTTGGGGATTCCACGGTCCGCTGGGCGCCTGGCTGTGCATCTGGGGCGCCCTGGCGATGCTCACCTCGGCTCCGCTCGACAACTGGTGGCACAACGCGTACGGCCTCGACGTCAAGGTCCTCTCGCCACCGCACACGCTGCTCGCCCTCGGCATGTGGGCGATCCAACTGGGAGCGCTGCTGCTGGCGGCGGCGCAGCAGAACGGCGCCACGGACGGCGGAACGCTCCGCGCCAGCGGCGTGATGGTCGCGTACCTCGCCGGGATCCTGCTCCAGAACGCAGCCATCCTTGGCATCGAGCAGGTCGGCTTCCCCAACGGCGCGCACAACGCGTTGTACTACCAGTTCGCTGGCGGCGTCTTCCCGCTTGTCCTCGTCGCCGCCGGGCGGGCCGCGCGCCTGCGATGGCCGGCGACGGCGGCGGCGGCCGCATACATGGCGATTTCCCTAGTCATGGGCTGGACCCTCCAGCTCTTCCCTGCGACACCCAAGCTCGCGCCCGTCTTCAACCCGCTCACGCACATGGTCCCCGCGCCATTCCCGCTGCTGCTCGTCGCGCCAGCCGTCGCCATCGACGTGCTGCTACGCCGCTTCGGCCCACGCCGCGACTGGGTCCTGTCGGCGCTGAGTGGCGTCGCGTTTCTCGCGGTCTTCTTCGCCGTCCAATGGCTGTTCACAGAGTTCCTGCTCTCCCCGTACGCCCGCAACTTCTTCTTCGGCGTGGATCGGTGGGATTACTCGAGCCGGCTGGGGCCCTGGCGCTACGAGTTCTGGCGCGTTCAGGCCGACCCCGTCACACCGCGTGCGCTCGGTCTCGCACTGCTGCTGGCCGTCGGCTCGGCGCGGTTCGGAATGTGGTGGGGCAACTGGGCGGCGCGCGTGAGGCGGTGAAGCGCACGCTCGGCCGCCTGCTCACGCTGGGCGCCGTAGCGTTCGCGGCGTCGGCACACGTCGGGAGCCCGGACACCTACTTCGAAGGTGCCGCCGGGGATTACCCGATCCGCGTGATCATCCGCAGCCCCGGCGTCGTGCCCGGGCTCGCCCAAATCACCGTCCGCGTCCTCGCTCCGAGGTTGGTCCGCCGCGTGTTGGCCCTGCCCGTGTACTGGGACCCGCGCACCGCGGCCCCGCCGCCGCCAGACGTCGCCGAGCGCGTACCAGGCGACCCGACGCTCTACAGCGCTGCGTTGTGGCTGATGCGCGGGGGCTCGTACAGCGTGCAGGTGACGATCGAAGGCGATCGAGGAACCGGAGTCGCGCTCGTCCCCGTGCAGGCCGTGGCCACGAGACGCCTCGACCTGCCGACGCCACTCGCCGCCCTCCTCGCCGGTCTCGGCGTCCTTCTCCTGGCCGGCGCCGTCACCGTCGTGGGCGCCGCCGTCCGGGAGAGCGTGCTCGACCCTGGCGTGATGCCCGACCGGCGCCGCACCTGGTACGCCCGCGCCGCCATGGCGGCGAGCGTCGTAGTGTTCGCCCTACTCCTGGTCGGCGCGCGCGCCTGGTGGCGCGCGGTGGACGCGGCGTACCGGACGGGACTCTACCGGCCGCCCCACGCGAGTGCCGCCGTGCGGTCCGTGGGTGGCGCGGCGACGCTGCGCTTCGCGATCGACGACAGCTTATGGACGAACCCGAACCGCCGGTGGTCACCCCTGATCCCGGACCACGGCCATCTGATGCACCTGTTCCTGATCCGCGATTCGAGCCTGGACGCGTTCGCGCATCTCCATCCGCTGCCACGCGACTCGACCACGTTCGAGACGCACCTCCCACCCCTCCCAGCCGGCCGATACCGCGTCTACGCGGACATCGTACACGAGAGCGGATTCGCGCAGACACTCACCGCGGGTGTGGATCTGGGTGCTCCGGGTGGGGCGTGGCATGCCTCCGATCCAGATGATGCGTTCATCGCTGATGAATCAGGGAAGAGGGACCGGGGAAGGGGGAAGGGTACCACCTTCGCGCTCGCTGATGGGTCTACGATGACTTGGGACAGCGGAGCCCAGGCGATTGTCGTGGACCGGGAAGCGCCGCTCCGCTTCCGCGTGCGCACGCGCGGCGGCGGGCCGGCAGCGCTCGAACCGTACATGCGGATGGCAGGCCACCTGATGCTGACGCGCTTGGACGGCGCGGTGTTCGTGCATCTGCACCCCGCCGGAACAATTTCACTCGCCTCCCAGGAAACGTTTCTGCTGCGGCAGCCCGGGGACACGACGAGAGGTGCGTTGGGGGCGCGGCTGAGCCAGTACGAGAGTGCGGCTACGACCCACGCCGGGATGATCTCACTCGACGGGAGCGTATCCTTCCCCTACGCGTTCCCTCAGCCGGGCCGCTACCGGCTGTGGGTGCAAGTCAAGCGAGCCGGGCGGATCCTGACGGGAGTGTTCGACGCCGAGGTGGTCACCGCCGCGGGCGCGCGTACCGTCCCATGAGCTGTGCCGTCGCGAGCACGTGCCCGTTCATGGCGCGCTCGACGTCGCTTTTGGTCGCGCCCGGCTTGAGGCCGAGCTTCGTGGCGAGGGCGTACAACTTGAAGAAGTAGCGGTGCGCGGGGCCTGGGGGCGGGCACGGCCCGCCGTAGCCCAGCCGCCGGAAGTCGTTCTTCCCCTGCACCGCGCCGCCGAGCTCACTCGGCGTCTCCACCTTCGCGACGTTCTCGGGCGTGGCAGTGATCGTCGCGGGCAGGTCGTAGAGGACCCAGTGCACCCAGGTGCCCGCGGGAGCGTCGGGGTCATCGACAATCAGGGCGAAGGCGGCGGTCCCGGCGGGCGCGCCGCGCCAGCTGAGCGCCGGCGAGACATCCGCTCCGTCGCAGGTGTGTCGGGTGGGGATCGCGTCCCCTTCCTGGAACGCACTACTCGTGAGCGACAGCGCCATCCGTCCCTCCCGCGCCGCGACGAGTGTGAGCGCCGCGACGCAGAATTGAAATGATTGAAATGGGAGCCAGCGCAGCATCACAGGCCTCCATCCGCGGGCGAGGTCACCGAATCTAGCGACGGTCTGTCGCTCGGCTAGACGCGCTTGTACTGTTCACCCCCATGAACGCCTCAACGCCTCCCGCCACCTACAAGCTCGGGCTCGTCCAGATGGCGATGTCGCCCGAGCCCGCCCGCAATGTCGAGAAGGCTGTGGCCAAGGTGGCGGAAGCCGCTCGCGCCGGCGCGCGGCTCGTGTGCCTCCCCGAGCTGTTCCGCTCTCTCTACTTCGCGCAGCGCGAGGACGCCGCGCTCTTTGATCTCGCGGAGCCGGTGCCGGGCCCGACCACGGAGGCTCTCGCCCGCGCCGCTCGGCAGGCCGGCGTCGTGGTGATCGCCCCGGTGTTCGAACGACGCGCGCCCGGACTGTATCACAACAGCGCGGCCGTGATCGACGCCGACGGTCAAGTGGTAGGGTTGTACCGCAAGATGCACATTCCCGACGACCCCGCGTATTACGAGAAATTCTACTTCACCCCGGGCGACCTGGGGTTCCGCGCCTTCGACACGCGCGTGGGAAGGATCGGCACGCTGGTGTGCTGGGATCAGTGGTATCCCGAAGCTGCGCGGCTCACGGCGCTCCAGGGCGCGCACATCCTTTGCTACCCGACGGCCATCGGCTGGCATCCCAGCGAGAAGACGGTCCACGGCGCCGAGCAGCTCGAGGCCTGGCGCACCATCCAACGCAGCCACGCGATCGCCAACGGGCTCTATGTCGCCGCCGTGAACCGCGTCGGCCTCGAGCGCCCCGACCGGGCCGCCGGGGGGGACGGTGGCGGGATCGAGTTCTGGGGCAGCTCTTTCCTCGTGGATCCGTTCGGCACGGTCGTGGCGCAGGCGCCGCCGGACCGCGAGACGGTGCTGATCGGCGAGGTAGACCTCGCGCGCCTCGAAGAGGTACGCCGCGGCTGGCCGTTCCTGCGCGATCGGCGCATCGATGCGTATGGAGGGATCAGCAGTCGCTTCCTGGACGAGCAGCCTGCAGCGGTAAGCAGTCAGCCATCAACAGCCAACAGACGCCGTCGCAGCGCTGACGGCTGAGAGCTGATGCCTGAGAGCGCTTCGTCCCTCGGCTTCCGCATGCCCGCCGAGTGGGAACGGCACGAGGCGACCTGGATCGGGTGGCCCCACAACGCCAGCGACTGGCCGGGCAAGATGGCGGCGATCCCGTGGGTCTACGCGGAGATCGTGCGCAAGCTCGCGCAGGGTGAGGTCGTGCGGACCCTGGTCAACTCAGGCGCGCACGAGCGACGGGCCCGCGCCGTCCTGGCCCGGTCGGGCGTGCCTCGGGAGCGCGTCGAGTTCCTCCGGTTCCCCACGAACCGCGGCTGGACCCGCGATTTCGGGCCTTGTTTCCTGCGGCGCACCGGTCCCAGATCGCCCGCCGAGGTGGCCATCGCCCGCTTCCGCTTCACCGCCTGGGCCAAGTATCCCGACTGGAAAAAGGACGACCGGATCCCCGAGCGTGTGGCGCGGCGCTTCAGGCTGAAGGTGTTCCGCGCACGGGCAGGAGACCGGGACGTCGTGCTCGAGGGCGGCAGCATCGACGTGAACGGCCGGGGCACCCTGCTGACGACCGAGGAGTGTCTGCTCGATCCGAGGGTCCAGGTGCGAAACCCCGCACTGGGGCGCCGCGAGTTGGAGGACGTGCTTCGCGCCTGCCTCGGCGTGACGAACGTTCTCTGGCTCGGCAGGGGAATTGTAGGCGACGACACGCACGGACACGTCGATGACCTGTGCCGCTTCGTCGGTCCCCGCACGGTGGTGCTGTGCCGCGAGACCGATCCGCGCGACGCCAACTACCGGGCGCTCGAGGAGAACCGCGAGCGGCTCGAGGGAATGCGCGCGGAGGACGGCGCAAAACTCGAGGTGATCGCGCTCCCCATGCCCGCGCCGTTGTATTGCGACGGCACGCGGCTCCCCGCGAGCTACGCCAATTTCTATGCGGCCAACGCCGCGGTGCTGGTTCCCACCTTCAACGACCAGAACGATCGCGTGGCGCTCGGCCTACTCGCCGAACTGTTCCGCGACCGTCCGGTCGTAGGGATTCACGCCGTGGACCTGGTGTGGGGACTCGGGACCATTCACTGCCTCACGCAACAGCAGCCCGCCCCGTGACCTCGCCGCACCAGGCGGCGTAGGTCCAGATCGCACCGCTGACGAGCACCGCTACAGGAAGGATCAAGACCGCGCGCGCGAGCGAGCTGGCATCCGAGATCGCGCCGACGACCGTTGGGGAGGGCACATCGCCCAGCACGTGGATCGTGAAAATGCTTGCCGCCATCGCCGTGGCCCGGATCCCTGGCGCCACGGCGTTCACGATCGCCGAATTGATCGGGCCCGTGGAAGTGAACAGCAGGATCTCGGCGACGACGATCCCGGTCCAATAGACGGCCGGCGTGCCCGACGCGAGCGCGAGGAATGCGATGGGAGCAGCGACGAGCGTGGCGACTCCCGAGATCCACAGATAAGCCTGTCGCGTCAACGGCAGCAGCCGGTCTCCGATCCAGCCGCCCGCAAACGTGCCGAGGAAGCCGGTTGCCGCGAGACTGATGCCGGACCACAGCGTCGCCGGTCCCTCGGGAAGCGCTCGCACACGGATCAGAAATTTTGGCAGGAAGACCGCCATGCCCCCGAGCGCGAACGTGTAGGCGGCGTACCCGAGGACGGTCAGGACGTAGGGGCGATTGCGCAGCAGCGCGGCGTACGCTGTCCGCACGGCTCCCGCCGTGATGCGCTCGCCCACGTACTCGCTGTCGCACACGCCGCGCGGCGGATCCGGCAGCCGCAGCGCCAGGGCCGCGAGTGCTAGCCCTGGCACGCCCGCGACGAAGAACGCGCTACGCCACCCGAAGTGCACGTCCACCTGGCCACCGACTACGTAACCCAGCGCGGAGCCGATCGGGATCGCCGCGAAGAAAATGGAGAACACCCGGCCGCGATGGGAGCGGGGGTAGTAGTCCGCGAGCAGGCTCGGCGCGATGGTCCCGTAGGCCGCCTCGCCCACTCCCACCAGCGCGCGCGCGACGAGCAGGCTCGCAAATCCCCACGCGAGGCCCCCCAGGGCGGTCGCCAGACTCCAGAGGAAAATGCCGAGGGCGATGAGCCGGGTGCGGGAGCGAGTATCGCCCAGCGTCCCGAACAGCGGGGCGGCGAGCATATACACGACGATGAAGCCGCTCGCGAGCACACCGAACTGCGTGTCCGTGACGTGGAGCGGCGAGCGCGTCAGGCTCTCCCCAAGCGCCGCCAGCACGTAGCGGTCGAGGTAATTGAACAGATTGACTAGCGTCAGGACCGCGAGGCCCCAGCGCACGCGGAGCGCTGTCGCTACAGGTTGCGCTTCAGCCAATCGGTGAGCAGGCCGAACAGGTTCTCGCTCGTGTTGCCCCCCGAGATCGAGTGCGTCTTGTTCGGATAGATGCGCATGTCGAACTGCTTATTCGCGAGCTCGAGCTTCTGCACCAGGCGGAGCGTGTTCTGGAAATGCACGTTGTCGTCTCCCGTGCCGTGGACCACGAGGAAGCGACCCTTGAGTGAGTCGGCGTACGCCAGCGCCGAGCCCTCATCGTAGCCTTCGGGGTTCTCCGCCGGGGTGCGCATATAGCGCTCCGTGTAGATCGTGTCATAGAAGCGCCAGTCGGTCACGGGAGCGACGGCGATCCCAGCCCGGAACACGCCACCCCCCAGGAACAGCGACCGCGATGCCGTGTAGCCCCCGTAGCTCCACCCCCAGATGCCGATACGCGACGCGTCCACGTATGGGAGCGAGCCAAGGGAGCGCGCCGCGGCGATCTGGTCCGCGGATTCGAAGTGCCCGAGTCGCAGGTAGGTGAGCTTCCGGAAGCGCGCGCCACGCGCCCCGGTCCCGCGATTGTCGACGCTCGCGACGAGATAGCCCTCCTGGGCGAGCATCTGATACCACAGGTACGCCGCCCCACCCCACGCATCGAGGACCGTCTGCGAGCCGGGACCTCCGTACACGTACATCAGGAGCGGGTAGCGCTTGGCGGGGTCGAAGTCCCGCGGCTTGATGATCAGCGCGTTCAGCTCCACTCCATCCGGCGTGCGCAGCTTCAGGAACTCCGGCGGCTTGAGGCCCAGCGCCGCCACCTTCCCGGCGAGCTTGGCGTTGTCCGCGATCGACCGGATGAGGCTGCCGTCAGCGTTGTGCAGCCGCTCGACCACCGGCACGCCGACGCGCGAGTACAGGTCGACGTAGAACCGTCGCGTGGGGTCGAACTCGGGGTTGTGCGAGCCGGGCTCGCGCGAGATCCGCGTCACGGCCTTGCCGTCGAGCCCGACGCGCAGCAGCGGCCGACTGAGCGGCCCGTCGATCGCCCCCGTGACGTACACGGCGCGCGCCTTTTCGTCGACGCCACGCACTTCGAGCACGTCCCAATCGCCCGGGGTAAGGCGCCGCACCAGCGCGCCCGACCGCGTGTAGAGGTACAGGTGCGTGTAGCCATCCCGCTCGCTCGCGAAGAGGAACTGCTTTCCCCCGTCGAACCAGACTGGCTGATGGGCGTCCACCCAGGCCGAGTCGCGGTCGGTCATGATCGTCCGGGACGCGCCGCTGCGGACATCCGACAGCAGCAGGTCCACCCGGTTCTGCGCCCGGTTCAGCCGGGTCAGCCAGATCTCGGTGGGTGAGTCGGCGAAGTCCATCGCGGCCACGTAGATGTCCCGGTCGGCACCCAGATCCACCCAGGCGGTGCGGCCGGTCGCGAGCTCCACGACGCCGATCCGTACCTCCGAGTTGGGCGTGCCGGCCTTGGGATAGTGGACCGGCACCAGCGTCGGGTAGAGCTGGTCGGCGTTAACGAGGTAATACGGCCGGACCGCCGTCTGGTCGAAGCGCCAGAAGGCGATGCGCTGGCCATCGGGACTCCAGCGAAAGGCGTCCCGCAGATCGAGCTCCTCTTCGTACACCCAGTCCGAGGTGCCGTTGATGACGTTGTCGCCGCCGTCAGTGGTGAGGGCCGTCTCGGCGCCGCTCGCGAGGTCGCTCACGAAGATGTTGTTGTCGCGGACGAAGGCGACCCGCTGCCCGTCGGGCGAGAGCTTCGCGAACATCTGGTAGCCGGATTTGCGGCTCATGGGGACGAGGCGCTTCCCTGCGAAGTCCCAGATGTAGTAGGTGCCCTTGGTATTCTGGCGCCACACCCGGACCGAGTTGGTGTAGATGAGCAGCTTCGCGCCGTCGCGGGAGAACTGGTAGCCGTCCACATCGATCGGGTCCCGGGCTCCGGGGGGCACCAGCTCGGCGCCGCGGACCAGGACCGTGCGCGCCCCGGAGACGGCGTCCACGCGGTACAGATTGGTCTCGTCGCTCGAATCGGACTCGAGGTAGGTATACGCTGTCCCGTCCCGCATCCACTCGGTCTCTCTCAGGTCGTTCGCGAAGTCGCGGGACCCGAAGATGGAGTGGACCGTCAGCGCGGGGCCCTGCCCCGGGAGCGAACGGGCGAGGAGAACGAGGACGGCGAGGTAGGCGAGGAGGGCGCGGCCTGCCGGTCGGCGCCCGAGCTCCGGGAAGCGCATGGTGGTCACCCAACCGATCCGTGGGGAGGGGGAGCCGGAAACTAACCCCCCACAACGGGTGGGGCGAAGGCCGGAGGCTGCCCCTTGACGGCGGTTGGAACAATCTGGTATATTTATTCTGCAAGCTGCATATTCATGCGAGCCGATTCATACTTATGGTGGGCCCGATACCGTGAATAACCGGCTGCCGCAGAACCCCGTCACGAAGATTCCGGCTAGTCCCCACAGCGGGAGCGACCGGGCGGCGTAGGTGTGCAGGCAGCAGACAGAATCCCCCGGCCCGCTCCCAACGGAGCGGGCCGTTTTTTTGAGCGCTGACTAGAGGGAGCGGGCATGGCGGACGACGCGGACCGGTCGCACCAGGCGAGCCAGGGCGCGCGCGGACTCGACCCCTGGCGGGAGCACGACGCCTGCGGCGTGGGTTTCGTGGCGCGGGCGTCGGGCGAGCCGTCCCACGGCGTGCTCACGCTGGCGCTGCAGGCCGTCGCCCGCGTGGCCCACCGCGGTGCCGCGGCCACCGACTCCTCGGGCGACGGCGCCGGCCTGCTCACGCAGATCCCCCACCGCCTCTTCTATGAGGAAGCGGCGCAGCTCGGGGTCGACCTCAAGCCCGGACAACCGTTCGCGCTGGGCGCGTTCTTCCTCCCCCGCGAGCCAGGCGCGCTGGCGCGCGCCACGGCGATCATCGAGGACGTGCTGCGGGAGGACGGTCTCCCCATCCTCGGCTGGCGGGAAGTGCCGGTCGACGCGGCCGTGCTCGGTGCCACGGCCCGCGCCACCTGCCCCACCCTGCGCCAGGCGCTGGTTGCCGCCCCTGCCGGCGGCGGCTGGCCCGACGAGGCCGCGTGGGAGCGGGCGCTGCATCTCGCTCGCCACACGATCGACGCCCGCGTCGCCGCGGCCGGCCCGGAGCTGACGCCGTTCTTCGTGTGCTCGCTCTCGTGCCGCACCGTCGTCTACAAGGCGCTGCTCACGGGCACTCAGCTGCCGAACTTCTACCGCGACTTCCAGTCGCCCAGCTATCAGACGGCGATCGCGCTGTTTCACCAGCGCTACTCGACGAACACGCTGCCGAGCTGGCCGCTGGCGCAGCCGTTCCGGCTGTTGGCGCACAACGGCGAGATCAACACGCTGTGGGGGAACCGCAACGCCATGCAGGCGCGCGAGCCAGCGCTGGCCTCGCCTGTCTGGGGTGACGCGGTCGACCGCCTCAAGCCCGTGATCTGGACTGAGGGAAGCGACTCCACGAGCCTCGACAACGCGCTCGAGCTCCTGGTACGCTCCGGCCGGGACCCGGTCCACGCCATCATGATGTTGGTGCCGGAGGCACACGAGGGCGGGTCGGAAATCGACCCTTCGCTCCGCGGGTTCTATGAGTTCCACGAGTGTCTGCTTGAGCCCTGGGACGGCCCTGCCGCGCTCGCCTTCACCGACGGGGTGATCGCCGGCTCGGCGCTCGACCGCAACGGGCTACGCCCCTGCCGCTATAAGATCACGCGCGATGGGCTCGTGGTCGCGGGCTCCGAAGTCGGCCTAGTCGACCTCGACCCTCGCGAGGTCGTCGAGAGCGGTAGTCTCGGCCCGGGCGAGCTGCTGGTGGTGGACACGGGCCGCAAGGCGATCATGCACAACGCCGAAGCCAAGCGCGAGGTGGCGCAGCGGCGACCCTACGCCAGCTGGGCGGCGCGCAGCATCCGGTTGCTGCGCCCCACCGGCCAGGCCGCCGAGCCGGCGCTCGAAGGCGCCGCCCTGGTCGCCCGGCAGCGGGCGTTCGGCTACAGCTTCGAGGACCTGCGCTACGTGCTCGAGCCGATGGGCGGCGCGGGCCTGGACGCCGTGTGGAGCATGGGCGACGACACGCCGATTCCGCCGCTCGCGCGCATCGCCCCGACCTTTTACGCCTACTTCCGGCAGCGCTTCGCGCAGGTGACGAACCCGCCGATCGACCCGCTGCGCGAAGAGCTGGTCATGTCGCTGCGCATGCACCTCGGCCGGCGTAGCTCGCTCCTCCTCGACCGGTCCGCCGGGTTGCGGCTGGTGCGCATCGACCATCCCGTGCTGCTAGAGGAGGAGATGGCTGCGCTGCAGAACGTGGCTGGCGTGCCCGCGACCACCCTTCCCGCGACCTGGCAGGCGACCGCTGAACCCGACGCACTTCGCACCGCGCTCGACCAGCTCGCGCGCACGGCGGCCCGCGCGGTCCGCCAGGGGACGCGCATCGTCGTCGTGAGCGACCGTGCAGCCGACCGGGACCACCCGGCGATCCCGATGCTGCTCGCCATCGGCGCCGTGCATCAGCACCTGCTCCGCGAGGGCCTGCGCACGCGCGCCAGCCTCGTGGCGGAGGCGGGTGATTCCTGGGACGTGCACCACTGCGCCGCGCTGATCGGCTACGGGGCGGAGGCGGTGCACCCGTGGCTCGCGCTCGAGTCGGTCCAGGCGCTGTTTGCGGAGGAGGAGCGGGGCAAGCCGACCGACGCACCCCGTCCCACACCGCGCGAGGCCCGGCTCAAGTTTCGCGCGGCGGCGGAAAAGGGCCTGCTCAAGGTGCTGTCCAAGATGGGTATCTCGGCGCTCTCGTCGTACTGCGGCGCCCAGATCTTCGAAGCGCTGGGGCTCGGAGCGGAGGTGATCGACCGCTGCTTCACGGGCACCGTGTCCATCATCGGCGGAATCGGTTTTGCGGAGATCGCCGAAGACGTGCTGGCGCGGCACCGCGCCGCCTACCCGGCGGAGGCGGCGCAGGCCGGGCTGCCGGACTTCGGCCGCGTGCGCTTCCGGAAAGAGGGCGAAGATCACGCCTGGTCGCCCCCGATCGTCAAGGCGTTGCAGCGCGCGATCGGCGACGGCGCCACGGGCGGGGACGGCTACGCGGACTTCCTGTCGCGGCTCACGGCGCGCGCGCCGGCGAGCCCTCGCGACCTGCTCACCATGCGGTCGCGCGGGCCGATCCCACTCGAGGAGGTCGAGCCCGCCGAGGCCATCCGCACGCGGTTCATCACGACGGCGATGTCGCTCGGCGCGTTGTCACCCGAGGCGCACCGCACGCTCGCGATCGGGATGAACCGCATGGGCGCACGGTCCAACTGTGGCGAGGGCGGCGAAGATCCGGATACCTACGCTCCGCTGCCGAACGGCGACCGCGCGGACAACAAGATCAAGCAGGTCGCGTCGGGACGGTTCGGCGTGACGACACGGTATCTCATGCGCGCCGAGGAGCTCGAGATCAAGATGGCGCAGGGATCGAAGCCCGGCGAAGGGGGCCAGCTCCCCGGTCACAAGGTGACGGCGCTGATCGCCCGGCTGCGGCATTCCGTGCCCGGGGTGCCGCTGATCTCGCCGGCGCCGCACCACGACATCTATTCGATCGAGGACCTCGCGCAGCTGATCCACGATCTGAAGCAGGTGAACCCGAGGGCGCGCGTGGGCGTGAAGCTCGTCACGGAGGCGGGCGTGGGGACCGTGGCGGCGGGCGTCGCCAAGGCCTACGCCGACTACGTGCTCATCTCCGGGCACAACGGGGGCACGGGAGCATCGCCCCTGTCGTCCATCAAGCACGCCGGCTCTCCCTGGGAGCTCGGCCTCGCGGAGACGCAGGCCCGGCTGATCGCCAACGGCCTGCGCCACCGCATCGAGGTGCGCGTGGACGGGGGCCTGCGCACCGGCCGCGACGTCGTGATCGCCGCGCTGCTCGGCGCGGAGGCGTACGGCTTTGGGACCGCCTCACTCGTCTCCATCGGGTGCGACATGGCCCGGCAGTGCCACTTGAATAGCTGTCCCACCGGGATCGCGACACAGAAGCCCGAGCTGCGGGCGAAGTTCACCGGCACGCCGGACCAGGTGGTCGGCTACTTCACTTGGATGGCGGAAGAGGTGCGGCGCATCCTCGCCGAGCTCGGCTTCCACAGCCTGGACGAGGTCATCGGCCGGGTGGACCTGCTCGAGCGCGTCGACCACCCCGAGATGCCGCGCGCCCAGATGCTGGACCTGTCGGCCGTGCTGGCGAACCCGCTCGCCGGGGTCCCGGTCCTAGCCGACCCGCTGGGCGGGCGGGACGCACCGCGGCGGCGCACCGTGGCGCGGAACGATCGCCCCGGGGTCGAGTCGCTCGACGAGGAAATCCTGAGCGTGCTCGAGCCGCGCCTCGACAGCGGCCGGCCGTTCGCCGGCGTGTACGACATCGGCAACCACCACCTGACCGTCGGCGCGCGCGTCGCCGGACGCATCGTGGATCGCGGCGGCGACGCCCTCCCCGTCGGGCACGTGCGGTTGCGCTTCCGCGGCAGCGCCGGCCAGAGCTTCGGTGCGTTCGCCGTCCCGGCGATGCACCTCGAGCTCGAAGGGGAGGCGAACGACTACGTGGGCAAGGGCTTGTCGGGGGGCGAGGTCGTGATCCGGCCGTTCCGCGAGGCGGCCTACGCCGGCGCCACCCACCGCCACGTGATCCTCGGCAACACGACGCTGTACGGTGCTACCAGCGGGAAGCTATTCGCGGCGGGCCGCGCCGGCGACCGGTTCGCCGTGCGGAACTCGGGCGCCGTCGCCGTCATCGAGGGCGCGGGAAACCACTGCTGCGAGTACATGACGTCGGGCGTCGTCGTGGTGCTGGGACAGGTGGGGCGTAACTTCGGCGCCGGCATGTCGAATGGCCTCGCCTACGTGCTCGACGAGGCGGGGACGTTCGCCTCGCGCTGCAACTTCGACATGGTGGACGCGCGGCCCCTCGACGAGGCGGACGCGGACGTGGTGCGCGCCCTCGTGCGGGAGCACCTGGACAAGACCGGCAGCCCCCGGGCGGCGGCCGTGCTCGAGGACTGGGAGAGGTTCCGCCCCCTCTTCCAGAAGGTCGTGCCGCACACCGCACCCGCGCCTGCCCCGGCGGCGCCGCCGCCTGCTCCGACCGAAATCCCGACCGAGCGCGTGCGGCCTTAGTCCACCGCCACGGCGCGCATCTGCACCGGATCGCCTCCCACGAGCGTCGGTGCGTGGTGCTCGACCGCGATCCTGTTGAACGCCACGACGTCCGTCCGCAGCAGGGCGTTGAACTTCGCAAGATGACCGTCCAGCTCGCCCTTCAGGCGCTGCAGCTCGGCGGCCACGACCTCGGACGGCGGCTGCGCGTACGCCTGCGACAGCCCAAAGCTCATACGCTCGAGCCGTTCCCCGAAGCGTGTCAGGTAATGGATGTCGTCTTCAGGGGCATCCCGCTGGACGTCGGAGTTGTAGAGGCTGTCTTTTAGCTCCTTGAGCTTTCTGCCGAGCGCGTCCGCCTGCTGGAGCACCGGGCGGTATTCCACGCTGTCAGCCGCGCCCACACCGCTACCCCGAAGCGTCTGACGCAGGTGCTGGAGCTGATCCTGCAGCCCGCTCATGCGGTTCAGCGCCACATGCAGCGCCGACACGGCGTTCCGCAGCTCGAGCCCCGCGCGGGTCTGGGCCACGAAGGCTGCGGCAGCCGCGGGGATCCGCGGATCGGGCTCGACCGTCACAGCGCGAGTCTCCGTCTTGCCTGCCACGGTCACGGCGACGGTGTACGTCCCCGGCACCACGCGGGGACCGACCATAGTGCGGAACGGATTCTCCTCCTCCTCCTCCTGCAGCTTCTCGAAGGTGAGGCGCTCCGGCGCCTCGTAGCGCAGGTTCCATACATGACGATTGAAGCCCTGCTTCGAAGGCCCGTAAGCCGTGGTCACCGTGTCGCCGTGACTGTCTGTGACCGAGATCTTGACGGGCGTCTGGCGCTGCTTCTTCTGCTCCTCGCTGGGCTTGAGCTCGGAGCGGAGGTAGTAATCGATCATCGCTCCCTGCGGCGCGTTGGGCACCGTGAAGCGCGACGCGGCCGCGCCCTCGCGGCGCGGGCGCACGCGGATCCGCGCCGGTAGCGTGCCGAACAAATGCAAGTCGCCCGCGGCGACCTGGGGAGTGAATTCCTCGAGCGGCGTGATGTTGTCGAGCACGAACAGTCCGCGGCCGTGCGTCGCAATCACCAGATCGTGCTTCCGCGCCACGAACTGCACGTCCCACACGGGAGCCGTGGGGAAGCTGCCCCTGATCTGTTTCCAGGTGGCGCCGTCGTCGCGCGAGTAGAACAGCCCTGCGTCGGTGCCGAGGACGAGGAAACCGCGCTGGTTCGGATCCTCCCGGATCACCCGCGCCGGATCAGACGTGGGCAGGCCGCGCGACAGGTCGACCCAGGTCTGCCCGTAGTTGGTGGTCCGGAAGACATATGGGCGGTTGTCGTCGAACTCGTGGTAGTCCACCGCGAGGTAGGCGGTGCCCGCGTCGAACGGTGAGACGCCGATCTGGTTGATGCGCCCGCCCTCCCCCCTGGGCAACCCGGGGATGCGCGCGCCGACGTTGGTCCACGTCTTCCCGCCGTCCCGCGTGACCTGCACGTTGCCGTCGTCGGTCCCCACCCAGAGGACGTTGGTGTCGGTGGGAGCGACGTTGATCGTGAGGATCGTGTTGTAGGTCTCGGCGCCCGAGATGTCGTATTCGATCGGCCCGCCGCTCGTCACCTGCTTGGTCTTGTCGTTCTTCGTGAGGTCGGGGCTGATCGGCGCCCAGTGCTGCCCGCCATCCGTCGTCTTGAAGACCACATTCGCGCCGAGGAACACCTCGTCGGCGTTCGTGGCCGAAACGGCGATCGGCGACGTCCAGTTGAAGCGGTACTGGAGGTCGGCGGGCTTCGCGTCGTCCACGGTCCCAAGGTACGGCCGAATGAACCGCGTGACACCGGTCCGGAGGTCGAGGCGGCTGACGAAGCCGTTCTGCGAGTCCACGTAGATGATCGTCGAGTCGCTCGGCGCCGGGACCGCGTACTCTCCGTCGCCTCCCGTGACGGTGAACCACTCCGCGCCGCTCTGTCCGCCGGGCCCGATGTTGCTCGACGGGCCGCACCAGGCGTTGTTGTCCTGGAGGCCGCCGCACAGCTTGTAGGGGTCGTTCGCGTCGGCCGCCACCATGTAGAACTGACCGATCGGCAGGTTGTTGAGGAAGCGCCACGTCTTGCCACCGGTGGTGGTCACGTACGCGCCGCCGTCGTTCCCCTGGATCATGCGGTCGGGGTTCTGCGGATCGATCCACAGGGCGTGGTGGTCCACGTGGACCCCACGATCGATGTAGCGCGACGTCTTGCCGCCGTCATCGGACTGGCGCAGCTCGTAGGACGAGAAGAACACCTTACGGTCGTCCACGGGGGAGACCGTGATCAGCGAGAAGTAGAACGGCCGGATGTTGAGGCCGTGGTAGTCGCTGACCTTGGTCCAGTGATCCCCCATGTCGCGCGAGTCCCAGAGCATCCCCTGCTTCGCCTCGACCAGCGCGTACACGTGCGTGGGGTTGCTCGCGCCGATGCCGAGGGCGATCCGGCCGTACGGGCCGTCGGGCAGGCCCTCCTTGAGCTTCGTCCAGGTCATGCCGCCGTCGGTCGACCGGTAGATGCCGCTCCCCGGCCCGCCGCTGACGAGCTGCCAGGGGTGCCGCTGCACCTGCCACATCGCCGCGAACAGCACCTCGGGATTCCCTGGCTGCATGACGAGGTCAGCGCACCCCGTGGTGTCGTTCACGAACAGGACCTTCTGCCACGTCTTGCCGCCGTCGCCGGTGCGGTACACGCCGCGGTCGGGGCCGGGGGTCCAGGCATGGCCCACGGCCGCCACGAACACGACGTCGGGGTTCGCGGGGTCGATGACGATGCGCGAGATCTGCCCCACGTCGGCGAGCCCCGCGAATTTCCAGCTCTTCCCCGCATCCGGTGAGTAGTAGACGCCGTGCCCGTTGATGATGTCGTTGCGGATGTTGCCCTCGCCCGTGCCGACCCACACGACGTTGGGGTTCGAGGACGCCAGAGCGACGGCGCCGATCGAGGCGGTGGGCTGGTCCTTGAAGACCGCCTCCCAGGAGTCGCCGCCGTCCACGGACTTGAATACGCCACCGGCGGCCGCGCCGACGTAGTACACGCCGGGTTGACCGGGGACGCCGACCGCGGCGGTCACGCGACCGCCCGCGACTGAGGGGCCGATGTTTCGGAACGTGAGATTGGTGAGAGAATCGATGCCAGCGGCCGCCGGAGCGGCGGGCTGCTGCGCAGCAACGCAGGGGACGACCGCGGCGAGGCCGAGCGCTAGGGACAGGATACGCATGCTGGTTTCTCCTCTTCGCATATCGCACACTCGATACAGCGGACGAGCGCCGGCGCTGCGATCAAAGCAGCATGCCGGCGATCGTCGCGGACAGAAAATTGGCGAGGGTGCCCGCGATCATCGCGCGGAACCCCAGCCGGGCGAGGTCGTGCTTGCGGTCGGGGGCGAGCGCCCCAATCCCGCCGATCTGGATCCCCACCGAGCTCACGTTCGCGAACCCACAGAGGGCGAACGTGGCGATCGTGAACGACACGGGGTCGAGCGAAGGCTTGAGCGGCCCGAGCTGCGCGTAGGCGATGAACTCGTTCAGCACCATACGCGTGCCGAGCAGGCCCCCGATCGTGCCGCTGTCGTGCCAGGGCACCCCCATCACGAGCGCGACGGGCCGGAACACCCAGCCGAGCACGGTCTGGAGGTCCGCCGGGAACCAGGCGACGTGGCCGTGGATCCAGCCGAAGCCGCCGTTCGCGAGCGCGATCAGCGCGATGAACGAAATGAGCATCGCGATGACGTTGAGCATCAGGTGCAACCCCTCGGTGGTGCCGCGGGCAGCCGCGTCCACGACGTTCACATCGGTGCGCGGAATCTCGATCCGCACTCCGCCCAGGGTCTGGGGCTGCTCCGTCTCCGGCTCGAGCAGCTTCGCCATCATGATCGTGCCCGGCGCCGTCATGATCACCGCCGTGAGCAGGTGCCGCGCCTCGATGCCGAACGCGATGTACGCCGCCATGATCGAGCCCGACACGTGGGCCATGCCGGCGGTCATCACGGTCATGAGCTCCGAGCGCGTCATGGACGGGAGGAAGGGGCGGATCGTGAGGGGCGCCTCGGTCTGGCCCATGAAGATCGAGGCCGCGACGTTCAAGCTCTCCGCGCCGCTCGCGCGCATCAGCTTGTTCATCGCGACGGCGAAGGCGCGCACCACGAGCGGCATGATGCCGACGTAATACATGATCGCGAACAGCGCCGACACGAAGATGATGGCCGGCAGGACCTGGAACGCGAACACCACACCTAGGCTCGAGTGCTGCTTGCCGATCTCCCCGAATACGAACGCCGATCCTGCGTAGGAAAAACTCAGGATCCGCGTGACCACGTCTCCCAACGCGCGGAACAGGCGCTGGCCCAGGGGAACGCGCAGCACGAAAATCGCGAACGCCACTTGCAGCCCGAGACCCCAGGCGACGACGCGCCAGCTAATCGCCCGGCGGTTGCGCGACAGGCCGACCCCGATCGCAAGGATCGCGGCGAGACCGAATACCCCCATGAGCCGAGCGCCGACGGAGCGGGCGGCGACGGGGGGAACCGCAGCCTGGGTATCGGGGGCGGGGGCGGACACCGCGGCGGCACCCGGGGCGGCCGCCTGTTGGGGATAGATCGCCGCTTGCACCGAGTTCCAGGTGAACCGGGGCAGCGTGAACACCAGCAGCGCGCACACGAAGGTGACGGCGAACGCAAGGATCGTGCGGCGCAGCGGCATCACGGGATGGTCTCCTGGACGAGGCAGCAAACGTGACGCGCACGAAGCAAAAACGCAAAACGGCGCGGCTTGCGCACGGGGCGGGCAACCCCTATGGATGTTGCGGCGCTGCCACGGTCCGCGGCGCAAGCAGGCAACCTCAGCTCAGGAGCCCCTATGCGCACCACGCTGACGACCCGCCTCGCCACCGCCGCCCTGGTCGGGCTCGCGGGGTTCTCCCTACCAGCCGCGGCCCGTGCCGGGAGGCCTCCTGACCCCACCGTCGTGCTGCCGGCGGAGCCGCACCCTGAGATCAACAGCGCGATCGTGGCGCTCGAGCGGGCCAAGTTCCACCTGATGCACGCGGCGCACGACTTCGGCGGACACCGGGTCGCTGCGATTGCGGCGATCGACCGGGCATTGCGGCAGCTGCGCCTGGCGCTGCAGTTCGACAGGGATTAAACCAGCAGCTAGTATCTCCCGGCCCCAAGAGGGAGGGAACGATGGCGGAGATGATCCGGAAGGTGGAGTACTACTACACCACCGCGGCGAACAAGCCGGGCGAGGGCACCCGACTGCTCGACGCCCTGCGGATGGCCGGCGTCAACTTGCGCGCGGTGCACGGATTTCCCAGCGCGCGCAAGGCTCAGATCGATTTCGTCCCGGCGGACACCGCGGCGTTCCTCGCGGCCGCGAAGAATGCCAAGATCAAGTTGAGCAAGCCCAAGACGGTGTTCCTGATCGAGGGCGACGATCGCATGGGCGCGGTCGGCGGCGTGATGGCGCGGCTCGCTGCCGCGAAGATCAACGTCACAGCGGTCACCGGCATATCCGCGGGGATGGGGCGCTGGGGCGGGATCCTGTGGGTCAAGCCGGGCGATGTGAACAAGGCGGCCGCCGCGCTCGGGGCGATGTAGGCTACGTCATCCACACGCTCTTGACGTTCACGACCTCCCGGAGACCGTACTCCGAGAGCTCCCGGCCGTAGCCCGACCGCTTGACGCCGCCGAACGGCAGCCGCGGATCGGACTTCACGAGACCGTTGACGACCACACTGCCCACCTCGAGCGCGCCGGCGAGCCGCTCAGCGCGGGCGACGTCCCGGGTCCACACCGCCGCGCCGAGCCCGTAGGTGGAGGCGTTGGCGAGACGGAGCGCGTCGCTCTCGTCGCGGGCGCGGATCACCGCCGCCACCGGCCCGAACGTCTCCTCGTCGAACGCCGGCATGCCCTCGCGCACCGCGGTGAGGATCGTGGGCGGGTAGAAGGCGCCCGGACCCTCGGGTACCCGGCCCCCGAGGACCAGCTGGGCGCCGCGCCGCAGCGACTCCTCCACCTGACGGTGCAGCGTACTCCGCAAATCGGACCGCGCCTGGGGGCCGATCTCCGTCTCGGGCGCCAGCGGGTCGCCAACCCGGCGTTTCTGTAGCTCCGCCGCGAAGCGCTCCAGAAACCTATCCGCCACGCGATCGACGACAATGAAGCGCTTCGCGGCGATGCAGCTCTGGCCGCTGTTCAGGAGTCGGGCCTCGGCGGCGGTGCGCGCGGCTGCGTCGAGATCCGCGTCGGCCAGCACGATGAAGGGGTCGCTGCCGCCGAGCTCCAGCACGGTTTTCTTGAGGTGCCGCCCGGCCTCCTCTCCCACACTCGACCCCGCGCGCGGGCTGCCCGTGAGAGTGACGCCGCGGACGCGCGCATCCGCGATCACGCCGGCGACCGCATCGGGCTCCACCAGGATCGACTGGAACACGCCCTCGGGGAACCCCGCGTCCCGGAACAGCGCCGCGAGGTCGAGCGCGCAACGCGGGACATTGGGGGCGTGCTTCAGGATGGCGACATTGCCGGCCACGAGCGCGGGCGCCGCGAACCGGAAAACCTGCCAGAAGGGGAAATTCCACGGCATGATCGCGAGCACCGGCCCGAGGGGATCGAAGCGTACGTAGCTCCGCGCCGCTTCGGTCCGCCGTGGTTCGGGAGCGAGAAACGTAGGGCCATGCTCCGCGTAGTAGTCGCACGCCCAGGCGCATTTCTCCGCCTCCGCCTCGCCTTGCCGCAACGGCTTCCCCATTTCCAGCGCCATGGTGCGGGCGTACCTGGTCTTGCGCTCACGCAGCAGGCCCGCGACGGCGGACAGCAGCTTCGCGCGCTCGCCGGACGCTCTGTCCCCCCATTCCCGCCACCCCGCATCCGCGCGCGCGAGCACCTGCTCGAGCTCCGGCGGCGCCGTCGCCGCGAAGGTCTCGAGCACTTCACCCGTGGCCGGGTTGATCGACTGGAAGGTCATTCCGCGAGGCTCCGACCCCGCTGCAGCGCGTCCGGACCGAACCGCTCGCGCAGCTGGTCCATCACCCGCGCGATCACGCGATCGCGCTCGGTCTCGGGCCCCAGGTCTTCTGCCAGCTCGAACAGCGACAGCTGCGTCTTCGCGTCCTCCGGGAGGAGCTGCGACAGCGACACGCCGAGCAGGCGCGCCGGAACGCGACGCGCGGCGCGGAGCTTCTGCAGCAGCTCGCGCGCCACCGCGTAGACGACCCGATCCGACCGCACCGGGGCGGAGAGCGTCCGGCTTGCCTGGCGGGTGGTGAAATCCGAGTCCCGCAGCTTCACCGTGATTCCCCGGGCCACCAGGCCGGCCTCGCGGAGATCGGCGGCGGCCCGGTCCGCGAGCCGCAGGAGCTCCGCGGCGAGCGCCTCGTCGTCGGTCAGATCGCGCGGAAAGGTCTCGTCCCGGCTGAGCGATTGCGGGATGTCGCGCGACTGGACAGGCGATGAGTCAATGCCGCGCACCCGATCGTACAGCCACGCCCCCTCGCGCTCGCCCAGCCGCGCGATCAGGGCGTCGCGCTGATACGCCACGACGTCGAGCACGGTGCGCAGCCCGAGGCGGGCGAGCCGCTCCTGAAACTTGGGGCCGACGAGCGGCAGATCGCCCAGGGAAAAGCGCCGCAGGAACTCCGCTTCGCCACCCGGCGCGACCACGTGGACGCCGTCCGCCGTCGTGCCGGGGCGCGGCTTCGCCACGCCTGCGGCAAGCTTCGCCACGACCTTTGACGTGGCGCCCCCGATCGACATCGACAGCGTCGTCTCGTCGAGCACGGCCTGCCGGACGCGGCGCGCGGTGGCTGCAAGCGGCTCCTCCTGGTACAGCCGCTCCGTCCCCGACAGGTCGAGATAGAACTCGTCGCTCGACGCACGCTCGACCAGCGGTGTGAAACGCAGCAGCACGTCGCGGATCTGCTCGCCCTTCTCCGCACACGCCTCCCAGGGGACCGGCACGACCAGCGCGTCCGGGCAGAGGCGGACCGCGCGGGCCATCGGCATCGCGGACTGCACGCCGTAGGCGCGGGCTTCGTATGACGCCGACGTCACCACCCCGCGGCGCTCGACGGCTCCGCCCACGATGAGGAGCGGTGCCCGTCCTGCACCGTCCGGATCCACCAGCCGCGCCACGGCCACGTAAAACGCGTCGGCGTCGGCAAGGAGAATGCGGCGTACGGGCGGACCGGCGGGTGGGCGGTCGGGTGATAGGTTCATGCCTCATGGAAGGTAGCCGAGCGAAGCTGGCGGCGGGACTCGCGGGCGCGGGCGCCGCCCTCGCGGTCGCGGTCGTGCTGCTGCATTTCCAGGTGAGCCCGGTGGCGACCTGGTTCTACGTCTTCGCGTGGTATCCCACGCTCGTCATTTTCGATCTGCTGATCATGTGGCACGGCGGCCCCTCGCTGTTCGCCCGGCCGCGCGTACTCCTCCCGATGCTGTGGTGGTCCGCCGTCATCTGGTTTCTGTTCGAAGCCATCAACTTCCGGCTCCAGGACTGGTATTACGTGTTCCTGCCCGCGGGCCGCGTCGAGCGGTGGCTCGGGATCACCGTATCGCTCGCGACGGTCGTGCCCGCGATCCTGCTCCCCGAGCGGCTGCTCGAGCGCCTCGGCGCGTGGCGGACGCTCTCCGCGCCGCCGCTCGGCGAGCGGCGCGGCGAGCTGGCCGCCGCCCTCGCGCTGGGAGTGATCACACTCGGCGCCACACTGGCCCTGCCCCGTTATCTCCATCCCCTCACATGGGGCGCGATCTGGCTGATCGCCGAGCCCCTGCTCTATCGCACCGACCCCGCGCTGTCTCTGTTCGGAGACATGCGGCGCGGCGAGTGGGGGCGCGTCGCGCGACTGCTCGTCGCGGGACTCGCGGCGGGGGTGTTGTGGGAGGCCTTCAACGCGCACGCGCGCGGAAAGTGGATCTACACGGTGCCGTTCCTGGAGCACCTGAAGGTATTCGAGATGCCCGTGGTTGGATTTCTCGGCTTTCCGTTCTTCGCGCTCGAAGTGTGGTCGCTATATCACTTGCTGGCCGCCCGCACGCGCTGGGCCCCCGTGCTCGCGTCGGCGCTGTTGGCGGTACTCGTTCTCGTCGGGATGGACCGCTGGACAGTCAGCTCGACTGTGCCGCGGCTCGCCGATCTACCGCGCGTCAGCGGTCGCACAGTCGCCCGGCTCGAGGCGGCCGGCTTGGACGACGTGTTTCGGATCGCAGAGAGCGCGCCCGACGAGCTGGTAAACCGGGCCCGGCTCACACCGGACGAGGCTCGCGCGGTGCACACGGCGGCTGAGCTCACCACGCTCCGCGGGATCGGCACCCGACACGCGGCAGCGCTGATGCAGGGGGGGGTCACGACGGTGGCCGCGCTCGCAGCGGCCGCACCGGAGTCGGTCTTCAGCGTCACTCATCGCGGACCGCGGCCCACGCTCCCCGAGGTGAGGATGTGGATCCGCGCAGCGCGCAATGCCGCTAGCGGCCTCCCAGCTTCAGCAGCCGCTGCCAATGGGCGGCAGTCGCCGGCACCACCGACAACCGGCCCATCCGCACCAGGGCGAGATCCGCGAACGCCTTCTCGGCCTTGATGGCCGCGAGTGGTACGGGCTTGGGCAACCGCCCAGCGGCGCGGAGGTCGATCACGAACAGCTTTGGATCCTTTTGCTTGGGGTCGGGATACGGCACGGACGTGATCTCGGCCATCCCAACGACGGCTTTCTCGTCGCCGGTGTGGTAGATGAGGACCCGATCGCCCGGGGTCATCTCACGGATGTGCTTGAGAGCGAGGTTGTTCTTCACGCCATCCCACACGGCGGTCTTGTCGCGCTCGAGCTGGTCGTAGCTGTATGCAGACGGCTCGGTCTTGAGAATCCAATAGTTCGGCATCTGCCCTCCGCGGGGGCTCGGGTGCAGACTCGCAAAACTGTCACCTTATCAGCGGGGAGTAAATCCACCGGCTGCTTCGTGCTTGTGGGAGCTGCGTTCCATCCTGCGCCATGGTGAACAAATAGCAGTCACTGCGCACGCAGCCGTGCTCGCTGATCAGGTCAGGCGGGCCGTCCACTCGACGATCGCGTCGACCAGCTCGGCCATCACTTCCGTGTCCGTCTTGCCAGCGCGCTTGGGCAGCTTGAACGAGTGATTCCCGTCCCGTACCAGATGCAGCGTGGCGAGCCCGCCGAGGCGCTGCACGAGCGGTTGGAGGAGTTTCAAGTCCGCGAAATCGTCTCGCGTGCCCTGTAGAAACAACATGGGGATGTGTACCTGGGAGAGATGCTTCGCCCGCTCGTCTCCAGGCCGGCCGGGCGGGTGCAAGGGGAAGCCGAGGAACACCAGCCCGCGCACCCCGGGGAGCGGCGCGCTCGCCTGCGCGGACGAGGTCATTCGTCCGCCGAACGACTTCCCACCGGCGATCAGCGGCACGCCGGGCGTGGCGCGCGCCGCCTCCTCCACCGCCGCGCGCACCGTCGCTTCGGCGACAGCTGGGGGATCGGGACGGCGTGCGCGCCGTTCCATGTAGGGGAACTGATACCGCAGCGTGGCGATTCCTCGCTCCGCGAGGCGACCCGCCATGGATTCCAGGAACGGATGGCGCATCCCCGCCCCGGCGCCGTGCGCGAGGACGTAGAGCAGCCGCGCGCCCTCCGGCTTCAGTAGCAGCGCCGACACCTCACCTACCCGCTCGCCGACGGTGACGCGGCGCTCTTCAGCCGAGTCGCGCATGCAGCCGCTCGAGCGCGCCGACCAGGTCCGGCTTGAGATCGAGCACCGGACGCAGCGGATCGTCCTTGAGCTTCTTCATCCGCGCCGGCGCGTTCTGGAGCGTGAACTTCCGGATGTCGAGCTTGGGTGTGACCTCGCCCCACGCGAGCGACATGGAGACGGGTGCGCCGGGGAGCGGGCGCACGCTGAACGGCGCCACGAGCAGCCGTCCGTGCCCGTTCTGCACGTAGTCGAGGTAGACGCGCGCCCCCCGCTTTCCCACCTGGCGCGTGATCGTGGCGACGTCCGGCAGCTGCCCCGCGATGACACGCGCCAGCAGCCCGCCCAAGGAGCGCGCCTGCTCGTAGGTGCACTGCCGCCCCAGCGGCAGCAGGACATGCAACCCCGTCGAGCCGCTCGTCTTCACGAAGCACGGCAGGTCGATCTCGTCGCACAGCTTGCGGACGGCGCGCGCCACCGTCACGACGTGCGTGAACGGCGCTTCCTTCGGGTCGAGATCGAGGATGCACCAGTCCGGGAACTCGAGCGTCGCGACGCGACTCCCCCACACGTGTAGCGGGATCGTCCCCATGTTGGCGAGGTAGAGCAGTGACTCGACGTTGTCGCACACGAAATAGTCGATGTCGCGCTGTGTGTCCTCGCTCCACATCCGCTCGGTGCGCAGCCACTCGGGGATGAAGCCCGGCGCGTCTTTCTGAAAGAACGACTTCCCCTTGATGCCGTCGGGGAACCGGGTCAGCACGACGGGCCGATCCTTGAGGTACGGCAACAGCCAGGGGGAAATCGCCCGGTAATACTCGATGAGATCGCCCTTGGTGTAGCCCTCGTCGGGCCAAAACACCTTGTCGAGGTTCGAAAAGACTACCTCGGGATGCGAGATGCGAGATGCGGGATGCGTGGCCGCGTCGGGCGGCTCCGATTCAGGCATCTCGTCTCCCGCATCCCGCATCCCGCTTCTCGTAATCACGCAATCCTTCGGCTCCTTATCGTCCCGAAATCTCAGAAACACCGGCTGGCGGAGCACATGGTCGGGCGTCCACTCCTTGAAGCGCACCTCGGCGACGAGCTTCGGCTCGACCCACACGTTCTCCTTGTCCTTGAGCAGCGCGGGAGGACACTCGCAGGGCGGCGTGTCGCGCACCGCGCCCTCGAGCTGGGCGCTCACCTCTTTGAGCTGCTGCGCCGTGAACCCGGAGCCGACCCGGCCCGCGTAGACGAGTCTCCCGTCTTCGTAGCCCGCGAGGTGCAGCGCGCCGAACCCGCCGCGCGAACCCTTGGGACGCGAGTACCCCACCACCACGAAATCGTCGGTGCGATCGGCGCGGATCTTGAGCCAGTGGGCCGAGCGGCCGCCGCGGTAGGCGGAGTCGGCCTTCTTGGCCACGACCCCTTCGAGCCCAAGCTGGACCACGTGCTCGTACAACGCCTCCCCCTTGGTCTCGAAGTGATCGGAGAAGCGCAAGGCGCCGGCGCGCGGCAGCAGCTTCGCGAGGATCGCTTTGCGCTGCACGAGCGGGAGGGGACGCACATCGAAGCCCTCGAACGCGAGCAGATCGAACACGTACAGCGTGGCGGGCGTCTCCACCGCCGCGCGCTTCACCTCCGGGGCACGCGACAGCTTGGAGCGGATCTGCAACCGGGAAAAGCTCGGCCGTCCCGCGTCGTCCGCCACGACCAGCTCGCCGTCCAGGATCAGCCCCTCGTACGGCAGCGCCGCGACGGCGCGCGCGATCTCGGGGAAGCCGGCGGTGAGATCGTGTCCGTTGCGGGAGATGAGCTTCGCCTCTCCGTCCTCCCGCGCCGCGCGCAGCCGGTACCCGTCGAGCTTCAGCTCGAACAACCATCCCGCCTTGGAGAACGGCTGCTCGCGGGTCTCGGCCAGCATCAGCTCCGTATCTTCGACCCGCACGGCGCGCTTGGGGGCGCCAAGCTTCGCCAGCTCCTTCCTTATGGGCGCCGCCCGGTCCTGCGCGGCGCGCAGCTCCTCGACCGTCATGCCCGAAAGCACCGATTCGTCGGGAAAGGCACCGTTCGTGGAGACGAAAGCATCGCGCTCCTTGATCAGGAGCCATTCCTTCACACCCTTCTTGATCTTCACGAGCGTCCACCGACCGCGCAGCTTGTAGCCCTTCAGGTCGAAGAGGAGCTTGCCCTTGTTCAGGCCCTCCAAGGGATCCTCGATGGGGACCCACACCCCGCGGTCCCACACGATCACGGCGCCCGCGCCGTAATTGCCTTCCGGAATGATCCCCTCGAAGTCGCCGTACTCGAGTGGGTGATCCTCCACGTGCACCGCAAGGCGCTTGTCGGCGGGGTTCGCGGACGGGCCCTTGGGAACCGCCCACGACTTCAGCACCCCTTCCATTTCGAGCCGCAGGTCCCAATGGAGGCGGGTGGCGGCGTGCATGTGAACGACGAACAGGCCGCCCGCTGTGGCGGCCGGAACCGCCGGCCGGGCGCCTGGCTCGGGCGTGCGCTCCAGCGAGCGCTTTGCGCGGTAGGCGCTTAGCGGATCGGTCTTCCCCTTGGCAGGCATGGGTCGGGTTCGTATCATAGCCTCTCATGAGCGCTCATTCCATCGGTTCCGCCACGGTGTCCTTCGGCCTCGTCTCCGTGCCGGTGAAGCTGTTCTCCGCCGGCGAGTCGGCCGCGACCATTTCCTTCAACTGGCTCCACAGGAAAGACGGGGCTCGCCTGAAGCAGCAGTACGTCTGCGCCAAGGACGGCGAGAAGGTCGAGAAGGACGACATGATCAAGGGCTACGAGTTCACGAAAGGCCAATACGTCAAGTTCACGACCGAGGAGCTGAAGACGCTGGAGGAGCCGCGGGGCACGGGGGCAATCGAGATCACGGAATTCTTGCCGGCGGACCAGGTGGACCGCATTTACATGGACAAGACGTACTTCCTGGGGCCCGACAAGGGCGGCGAGCGAGCCTACAAGCTGTTGTCGGAGGCGCTCAAGAAGACCGGCCGTGTGGCCTTGGGCCAGTGGGCGGCGCGCGGCAAGCAGTATCTCATCCTCGTGCGTCCGCTGGACGGCGGGCTGGCGCTGGAGCAGCTCAAGTATCCCGAGGAGCTGCGCTCGATCGCCGACGTGCCGATCCCCAAGACCGAAGTCAAGAAGGGCGAGCTCGACATGGCCATCAAGGTCATTGACCAGGGGACTTCCGAGGAGTTCCGCCCCGAGGCGTACAAGGACAACGTGCGGCGGCGGATTCTCGACCAGATTCAGCAGAAGGTCGAGGGCCACGAGATCACCGAAGAGCCGACCGAAGCGCCCAAGACGCAGATCATCGACTTGATGGAAGCGCTCAAGGCAAGCCTGAAAGGCGGCAGGGGCGGCGCTGAGCGGAAGCCGGCGAAGCGGGTGGAAGCAAAGGGTGCGCCGAAGCGCAAGGTGGCTGGAGGCCGTTGAAGGGATACACTTCCCGAGACGTCGCCCGGCTGCTGGGATTGACCGTCGCGCAGGTGCGAGTATTCGCGCGCGACGGTTTTTTTACGCCCGGACGGGGGCCGCGCGGCGAGCTGATGTTCTGGCGCTGCGGCGGCTCAGGGCGCAGCTCCCGCGCGGGCGCTCGCTCGCCGAGCTGCGGATCGCGGCCGAGGGCGACCGGATCGTGGTGAGCGACGGCGCAGCCACGTGGAGCGTGGACTCGGGGCAAACGCAGCTCGATTTCGCGGTGTCGGACCTCGCCAGCCGTGCGGCTCCGATCGCGCGCCGCACGGCTCGGGCGGCGCAGGCGGTGGAGGCGGATCTGGACGCCGCAGACTGGTACGAGCTGGGGCTCGAGCTAGAGGCCGTGGCGCCCACGGAGGCGCGCGACGCGTACCGGCGGGCCCTCGAGCTCGATGCCCATCACGGGGACGCCCACGTCAACCTCGGCCGGCTGCTGCAGGAGCAGGGCATGATCGAAGAGGCCGAGCGGCATTACCGCCTGGCGCTACAGGAAAATCCGGAGCACTCCACCGCCGCGTTCAACCTCGGCATCGCCCTCGAAGACCTCGGCCGGCTCGCCGACGCCATCGAGGCCTACCGCCGGGCGCTCGCCGCAGACCCCAAGCTGGCCGACGCCCACTTCAACGTGGCACGGCTGTACGACCGCATGGGGAAGCGCGCCGCGGCGCTGCGCCACCTGTCCATCTATCGCAGGCTGACGGCGGGGGCGTAGGGCGCGCGCCCTGCGTAGATTTGCGGTATGACCCTCGGGCTGATTCTCCTCGCCCTCCTCAACCCGCCGCCCATCGTCGTGGAGTACCTGCTCCCCCGCCCCGGGGCCTTCCCGCACGACCCTGCCGTCGGTCGCGACGGCATCGTGTGGTATACGGACCAGATGAACAGCTACATCGGCCGGCTCGACCCCGCGACCGGGACGGTCACGGACTACCCCACGCCGACCCCCGCCTCGGGACCGCACGGCATCATCGTGGCACCGGACGGGGCGGTGTGGTACACGGCCAACTTCAGGGGCCGCATCGGCCGACTCGACCCCGCTACCGGGAAGATCACCGAATACGTCTTGCCCGAAGAGGCGCACGACCCTCACACGCTGCTGTATCAAGACCGGAAAATCTGGTTCACCGTCCAGGGGGCGAACCGCTACGGCGTGCTCGATCCCACGACCGGCGCGGCGAAGATCTTCCTGGTTCCGACGCCGCGAGCGCGGCCTTACGGGCTGGTCACCGGTGTCGACGGCGCGATCTGGATGGCGCTGTTCGGGACGAACAAGATCGGCCGCATCAACCCCGCGGACGGCTCACTGCGCGAGCTCGCGCTGCCCGACGCCGGCGCCCGGCCGCGGCGTCTGGTCGTGGATGCCAAGGGGATCGTCTGGTACACGGACTACGCGCGCAGCCGGCTCGGCCGCCTCGACCCGGCGACGGGACAAGTACGCGAATTCCCGAGCCCGGGCGGGTCGGGGAGTGATCCCTACGGGATCGCGATCACTCCCGACGGGCGCATCTGGTACGACGAGTCGGGGAAGGACGACATCGTCGTGTTCGACCCGGCGACCGAGCACATGGAAACGGTCGCCATCCCGACGCGCGGCTCGGTGGTGCGCAACATGAGCTTGGACTCGACGCGCGGACGGCTCTGGCTCGCGCTCTCGGGCACGCAGCGGCTCGGCAGAATCGATGTGAACCCGGAGCGGCGCTAGGGCTTCGCCCATCCGCGCCACCGCACCAGCGCGCGGTCGAGCTTGCGGCGATACGCAGCGAACACGGCCCGCTCCCCTTGCGTGGGAGCGCCGTCAGCACTCTGTACGGCGGTCGCGAGGTTCGCGAACACGCCGGCCAGACCGGCGAAGCTCGAGTCGCCCCCATCGGCGAGCGCCGTCAGGGAGTCGCGAAACGCCGCAGGTGCGCTTTCCTTCTTCTGCTCGAGCACGCGCCCGATCTGGGCGTGCGTCGCCACCGCCAGCGCGAGCGCGCTGTCCACCGCCTGTGCGAGCGCGAGCTGTTGGCCCAGCGCGGCGGCAGTCGCATGGACACGCGGATCGAGCCGGACGGTGAGGGGTTGGGTGTAGTCCTTCCCGTCGACGGTCAGCGTCACACTGTAGCGGCCGGGGAGTGCGAGGGGCCCCTGGGGATCGAGCGGCGCGCCCCGCTGCCACACTGCTGCAATCGAGTACTCGTACTTGAGAGCCGCGGGCCTGGGGTAACGCAGGTCCCAGACGAAGCGGTGCATCCCCGGAGCGGCCGAGAGGCGCGGAGGCTCTCCTAGCCAACCGACCTCGAAGTAGCGGTCCGCCGGCAGCTCCTCCGGGGCGGCGTCACTCGCGAAGCGCCGCACCACGCGCCCCGCGGCGTCCCGCAGCGTGAGCCTCGCGGGGCCGGCCGGCGCGCTCCGCAGGGAGTAGTCGATCACCGCCCCAGTCGGCGGGTTCTCGCCCAGCGGCGTGGAGGGAGGCCACGGCGTGTCGCGGTTCTCGTTGCCGGAGAGCCGCCAGGCGGGCGCCGGACGGAACAGGTGCACCGGCTGCGCCAGCACCGCGGGGTCCTCCCGCAGCGGCTCCACATCGTCCAACACCCAGATGCCCCGGCCCTGCGTGGCGGCGATCAGGTCCCCCTGGTGCACGAGTAAATCGCGGACCCAAGTGGTTGGAAGATTGAGTGACAGCGACTGCCACGTCGCTCCGTCGTCCTGGGACAGGTACACACCCCGGTTGGTGCCGGCGTAGAGGAGACCCCGCCGCTCCGGGTCGGCCCGAACCACACTGACGTACTCGCCTGCGGGGATCCCGTGGCTGATGGACTGCCAGTGCCGCCCGCCGTCCGCCGTCTTCAGGATGAGGGCCACGAAGCGATCGAGCCGGTGCGTGTCCACCGCGACGTACGCGACGCTCGTGTCGAAGGGCGACGGCGCGATCGTGCTGATGGTGCCCCACAGCGGGGCGATGGCCGGCGTGACGTTGCGCCAGTGGGCGCCGCCGTCGCTCGAGCGCTGGATCACGCCGTCGTCGGTCCCGACCCACAGGAGGCGGGCCGCGAGCGGCGAGGGCGCGATCGCGAAGATGACCCCGAAGCCGCAGGCGCGCGCGCCGGCGAGGTCGGGCCGGTCGCAGTCCTTGGCGCCGGGCGTCGCGCCGCTCAAGTCGGGACTCGCGACGGTCCAATGGTCGCCATTGTCGACAGAGCGAAACAACACCTGGGCGCCCAGGTACATCGCGTGCGGCGGCCGGGGTGAAAATACGAGCGGCGTGATCCACGTGAACCGATAGCGGACCGTGGTGGGGCGCGCGCCGTAGGTCGACACGGGCCACGGGGAGATCTCAGCCGCCTGGCGCGTCGCCTCGTCGAAGCGCGACACGTGGCCGCCCAGCCCGCTCCCGAACACCAAATCGGGGTTGCCGGGCTGCGGCACCATGTAGTCGCGCTCGTCCCCGCCCACCGGGTGCCAATCGCGCCCCTCGATCGCGCCGTAGGGCCCGCGGCTCGCGATCTCGACCGTGCCGTTGTCCTGTTGGCCGCTGTAGATGTGATAGGGAAAGCGGTCGTCGGCCGCGAGATGATAGAACTGGCCTGTGGGTTGGTTGTACCAACTCGACCAGCTGACTCCCCCGTTCACGGTGACCACCGCGCCCTGGTCCGTGCCCGTGATCATGTGTGACGGATCCGTGGGATTGATCCAGAGGAAGTGATAGTCGTCGCCGCCCGGCGCGCCCACGATGATGTCGAAATGCCGGCCCCCGTCCGACGAGCGGCGGATCGAGCGCCCCATCACGTACACGACGTTGGGATCGTTCGGCGCCACGGTGACGCGCCCGAAGTAGCTGCTCGCGAGCGACGGATCGTCGTTCACGAGCTGCCAGGTCGCGCCCCCGTCGTCCGAGCGGTACAGGCCGGCCTTGCCACGGGGCGCGGCGGCGGTGGTGAGCGCCGATCCCTCCACGGCGATCGAGGCGTAGACGGTCGCGCCGCCGCTGCCGCGCGCCACGGCAAGCCCGATGCGGCCGAGGGAACCGGCGGGGAGGCCCTCGAGGCGCCGCCAGTGCGCGCCGCCGTCCTCGCTCTTGTAGATCCCCGATCCTGGGCCGGCCTGGGGCATGAAGTAGTCGAGCCAGGGATGCATGCGCATTTGCCACACGGCTGCGTAAACGGCCGCCGGATGCGTGGGATCTGACGCGAGGTCCACGGCGCCGGTCGCGTCGTCCACATGAAGAACCTGCTCCCAATGCTGGCCGCCATCGCTCGTGAGAAAGACGCCGCGCTCCGGATTGGGGCCGAAGACGTGCCCGAGGGCAGCGACCAGCACGCGATTGGCATCGGCGGGATCGATCAGGATCGCCCCGATGTGCCGCGTTTCAGCGAGCCCCACCTGGGTCCACGTCTCGCCTCCGTCCGCGGACCTGTAGACGCCCTCGCCCGCCATGATGTCGTAGCGCGCATCCACCTGCCCCGTGCCGGCGTACAGGATCGCGGGGTTCGAGGGCGCGAGCGCCAGGGCGCCCACGGCGGCGGCGGTCTCGTGTTGCATCTGGGCGTGCCACGTCCGCCCCGCGTCCGTGGTCTTCCAGACGCCCCCGCCCGCGCCACCGAAGTAGAACGTGTTGGGCGCATTGGGGACGCCCAGCGCAACAGTGGCCCACCCCGCGCGATACGGCCCTACGAACCGCCAGCGCAGCGCCTGGGTGGGGGAGGGAGAGAACGAGGAGGTGGGCGGCCCCGCCATCAGCAAGGCCGCCGTCAGGACTACTGCCAGCGCCACGTGGACCGAAGGTCGTACGTCACGTCGTTGACGAGACCGTTGACGAGATTCCCGTACGCGACCTTCGGGTCTTTTGCCGAGAAGATGGGTTCACCGCTCACCAGCGCCACGCCCCCCACCTTCTCGCTGGCGGCCCCGCTCGAGCGCCACAGGGTGCCCCCTGTTTTCGTCGAGAACAGACCCACGGACAGCTCGACGGAAACGGTTGCCTCGAGAAAGGGGAGGTTGATGCCGTGGAGGCCGCCACTGGGCGTCACCTTGGAGACCTTGAGATGCCCGAAGAAGACGACCGGTACGTCATGCGATGCACCGAACGCCTGGGCGGAGGCGGCGCCGGGCACCCGCTCGCCTACCCGTTGGAGCACCGAATCGGCGGGCCCGAGCTCGAGCACCTCGACGCCGGGCTGGGCCGCGAGCACGTACTCCGAGAAGCGTTGCGTTGCCAGCTCATTGAGGGAGCCCCTCGCCCCTTCGACGCTGAACAGGACCAGTCCGACGCGACCGAAGGGCCTCAGGTCCAGGCGCGGCGGGTCCAGGACGCGCTGGCGGGGAGCGCGGGCGGCGCCGCCGCCGCAGGCGAAGCTGGACAGCGCGACGAGCAACAGGGACAAGCCGTTCGATCGCCTCATGGGGTCGAAACCTCGGGGCAAGGTTGAAGGACACAACATAACGCACCAGGGAGAAAAACCCTCACCCAACCATCCCCGCAAACTCCTGCGCCAGCTTGGGCCCGATCCCCGACTCCTCGTGCTTGAAGAACACGAAGGCGTCGTTCCAACCCCGCCCCAGCTCCCGCACCGTCTCGGCCCACTTCGCGAGCGCCTCCTTGCTGTAGCCCTCGTCGCGCAGCCGGAAATACCCGAAGTCCGCCGTGACCTCGAGGGGCGTGGTGGCCTCCTCAGTATCGGCGATGCACAGGGCGGCATTCCGGCCGCGCAATAGGCCATACACGTCGTCCGAGAACCAGGAGGCGTGCCGGAACTCAAAGGCGCACCGCACGCCCGGGGGGATCAACGGCAGCACGTCACGCAGGCGGTCGGCGTCCTTCTTGAAGTTCGGGGGCAGCTGAAACAGCAGGGGTCCGAGCTTGGGGCCGAGCGCGGCGGCGGTGTCGCAAAAGTAGGCGAGGGGCTTGTCCACGAACTTGAGCCGGGAATCGTGCGTGATGCGCTTCGGTGCCTTCAGCACGAAGGTGAACTGCGGCGGCGTCGCCTCGCTCCACCCGGCGATGGTTTTGGCGTTGGGCATCCGGTAGAATGTGTAGTTGATCTCGACCGTGGGCAGCCGCTCGGCGTAATAGCTGAGCATCCCAGAGGCTGGCAGCTTGGGCGGATAGAACGGCCCCTTCCACGCGGGGTAGTTGTAGCCGGACGTACCGACCAGGACGCGCATTGCGCATAATGTGGAACCGCAGCGTGACCGGCGGCAAGCGAAGGGAGCCACCAATGCGAAGAGCGCGTGTCATCCTGATCGCCGCCGCGGCGCTGGCCGCGGCGTGCGATGCCGCGATAAACCGCGTCATCGGCATCGTCGGTTCGGGCGGTACCGCAACCCACCTGACGTTTACGGTCCAGCCCACGAGCACGACCGCAGGTCTCGTGATCACCCCCGCCGTCGTCGTCGTCGCGCAGAACTCGAGCGGCAACGCAGACACGACGTACACGAACAGCGTGACCGTGGCGATCGGCGCCAACCCCGGCGGCGGCACGCTCTCCGGGACCAGCACGGTGACCTCGTCGCGCGGCGTGGCCACGTTCAGCAACCTGAGCATCAACAAGGCCGGCACGGGCTACACGCTCACCGCCGCGGCTCCGCTAGTGACGTCGGCAACGAGCGCTACGTTCACCATCACGCCGTAGTACCGAGGCAGCCGAGCCCACCCTTTCAGGGTGGGAATCCGCACAGCGTCGGCATTACTGTTAGACCCATGCCGGCCGAGCGAGACCTTCCCCGCCTGTCAAAGTCGCGATTCCTCGCTGGCCTCCAGTGTCACAAGCAGCTGTGGTGGCGCGTGCACGAGCCCGACGCCCCGGAGCTCGCGCCGACTCCCGACCTGCAAGCGCGGTTCGAAGCCGGGAAGCGGGTGGGGGAGGCGGCACGCGGGTACGTCCCGGGCGGCGAGCTGATCGGCTTCAGGCACTTCGAGTTCGAGCGCAAGCTCGCGGCGACCCATGCGGCGCTCGACCACACAGCCCCCGCGATCTACGAGGGTGCGCTGGCCTCCGACGACGCGTACGCGGTGGTGGACATCCTGGAGCGGGGAGACCGAGGCTTTCAGCTGATCGAAGTCAAGTCGTCCACCGACGTGAAGCCCGAGCACATCCCCGACGTGGGGATGCAGACCTATCTCGCGCGCCGCAACGGCATCGCGGTCGAGCGGGCCGAAGTGATGTACCTGAACCGCGAGTGCCGCTACCCGGATCTCTCGAACCTGTTCGTGCGCCGCGATGTGACGCCCCTCGTGGAAGGCTTCCTCCCCACCATGCCCGACGAGATCGCCGCGCAGCTGGCCGCGCTCGGGGGCCCCCTTCCCGACGTGCCGATCGGGGACCACTGCTTCGAGCCGTACGAATGTCCGTTCATGAAGCGCTGCTGGCCGGCATGGCCCGAGGATCACGTGAGCAAACTGTACGTGATGCGGCGCCGGGCGCTCGAGCTCGAGGCGGAGGGTTACCACACGCTGCGCGACCTGCCCGGCCAGTTGAAGCTCAGCCCCATCCAGGCACGGCAGGTGCGCGCGGTGAAGGCGGGCGCCCTCCTGGTGGAGGAATCACTCGCCGAGGCGCTCGTTCCGTTCGAGCCGCCTCTCGCGTTCCTCGACTTCGAGACCGTGAGCCCCGCGATCCCCGTGTGGAACGCGTGCCGCCCCTGGGACAACGTGCCGGTGCAGTTCAGCGTGCACATGCAGCGGGTCGACGGGGGGTACGCGCATCACGCCTGGCTCGTCGAGGGGCCGGGAGACCCACGGCCGGAGCAGGCGGAGCGCCTAGTGGCGGCGTGCGCGGGCGCGCAGGCGATTGTGGCCTACAACTCGTCGTTCGAGCGAGGCTGCATTCGGCTGCTGGCGGATGCCGCGCCCCACCTCGCGCGCGAGCTGGGACTGCTCGAGCTCAAGCTGGTGGACCTGCTCCCGGTCGTGCGCAATCACATCTATCACCCGAAGTTCGGTGGGAGCTTCTCGCTGAAGAACGTGCTGCCGGCGCTGGTGCCGGACTTGAGCTACGACGACCTGGAGATCAAGGACGGCGCGACCGCGACGCTGGCGCTGTGGCGGCTGGTGTTCGAGCCGGAGTACTTCGGGCAGCGCGAGCGCGCGCGCGTTCGACAGGCGCTGCTCGCCTACTGCGAGCGCGACAGCTGGGCCACGGTGAAGCTGTTAGAGCGGCTGCGGGCGCTGGCGGGCCTACGGGCGGCGGAGGTGATTCCTCCCGCTGGCGCACCGCCTGGTGGAGCCGTGCAGCTCGAGCTGGGGCTGTAGGTCACCTCGCCCGCTCGAGGTACTCCCCCACTCGCGGGTCCACCCGCACTCGGTCGCCCTCGTTCACGAAGTCCGGGACCTGCACCGTCACACCGTTCGAGAGCTTGGCGGGTTTGGTGCTCGCCGTCTTCGTGGCGCTCCGCATCACGGGCGCCGTCTCGACCACGTCGAGCTCGACCACCGACGGGAGCTCGATCGCGATGGGGCGGCCGTCCAACCACTCGACTTGCACCACCATCTCGGGTTGCAGCCACGGCCCGGCATCGAGCACGGTATCGTCGTCGAGCGTGTGCTGCTCGTAGTTCTGGAGGTCCATCACGTGGACCCCCGCGGCGTCGCGGTACAACACCTGGAACTCCTTGGTGTCGAGGCGCGCCTCCTCCAGGAAGTCGGTGGCGCTCACGCGGGTGTCGAACGTGTTTCCCGTGACCAGGTTGCGCAGACGCAATTGGACGAACGCGCGCAGGTTGCCGGGCGTGCGATGGGTGAATTCCATGACGCGACACGGCTGCCCGTCGATGAGGATGACGTGCCCGCGGCGGATGTCGGTGGCTTTCATGCGGGCGGGAAGATAATCGCGCGGCACCCGGAATCAACGGGGCCGCGTGACCGCACCGCGGCTTGACGCGGGTTCCCCGCCCGCGCATGGTACGCGCCTGCCCATCGGGAGCCACGCTATGAGCCGATCCACGACTGCGACGCTGCTGCTGGCCGCCACACTGTCCGCGGCAAACGCCGCTGCCCAGCGCCAGGCGCGCTCCGCCACCGTATCCGACGCGCGTCACTCGGTGATAGTGGACGCCGCGGGCCGGGTGGGACCGGCGGTCGTCAGCGTCAACGTCCTGAAGCGCGAGCGCCAGATGCCCGAAGACCCCTTCGCACAGTTCTTCATGCCGCGCGGCTACGAGCGGCAGGTCGAGGGGTACGGGTCGGGATTCATCATCTCGCCCGACGGGGTCGTCATCACCAACCAGCACGTCACGGACGGGGCCGAGCAGATCGTCGTCACGACACGGGAAGGGACCGACTATCCCGCAAAGCTCCTGGGCGAGGATCCCCTGACCGACATCGCCGTGCTGAAGATCGTCGCCACCGGCCTTCCCACCGCCCCCCTCGGCCGGAGCGCCGATCTGCTGGTCGGAGAGTGGGTGGTGGCGGTGGGCAACCCGTTCGCCTATCTGCTCGGCAACAGCGAGCCGACCGTCACCGCCGGCGTTGTGAGCGCGGTGGGGCGGAACCTGCTTCCGTCGGGCGACCAGCCGGGCGTGTACGTGGGGATGATCCAGACCGACGCCGCCATCAACCCCGGCAACTCGGGGGGCCCGCTCGCCGACGTGCAGGGACACGTCGTGGGAGTCAACAGCTCGATCCTCACCCCGTCAGGCGGCTCGGTCGGGATCGGATTTGCGATCCCCATCGAGCGCGCGGTGCGGGTCGCGGACGAGCTGCGGCGCTACGGGCACGTGCGCCGGCCGTGGGCGGGCCTGGACGTCACGGGGGCGGAGAACCTGCGCGACTGGAAACGCTCCGGAGGCCTGCGCGTGAGCTCCGTGGCCGAGGGCGGCCCGGCGGCGCGTGCGGGACTCGCGGCCGACGACGTACTGCTCATGGCCCGGGGCCGGCGGCTCCGCACCTTCCTCGACTGGGAGGCGGCGCTGCTCGATGCCAGCCCGGGTGACACCCTCACCGTCGCCTATCGTCGCGGCGGACGGACCCGCACCGCGCGGCTCGGCGTGACCGATCTGCCGAGCTCGAACGCCGAGAAGGTGGCGGTGCTGGGCGACGTGCAGGTCATCACCGTCACCCCGGCGATCCGCCAGGAGCGCGGCATCCAGGTCGAGCGCGGCGCGCTGATCTATAACATCGGGCCCGAGGCCGGCACCGCGACCGGCCTCCAGTCGGGCGACGTGATCTTCCAGATCAACCGCCAGCGGGTCCAGGGAGCGGACGACCTGCGGCGTGCCTTCGCGGCGGCGACAGGAGGCGGGCCGGTCACCGTGTGGTTCGAGCGCGGCGGCATGGTGGGGCGTACCACGTTCTACGTGCAATGAAGTTCACACGGTGTGGCTGGGTGAATTCGAACCCGCTGATGGTCGACTACCACGACCGGGAGTGGGGCGTCCCGGTGCACGACGACCGCAAGCACTTCGAGTTCCTGGTGCTCGACGCGTTCCAGGCGGGGCTGTCGTGGGCCATCGTGCTGAACAAGCGGGAGAACTTCCGCCGCGCGCTCGACGGGTTCGACCCCGCAAAGATCGCCCGCTACCGCGCTTCCAGGATCGCCCGGCTGCTCAAGGATCCGGGGATCGTCCGCAACCGGCTGAAGATCGCCGGGACCGTGAAGAACGCGCAGGCGTTCCTCGCGATCCAGGAGCAGCGGGGCTCGTTCGACGCGTTCGTGTGGGAGTTCGTGGACGGGGTGACACGCCGCAACGCCTGGAAGACGATCCGGCAGATCCCCGCCCGGACCAGGGAGTCCGACCGCCTCAGCGAGACGCTCAAGGAGCGCGGCTTCACCTTCGTGGGGTCGACCATCTGCTACGCCTACATGCAGGCGGCGGGCTTGGTGAACGACCACCTCGTGACCTGCTTCCGGCATGCCGAGGTCTCACGGGGGAAGACCCGGTGAACGCGGGAGCCTGAACCTCGCCGCGGCACCGGGGTAACAGATGGCTCGGTCGGCCCGATTGCATCCGTGCGGCGCCGACCGATCACCCGACATCGCGTGACGCGCGTCACGCCAGCTCTGCCTTTGAGGGCCCTGAGGCCCGGGAGTGACTGGACAATGTTCACGAGAAGCCGTCTCGCCGCGACGGGTACGGGGCTCGCCCTTGCTCTGCTCGCCGCCAGTGGCTGTAAGCAGGGTCCCAGCGCGGAAACCCAGGCCCAGATGGCCAAGGTTGCCACCGAGCGGGACCGGCTGGTACAGGAAGTGGCGGAGAACGCCCGGATGATGAGCGAGATCAGCGCCGATCTTGCCAAGGTGCGGATCCCGGCCAAGCAGCTCCGTGTCTCGAGCGAATCGCCGCTCGGCGCCGCGCGGGACAGCGTGGTGCAGCGGATCCACTACGTCACGGCGCGGATCAACGAGAGCGAGCGCAAGCTGCGCGAGAGCGAGCAGCGGATCCACAATCTCACGTCGCTCTCTGACAGCCTGCGCCACACGCTCGAGGCGACGATCGCGAACTATGACAGCGTGCTGGCGCAGCAGAAGGCAACGATCGCCGCGCTGACGGACCAGATCAACCAGTTGACCGCGACGAACGTGGCCCTGACGGACACCGTGAACCAGCTCAAGGAAGTGAACAACACGGTGTACTACGTCATCGGCACGCGGGACGAGTTGATGCACCGTGGGATCGTGGTGCAGGAGGGCGGCAGCCGCTTCCCGCTCATCTTCGCTAAGCTGGGGCAGATCCTGGTCCCGGCGCGCCGGCTCGATCCGCACGACTTCACGCCGATCAACAAGCGCGTGGTGACGGAGATCCCGCTTCCTGGGAGCGACAAGTCCTACCGCATCGCATCGCGGCAGGACCTGGAAGGCCTCGCGACGCCACCGGACGACGGTGGTCACGTCAGCGGCAGCCTCAAGATCGCGAACCCGGATCGGTTCTGGACCGGCTCGAGGTTCCTGATCCTCATCCAGGGCTGAAATCAGGAGCCCGGAAATTAGAGCCCCCCACCGCCTCGCGGTGGGGGGTTGTTTCGTCTAAAGGCCGATATTGAGCCG
>QHTZ01000017.1 GCA_003221005.1 Gemmatimonadota bacterium
ACACTAGCCAGGTTGCAGTCGCCGTACGCAGTCGCCCCTTCGCTCCGACGGTTAGCGCATAGCTGGCTGGCTTCAGGTCCGAGGCGGCGTGGCGAGTCACCTGAATGTCGTCGAGCATGAACTGACCGAACAACGTCGCGGCGCCATGCCGCTCGATGTCGACGTCCAGGAAGTTGTTGGAGTTCCCACCATAGGCGCGGAAATAGCTGACACTCGCCGGGTTCAGAAACCAGGGCTCGAGCTGCCGCCCGACGTCGGAGATGACGGCCGCGGCCGACAGCGCCAGCGTCCAGCGCCCGTGTGGGTGAAGCCACACTCGGTTCTGCACCATGTACCGGTTCACGGGGGCGCGCGTAGATCCAGTATCCTGGGGAAGGGTGTTCAGCTGAGTGGCTATCGCTTGGAGCTGGATGCCGGACGTTCCAAGCGTAAGGGCCAGGTGATCCATGCTGTACGGGTTGTCGGAGAGCAGGACGCCCTGGACACTGCTCGGGCCCAAGTTGCGATCGAGGATTCCGAAAAACAATTCGCCGAGCTTCCATTGACCGCTGAGGTAGGCTTCAGAGAATCGAGTCGCGTTATCAACCGTGGCGAACCAGTCGGGATCGTACCTGAGCCGAGTGTCCACGGTCGGGTGGGTCACTCCCACGAAGGAGCCGAAGAGGAACTCGCCGTCGAGCCCCACGTTCCCGAAGGCGCGCGGGTCTCGCCTGCGGAGCGGGATCCCCCGATCGACCTCCAACGGGTCTCTCACGGCCTGCGTCGCCGCGGCGGCGCCGACGCTCCCTTCCACGCGATAGTGTGCCCGGTGCTCGACAGTCTCCCACTCCCTGAGCAGCCGGCGGATCGTGGCTCGGAGCCTCGTGTTGACCACGTTCGTGTCCACTGCCGTGAGCGTCCGCACGATGTCGCTCTGCTTCAAGGGCCGGGTCAGCGGCGTCGCGTCGGCGATCACACCGGCCGAGATGAGGTGCTCGACGTAGGGCATGGCCCAGTGGTCGAGGGGAACGTATGGCGAGGCCTCCTGGGCCGCGAGCGCTAGAGGGAAGTCGGCGGCCGTGAGGCACAGCAGGAGGAATACGCGCATGGAGCGCGCAATTTGGGGTGGCTGGGGAGGTCTGGCAACGGCAGTTATGTTGTCCCCGCCCATGTCCCCCGTCGTCATTCTGCTCCTTGCCGTCCTCGCCACGACCTACGCGGGGCCGATCGTCCGGTTCGCGGCTGCGCCAGCCCTCGCCGTTTCGTTCTGGCGCTTAGCGTTGGTGCTCCCCGTGACGCTGGCGCTGTCCCGGCGGGAGTCGGCAGGGGAGCGAGCGACCGACGGGCGGGCGCGCGCGTTGATGGTGCTCTCGGGACTCATGCTCGCCGCCCACTTCTGGACCTGGATCGCCTCGCTGCGCTTCACGACTGTCGCGAGCTCGGTGTTGCTCGTCAATCTCCGCCCCGTCTTCGTGTGGGCGATCGCCGCACTGTGGCTGGGCGAGCACCCCGCGAGCCGGGAGCGGTGGGGGATCGCCCTCGCCGTGCTGGGCGCGACCCTGATCGGACTGGGAGACGTGCGCCTGTCGCCCGGCGCGCTCACGGGCGACCTGCTGGCGCTGATCGGCGCCGTTGCGGCCGCGGGGTACAGCGTGATCGGGCGGCGGGTGCGCCGCACGGTGGGCGTCTGGAGTTACGTGACGATCGTCTACGGCGCGGCGGCAGCGGCGCTCGGGCTCGCGGGATTGCTGTCACACACGCCGCTGACCGGGTTCGCGCGCCGCGACTGGGCGGTCTTCGCGGCGCTCGCGGCGGGCCCGATGCTCTTGGGTCATACCGGGATCAACTATGCGCTCAAGCATTTTCGCGCAACGACCGTGAACGTCGCGGCGCTGGGGGAGCCGGTGGGTGCGACCCTGATCGCGTGGTGGGTGCCGCAAATCCACGAGGTGCCGGGGCCTGCGGCTATCGTGGGCGGACTCCTGGTGTTGAGCGGGATCGCGATGGCGTTGGGCCGCGCGGATGACCAGCGTGATCGTTGAAGAGCTCCGTGGCGGGCTCGTGGAGACCCGCCACGTCGTGCACGCTGCCGTCGTAGACGCGACGGGCCGGCTGCTGGGACACGCCGGCGATCCAGAGCTGGTGACGTTCTGGCGCTCGGGGGCGAAGCCGTTCCAGGCGCTGCCCCTCGTGCAGGACGGCGTGGTCGAGCGCTTCGGCATCACCGCGCCCGAGCTCGCGCTCTGCTGCGCCTCCCACTCGAGCGAGCCGCAACAGGTGCGCCTGGTGCGCGACCTGCTCGACAAGATCGGCTGTAGCGAGCGCGATCTGCTATGCGGGTCGCACCTGCCGCTCTCGGAGCGAGTCGCACAGGACTACGCGACCCGCGGCGTGCGGCTCACCGCCGCCTATTCGAACTGCTCGGGGAAGCACGCCGGCATGCTGGCGCTGGCGTGCCACCATGGCTGGCCGGTCGCGTTCTACACCCGTCGCGATCACCCCGTGCAGCAGCGCTGCCTGACCGAGGTCGCCCGCTGGAGCGAGGTGCCCGCCGAGCGGGTCGGCACTGCGGTGGATGGGTGCGGCGTGGTGTGTTTCGCGATTCCGCTGCGCAACATGGCGCTGGCGTACGCGCACTTGGCAAATGCGGAATTCGGAATGCGGAATGCGGAATCGCAGGGGGAGTTTCGCGGCGCGAGCGACCTCGCATCGCCATTCCGGATTTCGCATTCCGCATTGCGCATTGTGGAAGCCATGCTCCGCCATCCCGAGTTGATCGCCGGCGACGGTCGCCCGTGCACCGACATGATGCGCGCGCACCCGGGGCGGGTCGTCGCCAAGGTGGGGGCCGCAGGTGTGTACTGCGGCTTGTTGCCGCAGGAGGGATGGGGGATCGCCCTCAAGGTGGCCGACGGCCACGGACCTGCGGCGGTGATCGCGATGGCCGGGATCCTCTCCGAGCTGGGCTTGCGACCGCAGCCGGAGCGCCTGGTATCGCAGCTGATCCTGAACACGCGCGGGGAGGCGGTCGGTGAGATGCGGATAAACGGGGGGCTGGAGCGCGGAAATGATGCGGAATAGGGAAAGGGGAATAGTAGAATGACGCCGGACCGCGTAAACCAACCCCGGGGTCGTGCGCCGGGGTCACCCGGTGGCCCGCCCGGGCTCGACGCGCAGACGCGGGGCCTCGTGCGAGTGGCGATCGCCGTCGCGACGGGCGACACTGCCGCCCTCAAGGAGCGGCTGCTCGGCGCGCGCGCGGCCCAGACGCCCGAACGCTGGGTGGACGAGCTGCTGCTGCAGAGCCTGCTCAACGTGGGGTACGCGCTCGGACTCCAGGCGTTCGCGGTGTGGCGCGACGTGAGCCCCGCCCCGGCGGGGAGCGAGACCCTCTCGCACGAGGCCTGGCGTGACTGGGCGGAGCGGGGCCCGCGCGTGTGCGGCGCGGTGTACGGCCGCACCTATCACAAGCTGCTTGTGAACCTGCGCGCGCTGCACCCGGCGCTCGAGACACTCGTGGTTGTGGATGCCTACGGCAAGCTGATCGGACGGGACGGGCTGGATCTCAAGCGCCGCGAGCTCTGCACGCTCGCTGAGATCGCGGTGCTCGACACGCCGCGCCAGCTGCACGCCCACCTGCGTGGCGCCCTCAACACCGGCTCCGCCCCGGAAGAAGTGGACGAGGCCCTCGCGCTGGTCGAGCAGGACGTGGGAGCGGAGCGGGCGTTGCGGGCGTGGGAGCTGTGGGCGGATGTGCGGGGGAGGAACCTTGGAACGCGGAAGTCGGAACGCGGAACATAAATGGTGGGTTCGTTGACGGCGAGCGACCTGAAGCAGCGCACGAAGGAGTTCGCTCTGAATACGGTCCGTCTCGTCGAGCGTTTGCCTCGAGGACGTGCTGCCGAGGTCATCGGCCGGCAACTGCTTCGGTCCGGAACGTCCGTCGCGGCCAACTATCGATCGGCACGCCGAGCCCGTTCGCGGAGAGAGTTTATCGCGAAGATGGGGATTGTCGAGGAGGAGGCGGACGAGAGTTCGCTCTGGCTTGACCTCCTGGTCGAGGCTGGGCTCGTGCCTTCCGCTCAGGTCGCGGCACTGCGCGATGAGGCCGATCAGCTTGTTGCCATCACGGTCGCGTCTATCAGGACCGCGCGCGGTGGTGGTCGCGACGTTCCGCGTTCCGCCTTCCGCGTTCCGCGCTAGGGGTGGGGATGTTCATCGACCGCGCGGTGGTGCACGTCGTCGGCGGCCCAGGTGGGGCGGGGGCTTCGTCGTTCCGCCGCGAGAAGTTCGTCCCCAAGGGCGGTCCCGACGGCGGCGACGGCGGGAAGGGTGGGAGCGTCTACGCGCGCGCCGACCCGAACCTCGCGACGCTACTTGATTACCGCTACCGCACCCACTGGAAGGCTGAGCGGGGGCAGCACGGGAAAGGGAAGAACATGACTGGCAAGTCGGGCGCAGACCTCTACCTGCCGGTGCCGCCCGGCACCGAGGTGCGCGACGCCGCCACGGGGACGCTGCTGGGCGAGCTGGTGGGGCCGAACGATGTGCTGCTGGTGGCGCGTGGCGGGCGCGGCGGACGCGGCAACGCCCGTTTCGCGACCGCGACGCACCAGAGCCCCCGGGAGTGGGAGCCGGGCGAATACGGGGAGGAGCGCGAGCTGGAGCTCGTGCTCAAGCTGATCGCCGACGTGGGGTTGCTCGGAGAGCCGAACGTGGGCAAGAGCACGCTGCTCTCCGTGGTGTCCGCGGCGCGGCCCAAGGTCGCCGAGTATCCGTTCACTACGCTCGAGCCGTACCTCGGCGTCGTGGGGCTCCCCGACCACCGCTCCTTCGTGATGGCCGACATCCCCGGCATCATCGAAGGGGCACACGGGGGCAAGGGGCTTGGCCTGCGGTTCCTGCAGCATGTGGAGCGCACGCGGGTCATCGCGGTGCTTGTGCCGGTGGACAGTCCCGATCCGCAGGGCACCTACGATCTGCTGATGCGCGAGGCGGCGCTGTACAGCGCGGAGCTTGCCGCCAAGCCGCACGTCGTGGTGCTGACGAAGGCCGACTTGCTCCCATCGGGTTCCCGCCTCCCGGCCATCCGCACGGCGGGCGGTGTCCCCGCAGTCGCCGTATCGGCCGTGACTCGAGAGGGGATCCGCGAGCTGTTGGAGACTTTGTGGCAGACGCTCCGGTCGGGAGCCGCGACGAGCTCGCGGCCTATCTAGCACTCGCGCAGCTGCCCGGCATCGGGCCCGGCCGGCTGCGCACGCTGGTCGCGGCGTTTGAGAGCGCCCAAGCGAGCCTGCAGGCGCCGCGCGGCGCGATCGCGGCACTCCCGGGGTTCGGTCGCGCGGCAGCCGCGAGTGTGCGGACTGCGCGGCTTGAGAACGGTCGCGAGATCCTGGCGGAGATCGAGCGCCTCGGTGCCGCGGTGCTGGTCCACGGCGATCCGCGCTTCCCCCTGTTGCTGCGTGAGATCCCTGATCCTCCAGTGTTGCTGTACGTGTGGGGCGACGTCTCGCTCCTCTCCCGTCGCGCCGCTGGGATCGTGGGAAGCCGCAACCACACGGCGTACGGTGCGGCAGCAGCCCGGATGCTCGCGCTCGGTGTCGCGCGGTACGCGGTCGTGGTGAGCGGCATGGCGCGGGGACTGGACGCGATCGCGCACGCGGCGGCCCTCGATGCGGGAGGCAGCTCCGTGGGCGTGCTCGGAAACGGGTTCGGTGTCGTCTACCCTGCGGCAAACCGAGAGCTGTACGACCGGATGCTGGCGCACGGCTGCCTCATCACGGAGCTGCCGCCGGGGGAGCGGCCGCACGCGGGCGCCTTCCCGCGGCGCAATCGGCTCATCAGCGGGCTTGCTGGGGTGACGGTCGTGGTCGAGGCTGCCCCGGGCTCGGGCGCGCTCATTACGGCCGACTGCGCCCTCGAACAGGGTCGCACCGTGCTCGCCGTCCCCGGGCCGATCACGAGCCCAACGTCGCTCGGCTGCAACAAGCTCATTCAGCAGGGCGCTAAGCCCGCCCTGTCGGCGGGGGATATTCTCGAGGAGTTAGGAGTGGAGTGCGCGCCAACCCCGGTCCGCCGGCTCGGGGCCAACCCACCCGTGCCGCCCGAATTGACGGAGTTGCAGCAGGCGCTGTGGCGGGCGCTACAGGTAGAGGCGCAGCACGTGGACGCGCTCGTGGCCGCCGTGGGTAGTGTCGGTGCGGGCACCGCCGACGTGCTCACCGCGCTCACTGAGCTCGAGCTGCGCGGGGTCGTGCGGCAGGGGGCGGGGATGGTGTTTGGGCTGGTCCGGTGAGCCCCGGGCCGTCGGCTTGGGCGGCTGCCCGCGTGGGCGCGCCTGCCTTGAACCCCGGGCCGTCGGCCCGTGGTTAACCGACCCGCGCTGGCCATGCGGAAGCGGGGGCCTCACAAGGCTTGTGGCTTATACGCCCACATTACGTGGCATACGTGGCGCAGGCAGAGGTCGGTGCGCGCGGTCGACGTTGCTGACATCACTGACGCCGTGCGTCAAGCGGCTCACTGCCGCGGCGTGCACGTGCACGCGCAGGCTGTCCTCTCCGATCACGTGCATGTCATCGTGAGTTACAACCCTGCCGTCGCGCTCGCGCCGTTCATTCGCCACGCGAAGTCGGAGTCTGCGCGTCGTCTAAACCTTAGGCGCGGAAGTCCAGGGATCTTTCGGTGGTGCCGCGGCTACTATGCCGGTTCGCTCTCCCGCAGTCACGTCGGCCTCGCGCGCGGGTACGTGGGCCGGCAGCACTTCCGGCACCCGGACCGGATCCCCGCTTCCGGGTAGGTTGACCCCGGGGCGACGCCCCGGGGTTCGCGGGTCGCCCTCTGAGTATACTTCCGCCGTGCACCTCTACCTCCACGTCCCCTTCTGTGCCCGCCGCTGTAGCTACTGCGACTTCTCGATCGCCGTGCGCCGGCGCATTCCGGTGCGGGGGTACGTGGAGTGCGTGCTGCGCGAGCTGGGGGACCTGATCTCTTCCGGGTGGGTTGACCCCGGGGCGTCGCCCCGGGGCTCCCTCTACCTCGGCGGGGGGACACCGTCGCTCCTGCCGCCCGAAGCGGTCGCGACTCTTCTCACGCATCTCCTCGACGCCTTTTCCTCGACGCCTTCCCTTGACGCCCTTGAGGTAACGATTGAAGCGAATCCTGAGGACGTGACGCTCTCGACCGCCTCGTCCTGGCGTCGCTCCGGCATCAACCGCGTGTCGCTCGGCGCCCAGTCCTTTGACGACAATGTGTTGCAGTGGATGCATCGCTTCCACGACGCCGCGCGCATTGGAGCCGCGGTGCGCACGCTGCGCGCCGCGGGGCTCGACAACATTTCCCTCGACCTGATCTTCGCACTCCCCCCCGAGCTCAACCGCGACTGGTCCCGCGACCTCGATGAAGCCCTCGCGCTCGCTCCGCCGCATCTCTCGGTCTACGGCCTCACGGTTGAGGAGCGCACGCCGCTGGCCCGCTGGATTAGCCGTGGCACGAGCTCCGCCCCGGATGACGACCGTTACGCCGCCGAATACCTGCTGGCGCACGAACGGCTGCGCAACGCGGGCTACCACTTCTACGAGGTGTCGAACGCCGCCCGCGACGGGCACCGCAGCCGCCACAACTCCGCCTACTGGTCTGGTCGCCCCTACTCGGGCCTCGGTCCGGCGGCGCACTCCTACGACGGCCGCGTGCGCCGCTGGAACCTGGCGCCGTGGGAGGCGTATCGTCGCGCCGTGCAGTCGGGGCGCTCTGCCATCGAGTCGCAGGAGATCCTCACTGACGAGCAACGTGAGCTGGAGCGGATCTATCTCGCGCTGCGCACCGATGCCGGTCTGCCTGTTTCCGCCCCTTACCGCCTCCTACCGCCCCTTACCGCCTGGGTGGAGAGGGGGTGGGTGGCACTCCGGGGAGGACGGCTCGCGTGCACCGCCCAGGGCTGGTTGCGCCTCGACTCCCTGGTCCGTGACTTGACCGCGCTCGCTGTGGCTGTCTAAATTGTTTGCCGCAAACAGGTTGGCTACAGTGGCGACATCCCTCTCCGAACGCGAGCGTCAGGTCCTCGAGGCCGTCATCGAGACCTACGTGCAGACCGCCGAGCCGGCGGGCAGCCGGACCATCGCCAAGCGGTTCGGGATGGCTGTGTCCGCCGCCACGATTCGAAACACGATGAGCGACCTCGAGGAGAAGGGGTACCTCTACCACCCCCACACCTCCGCGGGCCGCATTCCGACCGATCTCGCCTACCGCGTGTACGTGGATTCCCTCATGCGGCTGCAAGACGTCTCGGCCTCCGATTCACACCAGATCCGCGAGGAGCTCGGGGGCGGGGGCGAGCACAATGCCGTGGACCAGATCCTGGCGCGGGCGGCACAGGTGCTCGGCGTGCTCACCAAGGAGCTCGGCGTCGCTGCGGGGCCCTCCTTGGATGAGGCGGTGCTCGAACGGCTCGAGCTGCTGCGGGTAACCTCGGAGCGGCTGTTGCTGGTTCTGGCGCTCAAGCACGGTGCGGTGCGCAGCGGGCGCCTGGCGGGACTCACCTTGCGCGAGATCCGCGCGACGCTGCCGCAGCGGGTGCGGGACGCGGTGTCCGGTCCCGACTCGAGCGAGCTGATCAACATCTTCATCCAGGAAGCCGACGAGCTGTTCGACGTGCCCACAGGCGCGAGCGCCGGGGACGCGAGCGGCGTTCTCCTGAGCAGCGCGCAGCTTCTCGCCGAGCAGCCCGAGTTCCAGACCAAGCAGCAGCTGCAGGGGTTGATGCAGGTGACGGAGCGCCGCGACGTGCTGCGCGAAGCCCTGGTCCGCCGGCTCGGCGGCGGCCTCACGATCACGATCGGGAGCGAGCACCAGGATCCCAAGCTCGCCCCCTTCACACTGGTGACCTCGTCGTATCGCGCGGGACCGCTCGCCGGTGTGATCGGCGTCATGGGTCCCACGCGCATGCCGTACGACAAGATCGTAGCCCTGGTGGATCACACGAGCCGGCTGGTGGGCGAGCTGCTGCAATGAGCGCGGGCGACTTCTACGCGGTGCTGGGCGTTGCGCGGGAAGCCTCGGAGGCCGACATCAAGAAGGCCTACCGCAAGCTCGCCATGACCTACCACCCCGACCGCAACAACGGTGACAAAGCGGCCGAGGAGAAGTTCAAGCAGATCACCGAGGCGTATGAAGTGCTGAGTGATCCCGAAAAGCGCGCCACCTACGACCGCTATGGGGAGGCGGGCCTGCGGGGCGGGGCCGGCGGGGCGGGGTTTGGGTTCGCTCACTTCGATCTCTCCGAGGCGCTCAACGTCTTCATGCGCGACTTCGGAGGATTGGGCGGATTCGACGCCATCTTCGGGGGTGGCGAGCGGACACGGCGGGACCGCAATCGGGGCGAGGACCTGAAGGTCGCCCTGAAGCTGACCCTGGCGGACGTGGCGTCAGGGACCACCAAGACCGTCAAGCTGCGGACCCTCGACCGGTGCACCACGTGCGGCGGCACGGGGGCACGCACCGGCACAGAGCCCACGAAGTGCACGACCTGCGGCAGCTCGGGTGAGGTCCGCCGCAGCACGCGCTCCATGTTCGGCCAGTTCCTGGCGGTGTCTCCCTGTCCGACTTGCGGGGGGGAGGGCACCGTCATCAAGGACCCGTGCCCCAAGTGCCAGGGGGACGGGCGGGTGCGGGCCGAGAAGACGGTTCAGATCGACGTCCCGGCGGGCGTCGCCGACCATCACTACCTCACGGTGCGCGGCCAGGGCGTCCCCGGGCGCCGCAACAGCCCCCCGGGGGACCTGATCGCCGTGCTCGAAATCGCCGAGGATCCGCGCTTCGAGCGGCATGGCGATGACTTGGTGTACGATCTCCCGGTCGCGTTCGCCCAGGCGGCGCTCGGTGCCGAGCTCAAGGTCCCCACCCCCTACGGCGAGACGGTGCTCAAGATCCAGCCGGGCACGCAGACGGGCACGATGTACCGGCTTCGCGGCAAGGGGCTCCCGCGGCTGGGTGAAGGCGGCCGCGGCGAGCTACTGGTGCGCGTGCGCGTGTGGACGCCAACGCACCTGACGTCGGAGCAAAAGGCGCTGCTCGAGCAGCTCGCCAACGTGGAGAGCGCGCCTCCGAGCGACGCTGGATCGGGCAGGAAGTTCTGGGAAGAGCTGCGACGTGCATTCGGCGCGTAGGCGCCCATGACCGGCTGCCTGTTCTGCAAGGTGGCCTCGGGTGAGATCGCCGCCACCGTGGTGAAGCGAGCCGATGGGCTGCTCGCATTCCAGGACATCAACCCGCAAGCGCCGACGCACCTGCTCGTGATTCCGACGGTGCACATCGCGTCCCTGAAGGACGCGACGGACGACACATTGCTGGGCCGGATGCTCGGGTTCGCGCGCGATCTGGCGCGCGAGGTCGGCATCGCGGAGCGCGGGTACCGGATCGTCGTCAACACCAATGCGGACGGTGGACAGACGGTGTTTCACCTCCACCTGCATCTGCTCGGCGGTCGCGCCATGCGATGGCCACCGGGGTGAACCCTTGCGGGCCATCTAGGTGAGGGCTAAGTTTTTACCTCCCTCACAGTTAGACGGGATCGGATGCCGGAAGTCATCATTCACGATGACGAGAGCTTTGAGCGCGCCCTCAAGCGGTTCAAAAAGAAGTGTGAGAAGGCGGGGATTCTCTCCGACTTGCGGAAGCATCGTCACTACGAAAAGCCCAGCGAACGCAAGAAGCGCAAGATGAATGCGGCGCGCCGCAAGAACCGCCGCATGCGCCCCGTCTAAGCGTGGACAGGGCCCCCCTCTCCCTCTCCCTCCCACAGCGGCTCCGCGCCGCGATGAACGAGGCCCGCAAACGACGCGATCAGGCGCGCACGCTCCTCCTCTCCACGATCCTGGCAGACCTCAAGAACCGCGAACTCGAGCTTCCGCACCCGCCCTCCGATGACGAGACGGCCGAGGTGCTGCGACGCGGTATCAAGCGGCGGCGCGAGGCGGCCGAGCAGTATCAGGCGGCCAAACGCCCCGATCTCGCCGACAAGGAGCTGGCCGAAGTCAAGGCGCTGGAGGACTTTCTGCCGCCGGCGGTGGATCCCGCGGAGATCCGCGAGGCCGTCCGCGCAGCGATCGCCGCCGGCGCTACGGATCTCGGGAAGCTCATGGCGCAGGTCATGCCACAGTTCAAGGGCCGGGCGGACGGCAAGCTGGTGAATCAGATCGCCCGGGAGGAGCTGGCGGCCACCGTATGAGCGTGGGGGGAGGGGTCACCCCCTCCGTGCTGGATACACTTGAGTTTCCTGCCGCGCTGGAGCGGGTGGCGGCGCACGCCGTATCCCCGCTCGGAGCGGCGCGGGTCCGCGCCCGCACCGCCGCTACCGATCCCGCTACGATCCAGGCCGCTCTCGCGCAGGTGGCCGAGCTCGCTGCCCGTATCCTCGTGGATGATGCCATCCGCGCGGAGCCGATCCCGGACATCGGCCCAGCTCTGGAGCTGCTCGCGGTGCCCGGAAGCGCCCTCGAAGGCCTGGCCCTCGCTGGGATCGGACGCGCGCTCGCCGCGGCACGGCTCGTGGCGGCTGAGCTGGGGCGACTGGCGGCGGACGCGCCGCGCACGGCGGCGCTGCGCGTCTCCCTCCCACCGAAGGAGCTCGAGGCGCGCCTCGCGGAAGCGCTCGACGCGGACGGCACCGTGCGCGAAGGCGCGTCGCGGGACCTGGCACGGGCGCGCCAGGCGGTGCGCGAGACGCGACAGCGGCTCGTCGCCAAGCTCGAAGCGATTCTCGCGGGGCTGGACCAGCGGGAGCGAGCTCCCGACGCAGGCGTCACCGTGCGCGGGGGCCGCTACGTGATCCCGGTGCGGGGCACCGCGCGCAGCCAGGTTGGCGGCATCGTGCACGACGAATCGGCGACCGGGGCGACGCTGTTCGTCGAGCCACCGGAAGCGATCGCGTTGGGTAACGAGCTGCGCGCGCACGAGGTCCAGGAGCAGCGCGAGGTATTGCGCGTGTTGCGCGAGCTCACCGAGCGGCTGCGCCCCGCGCGCGCCGCCATCGCGGCCGCCTGGGAGATGTGCATCGCGTTCGACGACCTGTGCGCGCGCGCCCGCTACGCGATCGCAGTGAATGGCTGGCCGCCGGCGCTGGGCGACGGACCCCTCACGATCCGCAATGGGCGTCATCCCCTGCTCGTCCCGGCCTCAGGGGGTGAGGACAAACAGGGGGACACCAGCGATCTAGTCGTCCCGTTCGACCTGACGCTCGCTCCCGATGAATTCACTCTGCTCGTGTCCGGCCCCAACACCGGCGGCAAGACGGTGCTGATCAAGGCCGTCGGCCTGATCTGCCTGCTGGCGCAGAGCGGTGTCATTCCACCCTTGGGTCCCGAGTCCCGGCTCCCGGTGTTCCGCGAGGTCTTTGCCGACATCGGCGACCGCCAGTCGATCGCGGCGAGCCTGTCGACCTTCTCGGCGCACGTGGCTGCGCTGCGCGACATCCTCGAGCGGGCGCGTGCGGAGTCGCTCGTTCTGCTCGACGAGGTGGGCAGCGGCACCGACCCAGCCGAGGGGGCGGCGCTCGCCGCCGCGGTCTTGCGGACGCTCACCCGCCGGCGCGCGGTGACGCTCGCGACCACGCATCTGGGTGCGCTGAAGCAGTTGGCGACGGAGACCGTGGGGATCGTGAACGCCTCGCTCCAGTTCGACGCGGAGACGCTGACGCCGACGTACCGCCTGCTGAAGGGCGTGCCGGGTCGCTCCTACGGGCTCGCCATCGCGCGGCGGCTGGGCGTGGACGCCGAGGTGCTGGCCGAAGCCGAGCACGCCCTCCCCGATGCGGCGCGGGCGCTCGACACCCTGCTCGCCTCGGTCGAAGCGCGGTCGCGCGAGCTCGAGCTGCGCGCGCAAGAGCTCGATGCGGCGGCGGAAGAGCAGCGCGCGCGCCTGGCCGCGCTCGAGTCGCGGGGCGCGACGGTCGCGGATCGCGAGCGAGAGGTCGCCGCGCGGGCCCAGGCGCTCGAGCACGACGCGCGGGCGCAGGCACGGGCGTACCTGCTGGAAGCGCGGCGGCGGGTCGAAGACGCGTTGGGCGCGGCGCGCGCCGCCGTAGACGAGGCGACCGCGAAGGAGGCGCGGCGGCTCGTCGAAAAGGCGATCGAAGAGACCGGGGAAGAGGGACGAGGGAAGGGGGAAGGGTGGCTCTCGCTGGAGGAATTGCGGCGTCAGCGGCAGGCGCCCACGCCGTCCGGCCGTCCGACCGTCCGAGCGTCCGACCGTGTGGACACCGCCGCCTCCGAGATCTCCCTCCGCGGCCTGCGGCTCGACGAGGCCGAGGCGAAGCTGATCAAGGCGCTCGACGACGCCGTGCTCGCGGACCTCCCCTACCTGCGGGTGATTCACGGCAAGGGGACGGGCGCGGTTCGGAAGCTGGTGCACGACGTGCTCGCCGGCGATGCGCGGGTCAAGCGGTTCGCGTTGGCGCCCGGGAATCAGGGCGGCGCCGGCGTCACCGTGGTGGAATTCCGGGCCTGAGCGTGATCCCCGACGACGTCATCGAGCAGGTGCGCGACGCCGCGGATCTGGTGGGGATCATCGGCGAGCACGTGGAGCTCAAGCGCACCGGTGCCGACTACCGCGGCCCGTGTCCATTCCATGGCGGCACGCACCGCAACTTCGCCGTGATCCCGAAGAAGGGGATGTTCTACTGCTTCGTCTGCCATGAGGCGGGGGACGTCTTCACCTTCTTCATGAAGAAGGGGGGAATGGACTACCCGACGGCGGTACGTGAAGTGGCCCGGCGGGTCGGGGTGACCATCCCGGAGCGCAACGCACCGAGCGGGCCTGATCCGAACGAGCCGCTGTTCGCTGCCGTTGCCGCCGCTGCCGACTGGTATGCGCGGCAGCTCCGCGACAGCCCTGAAGCCGAGGTTGCTCGTCAGTACCTCCGCTCGCGCCACCTCGAGCTCGAGACAGTGCTGCCCCTGGGCCTGGGTTATGCCCCCCCCGCTTCGGCTCCCGGCGCCGGTTTTCAGGACGCGATGAAAAGCTTGGGATTGCGTGACCCGGTGTTGCTCGAGGCCGGTCTCCTCGTTAAACGCGATGATGGCGCCCTGGTGCCGCGATTTCGGGGGCGGCTGCTGTTCCCGATTCATGACCTGCGGGCGCGGGTCGTGGGCTTCGGCGGCCGGATCCTGGGTGAGGGCGAGCCCAAGTACTTGAACTCGCCCGACACGCCGATCTTCCACAAGGGGAAGCTGCTGTACAACCTCCACGTCGCGAAGCAAGCGATCCGCAAGGCCGAGCGCGCGATCATCGTCGAAGGCTACTTCGACGTGTTGCGCCTCGCGCTCGCCGGACTCGAGGAGGTCGTGGCTCCCCTCGGCACCGGGCTCACGGCCGAGCAGGCGGAGCTAGTCGCGCGGTACACGTCTCAGGTGTTCCTGCTCTACGACTCCGACGATGCCGGCCTCCGGGCCACGTTCCGGGCGGGCGATGAGCTGCTGCGTCACGGGTTGCGCGTCAGCGTAGCCACGCTACCGGATGGCGAGGACCCGGACACCATCGTCCAGCGGCGCGGCGGCAGGGCTCTCGCCGAGACGCTCAAGGACGGCGTCGACCTGTTGGAGCGCAAGATCCAGATCCTCGAGCGCAAAGGGTTCTTCGCCTCGCTCCCCGGCCGGCGGCGGGCGCTCGATCGCCTGCTCCCCACGATCCGCGCGGCGCGGGATCCCATTACGCGGGAGCTCTACCTGTCGCGGACAGCGGAGGTCGCCGGGGTCCGCAAGGACGTCTTGGAGCGCGAGTCGGGAAGCGGGAAGCGGGATGCGGGAAGCATCCCTACCCCTCCCGCATCTCGCATCCCGCATCCCGACCTTCCGGCCAGCGCCGAGAAGGCGCTGCTCCTGCTCATGCTGCACAGCCCCGAGTGGGAGTCCCGTGTCGTAGATGCGGTCGACGCGGAGAGCTTCAAATTCGTCCCGTATCGCGCGGTATTCGAGTCACTGGTCGAGAAGGCGCCGGAGCGTCTCGACGAAGTGAGCGCCCGGGTGCTCGAGCAGCTTCACCAGGAGAGGCTGGGCGGGAGCTCGCCCGATGAGATCTTCGAGAGCGCCATCGCCTCGATCGAGGCGGACCGCATCTCAAGGCAGATCGAGCGCATCAAGGGTGAGCTGGCGCTGGTGTCGGGGGACGAACAACTCCGTCGCATTCAAGAGCTACAGCAGCTGGTGGCTGAACGGAACGCCGAGCGGCCGACCTGGCAGATCGTCGAAAACGCGAAGAGTGCAAGGAGGCGAGGTGCGTCCGGAACTTGAAGCGCTGTTAGCGTTGCAGGAGAAGGACCAGGCGGTGATGGGGGCCGATGCGGCGCTCGCGGCGGTGGAGCCCGAGGTCCGGGTCCTGGACGAGGCGCTGGCTACGGCGGAACAGGCGCTCGCGGCGGCCCGGCGAGAGATCCAGGCCGCGCTCGACCGCCGCGATGAGCTCGAGGGAAAAATCGCGAGCTATCGCACGATGCAGGAGCAGCGGCGGCAGCGCCTGGAATGGGTGCGCGGGGCGAAGGAAGCCTCGACCCTCATGGCCGAGCTGGATCTCGCGCGCTCGGTGCTCGCCAAGGAAGAAGCCGAGTTCATGCGGTCAGGCGACGCCGTCACCGAAGCCGAGCGGCGTGCCGCCGAGGCGGAGAAGGCGCTCCAGGATGTGCGCGCCGCGCAGGCGCCGGCCCGCGAGGGCCTGGCGGGGCGCCGGGAGGAAATCATGAGCGGGCGCGAGCGCGCGGTCGCGGACCGTGAAGCGGCGGCCGCGTCCGTCGACTCGGCGCTGCTGACCCGCTACGAGCGGATCCGGCGGGGCAAGGCGCCGCTCGCCCTGTACCCGCTGCACGGTGACGCGTGCGGCCGCTGCTTCACGGCCGTGCCCACCCAGCGACGTGCCCTGATCCAGCGCGGGGCGTCGATCGAGAGCTGCGAGGCCTGCGGCGTGCTGCTGTACGCCCCTGAATGATCCCGGCCCGCTGGGCCATCGCGGCGCCGCCGGATCCGTCCGTCACGACGGCCCTCGCCGTCGACCTCTCCATCCCGGAGCCGCTCGCTGCCTTGCTGGTGCAGCGCGGCTTCGCGGTTCCCGAGCTCGCCAAGTCGTTCCTTCGTCCTCACCTCGACCGCCTGAGTGACCCGAGCGCGTGGGCCGACATGGTCCGCGCGACGGCGCTGGTGGTGGCGGCCGTGCGCGCCGGGACGCCGATCCTCGTGCACGGCGACTACGACGTCGACGGCCAATGTGCCGCCGCGCTCCTGACGCGCGTGCTGCGCGCCGCGGGCGGTCAGGCCCACGGGTTCGTCCCCCACCGGTTGCGCGACGGGTACGACTTCGGCGCCGCTGGTCTCGCCGAAGCGCGGCGCTTGCGCGCCGGGCTCATTGTCACGTGTGATTGCGGCATCACGGCGGTGGACGCGGTGCGCGCTGCACGCGAGGCGGGGATGGAGGTGATCGTCACCGATCACCACCTCCCCGGCGACGCGCTCCCGCCCGCCTCCGCCGTGCTCGACCCGCTCCGCGTCGACTGCGGCTCCGCGGACAAGGCGCTGTGCGGCGCCGGCGTGGCGTTCAAGCTGGCCCAGGCCGTCGTGGCGGCCCTGGGGCTGTCGCCCAACCTGCCGCTGCATTTCCTCGACTACGTCGCGCTCGCCACGGTCGCCGACGTGGTGCCGCTCGTGGGCGAGAACCGCATCCTGGTGCGTCACGGGCTCAAGACGCTCGCGGACTCCCGCTGGACCGGGCTGCGGGCGCTGGTGGAAGCGGCTGGCCTCGCCGGGAAGCCGTTGCGGGCCGGGCACGTCGGCTTTATCCTCGCGCCCCGGCTCAACGCCGTCGGCCGGATCGGCGAGCCGATGGACGGGCTGCGGCTCCTCCTGACCGATTCCCCCGACGAAGCGGCCAGCCTGGCGCGAGACCTGGAAACGCTCAACGCCCGGCGCCAGGCGCTCGATCAACACATCCTCGACGACGCCGTGGCCCAGGCGGATGCCACCCTCGGGCCGGACGACCGCGCTCTGGTGCTGGCTTCGGACGAATGGCATCCCGGGGTAATCGGCATCGTGGCGTCGCGGCTCGTGGAGCGCTACGGGCGCCCAACGTTTCTCATCGCCTGGGAAGGCGAGCTGGGGCGCGGCTCGGGCCGGAGCATCGCCGGGCTCGATCTGCACGCCGTGCTCCACCGGCTCGCCCCCCTGCTCGAGAAGTATGGTGGACACACGATGGCCGCGGGCCTCGTTATCCGGCGCGAGCGCTACGAGGCGTTTCGTGTTGCGTTTCTGCAGGCGACGGGCGAGCTTCTTGGCCCCGATGACTTGGTCGCCGCCCAGCGGGTCGACCTGGAGCTGCCCCTGGGCCTCGTGAGCGAGGAGCTGGAGAAGCTGATCCGCTATCTCGAGCCGTGCGGGCCCGGCAACCCGGCGCCGGTCTTCGGCGTGCGGGGCGCGCGCGCCGTGAACGCGCGGCGGGTGGGGTCGAACCACCTGCGCTTCCTCCTGGACGACGGGTCGGGCGTGCTCCCCGCCATCGGGTTTCAGTGGGCGGACGTGATTCCGGACGCCTGGCTCGCCCGGCCGCTCGACGTGGCGTTCCGCCTGGAGCGCGACGAGTGGCAGGGGAGAGCGACGCTGCAGGCGCGGGTGGCGGCGATCGCACCAAGTGGCTGAACGGGCTGGGGCATGATTCGCATCATCGCGGGCGAGTTCAAGGGCCGCCGCCTCAAGACTCCGGCCACCGACAAAGTGCGGCCGACCGCGGACCGTGTGCGTGAAGCATGGTTCAGCATCATCCAGCGCTCCACGCGCGGTGCGCGCGTGCTCGACCTGTACGCGGGCTCGGGCGCTCTGGGCCTCGAGGCCCTGTCGCGCGGCGCCACGACCGCGGACTTCGTGGAGGTGCATCGCTTCGCCCTCGCCGCGCTGCGCGCCAATATCAAAACGCTCAACGTGGGCGACCGCACCGTGATCCACCGGCAGGACGCGCTCAAGTTCGCCGCGCAGCTGCACCCGGGGCAGTACGACGTCGCGTTCGCCGATCCGCCGTACGCGAGCGAGCAAGCCGCGCTGCTCGTGGCGACCTTCCGGATGACGCCGTTCGCGCGCGTGTTCTCGATCGAGCACCCCGCCGACCAGCCGATCCCGGGCGACGATACGCGACGCTACGGCGACACCTGCGTCACCTTCATCTACGCGCCGTGAGCCCCTCCTCGACTCGCATCGCCGTCTACCCGGGCTCGTTCGACCCGATCACGCGGGGGCACGAGGATCTCGTGCTGCGCTCGCTGCACTTCGCCGATCGCGTCATCGTGGCCGTCGCGGTCAACGCCACGAAGCAGCCGCTCTTCAGTCTGGAGGAGCGCGTCGCGCTCATCCGGCAGGCTGTGACGCATCCCGCCGTCGAGGTACAGTCGTTCGACGGACTGCTCGTGGATTTCGCGCGGCGCGTGGGTGCGTCGGTGACCGTGCGGGGCCTGCGCGCCGTCAGCGACTTCGAATACGAGTTCCAGATGGCGCTCATGAACCGCAACCTCGCACCCGAGCTCGAAACCGTCTTCCTCGTGCCCGCGTTCGACCTCACCTACCTCAGCTCGAGCCTGGTGCGCGAGGTGGCGCGCTACGGGGGCGATGTCTCCCAGCTCGTTCATCCCGCGGTGCACCAGGCGCTCAAACAGAAATTCAGGAAGTGAGCTTCCGGGATCGCGTCTACCAGCGGGCGCGGCGCGCGGGTCGGCGCATCGTCCTGCCGGAAGGCGCCGATCCCCGGGTGCAGGAGGCGGCGCGGCGCCTCGTGGCCGAACAGCTCGGCGCCGTGGAAGTGCTGGGGGACGTGCGCCGCGACCCGCGCCGCGACGCCTGCGCACGCCTGCTGTGCGAGCGCCGGCCCGATCGCTTCCCGACCGGCGCGGCCGCCGCGAGCGCGCTCGACCACCCGCTGACCTTCGGTGCCGCGCTCGTCGCCATCGGGGCCGCGGACGCCATGGTGGGAGGCGTCGTCCACCCCACCGGTGAGACCATTCGCGCGGCGCTCTGGACCGTGGGCACCGCGCCAGGCGTCGCGACGATCTCGGGCGCGTTCTACATGGTCCGGGACGAGACCGTCCTCACCTTCACCGACTGCGCGGCGGTCCCGGAGCCGACGCCGGAGCAGCTCGCCGAGATCGCGCTCGCGGCGGCGCGTGAGCGCCGCCGCATCGTGGGCGATGAGCCGGTGATCGCGTTCCTGTCCTACAGCACCAAGGGGAGCGCCACCGGGCCGCGCGTCGCCCGGGTGCAGCAGGGCGTCGCCGCGCTCGCCCGCCGCCGGCCGGACTTCGCCTTCGACGGCGAGCTGCAAGGGGACGCGGCGCTCGTGGCCGAGGTCGCGACGCGCAAGGCTCCGGGATCGGCCGCCGCCGGGCGCGCCAACGTGCTGGTGTTTCCCGACCTTGACAGCGGCAACATCGCCTACAAACTGGTGCAACGCCTCGGCGGCTGGGCCGCGCTCGGGCCCATTCTGCAAGGGCTCGCCCGCCCGATCGCCGACCTGTCGCGCGGTGCCACGGCCGACGATATTGTGGACACGGCGGCCATCGCCGTCCTTCAAGCCGAGGAGCGCGGATGACCTTCAGCGTGCACAAGGACAAGCGCGGTGTGGTGGTGGTCGGCGTGGACGGGCAGCTGATCGTCGGCAACCGCCAGGAGCTGAAGCAGAGAGTCCTCGACGCGGTCGACGGCGGCTCCCGGAAGTTCGTAGTGGACTTCACGCGCACCGGCTACATCGATTCCTCGGGGCTCGGCGTCCTGGTGTCGCTCTCCAAGAAGATCCGCGAGCAGGGGGGCGAGCTCCGGCTGGCGGGCCTGAACGAAGACCTGCAAACGCTGTTCGAGCTGACCAAGCTCGACACCCTCTTCTCGATCACCAAGACCCCCGAAGAGGCGCTCGGCGCGTTCTAGCCTGCCTCCCGTGACCACGCCGCTGCGCCTCGACGTCCGCCGTCTGGGAACAGGACCCGAGGTCGAGCTGTCGCTGAACGTGCCGTCCGACCTGGACTACGTCGGCCCCGCGGTCGAGCTCATCGTCGCCTCCTGCCCGGTCGGCACGCTGTCCCCGCGTCGCCTCCTCTTCAACTTCCGCACCGCCCTCGCTGAGGCCCTGAGCAACGCCATCGCCTACGGGAACCGCCACGACCCCGCCAAGGTGGTGCGGGTGCGGGTGGAAATCGCGCCCGAGGCAGTCCGCGTGCACGTCGCGGACGACGGCGACGGCTTCGATCCTGGGACCGTGCCGGACCCAACCCTCCCCGAAAACCTCGAGCGTGAGGTGGGCCGGGGGCTGTTCGTGCTGCGCCATCTCGTCGATCACGTCTCCTTCAACGCGAAGGGGAACGCCATTTGCCTGACGCTCCGGGCGGGCTGAGCCGGCTCGACCGCCTGCTTCCGGCGCTGGAGCTGGTGTGCGGCGCGACATTGCGGGTGTGGCGCCATGACGGGAGGAAGGTGCAGGCGCTCGCGGGTCCCGCGCCGGCGGGCACGCCCGCCTGGACGCCCCCCATCCCGCTTAACGGCGGGGGACCGGTTGCGACCCCGGACGGTCCGGCGTGGCTCGAGCGGGTACCGGATGCGGACGGCGTGTGGCTTGAAGTTCGGGACCGGGGAAAAGCAACAGGGGATGAGGGGGGCGCCATGCGGCGGGCGGTCGCGCTGGTGGTCGGGTCCGTGCTCGCCACCGAGCGCGAGGCCACGCAGGTCGCCGCAGAGCTGTCGGAGCGCTACGAGGAGATCGACCTGATCTACACGATCAGCGAGATCCTCGGCCACACGATCCGCCTGGACGAGGCAGCCCAGCGCATCATCACCGAGGTCTCTACCGTCGTGCGCGCCCAGCGGGCGACGTTGCTCGTGGCTGACGAGGAGCGCCGGGTGCTGCGGCTGGTCGCGGCACGGGGGATCGATCCAGGAGAGTTGGACCCGCGCGACGCCGAGGCGATCGAGCTGGATGACGCCTGCTCGGTCGCCGCGCGCGTGTTTCGAGAGGGACGGATCATCGCGTACGACCCGACCGATCCCGCGGCCGAGAACCCCGGGTGCGCGGAGGGGCGTCGCTACAAGGGGAAGGCCTTTTTGTCCGTCCCCGTGCTGTACGCCGCACCGGGGCAGCCTTCGCGCCCCATCGGCGTCATCAACCTTACGGACCGGTTGGGGGAAGACGCTTTCACGGCGGGGGACCGCAAGCTCGTGGCCGCGATCGCGAACCAGATCGGTGCGGCGATCGAAAACGCCCGACTCGCGGCGCGTGATCTGAGCCAGCAGCAGATGCGGCGTGAGCTCGAGCTCGCGCGCGATCTGCAGCTGAAGCTGCTGCCTTCGCCGCTCGTGATCGCGGCACGCGCGGACGTGGCGGCGCGCTGTCGCCAGGCCGAATCGGTGGGCGGCGACTTCTACAACCTGCTCAGCCTGTCCGGGGACCGGCTGGGCGTGATGATCGGCGACGTGACGAGCCACGGCTTCGGGGCCGCGCTCATCATGGCGCTCGCGATGGCGGCGTCCGGCATCCACGGCGAAGCGGCCGACTCGCCGAGTGAGGCCATGGAACGGCTGGAGGAGTCGCTCAAGGACGAGCTCGCGCGTACCGAGATGTTTCTCACCCTGTTCTACGGCGTGCTCGACCCCTCGGTCGGCCGTCTGACGTATGCCAATGCTGGACACGCGCACGCGTTCGTCGTCGAGGGGACGACCGGGGAGTCGACCCGTCTCGCGGCCACGCGCCCACCGCTGGGACTCGCCGCTACCCACGGGCGTGACGAGATGCGTCCGTGGCGGCGCAAGCGCGACCTGTTGTGCCTGTTCACCGACGGGATCGCCGACGCCCTGAGCGAGCGCGGCGAGCGCTTCGGTGAGGAGCGCCTCCTCGGTCACGCGCGCTCGCTGCGCGAGCGACCGACGCGCGAGATCCTCGAAGCGATCTACGCCGACCTGGCAGCCTTCACCGGCGGCGCGCCGCCCTCCGACGACCGTACCCTGGTGCTGCTCAAGGTGTGACACGACTCGGCCAGCACTTCCTCGCCGATCCCAACCTCCTCCACAAGATCGCCGCGGCCCTCGACCCCGGGGCCGACGACGTGGTGCTCGAGATCGGGCCGGGGACGGGGAACCTGACCCGCATCGTTGCGCCCCAGGTCCAGCGGCTCATTGCCATCGAACGGGATCGCCGGCTCGCTTCCGAATGCGGAATGCGGAATGTGGAATGCGGAATCAAAAATGTGACGGTCGTGCCGGGTGACGCCCTAGAGCTGAATTGGCACGCACTTCTCGACACCGTACCTGACATTCCGCATTCCGCATTCCGCATTCCGCATTTCAAGCTCATCGGCAACATCCCCTACTACATCACCTCGCCGCTCATCGCGAAGGCACTGACCCCCCCGCTCCCCGAGCGCATCGTGTTTCTGGTGCAGCGCGAAGTCGCCGACCGGCTCGCGGCTCGTCCGGGGACGAAGCCGTATGGCGCGCTCTCCGTGGGGGTGCAGGCGACGTGCCGCGTGGAGCAGCTGCTCGTGGTGCCGGCGGGGGCGTTCCGGCCGCGCCCCAAGGTGGACAGCGCGCTGGTGCGGCTCACGCCGCTCGCCGAGCCGCTCGTCACTCCCGGGGAGACGGGGGCGTTCCGCACGTTCGTCGCCGCGTGTTTCAGCCGGCGACGCAAGCAGCTGCGGAACGCGGTCATGGCCGCCACCCGAAAGCCCGCAGCGGCGGTGACGGCGCTGCTGGCCGAGGTGGGGCTCGACCCGGTCAGCCGGCCCGAGAGGGTTGCTCCCGCGGGGTTCGCCCGACTCTTGCGCGCGAGTCAGCAATTGTGAAATAATTCACAATGCGGAAGATCGCCGAAAGCACCGTCCGCCGGCTCTCGCTCTACCTCCGATTCCTCGAGCACTCGCAAGGGCAGGGCCACACCACCATCTCCTCCGCCGACCTCGCCCGCCGCGGCGGCACCACCTCCGCCCAGGTGCGCAAGGACCTGTCCTTTTTCGGCTCGTTCGGCAAGCGCGGGTTGGGCTATCCCGTGGGCGAGCTCGCCGCTCGGCTGCGCGACATCCTCGGCCTGCGCCGCACCTACCGCATCGTGGTCATCGGGGCCGGCCGCATCGGTGGGGCGCTGGTGCAGTACCCCGGGTTCCGCCAGCGCGGCTTCAACGTGAGCGCGATCTACGACAGCGATCCCAAGAAGGTCGGCTCGCGCTGGAACGGCCTGCTCGTGCGGGACGTCGGTCACCTGGAGGCGGACCTCAAGCGGGAGCCGGGCGACATCGCGATCGTGGTTACGCCCGCCGACGCCGCCCAGGAAGTCACCGACCGACTGGTGCACGCGGGGGTCAAGGCGATCCTCAACTTCGCGCCGATCCAGCTGACGGTGCCGAGCGACGTGGTCGTGAAATCGGTGAACATGGCGCTCGAGCTCGAGACGCTGAGTTTCGCGCTGGCGAATCGATAGAAGGCAATGCGGAATTCGGAATGTGGAATGCGGAATTGATGTGGGAGGTCGTTCGCCTCCGCGACACCCACATTTGAATTCCGCATTCCGCATTGCCCATTCCGCATTCGTTTACATTCCCGCCCATGCCCCGGGTCCACATCACCTCCGAAATCGGGCCGCTCCGGGCGGTGCTGGTTCATACTCCCGGGCGCGAGCTCGTCGCGGTCACGCCCGCCAATCGTGAGGCCTACCTCTACGACGACATCATCGACCTGGAGCTCGCCCAGCGCGAGCACCGGAGCTTCGTCGCCGTGCTGGAGCGGTTCGCGCAGGTGCATGAAGTGCGCGTGCTGCTCACGGAGCTCGCCGGGCAGCCGGAGGTGCGCGAGTACCTCGTCACGGGAGCGCTGGAGGTCGTGCCATCGGATGCGCTCGCGAAGCAGCTGGCGGAGCTCTCAGCAGCGGATCTCGTCACGCTCATGATCGAGGGCGCGCTCGAGGAGGCGGGTCCGATCGCGCGCGCCCTGAACGAGACCCGGTACGCCCTCCCCCCGCTCCCGAATCTCTTCTTCACCCGGGACGCCGGCCTCGTGATGGGGGAACACGCGGTTATCGGGTCGATGCGTCACGGCGTGCGGTGGACGGAGGAGCTGCTCGTCAAGGCGCTGTTCCGCTATCACCCCTGCCTCGAGAACGCCGGCATTCTGTACGACGGCTCGGAGGAGAAGCGCAGCAACTACACCCTGGAGGGCGGCGACGTGCATCCGTTGCGCCCGGACCTGCTGCTACTCGGTTTCAGCGAGCGCTCCAGCCCGGCGGCGCTCGACCACCTCTGTGACCTGGTGTTCGAGCACTGCGGCGTGCAGGACGCGATCGTCGTGGTGCTGCCGAACGAGCGGACCGCGATCCATTTGGACATGATCTTCACGCAGATCGATCGAGAGGCATGCTGCGTGTATCCGCCGCATTTCGTGGGGCCGGAACGGCTTGCGGTGCTGCATCGCCGCAAGCGCTCCAAGGGCGTGAAGGAGATGCCTAACTTCTTCGCCGCCCTTCAGGCGGTGGACCAACCGCTCGAGCCGCTGTTCTGCGGCGGCGCGAGCCGCCCGGTGCAGGAACGGGAGCAATGGTCGAGCGCCTGCAACTTCTTCGCGGTGCGCCCCGGCGTGGTACTGACCTATGAGCGCAACGACGCGACGCTTGCCGAGCTGGCGCGCGCCGGCTTCCGGGTGGTGCCGGCGGCGCGCCTGGCGCGCGGGGAGGAATCGCTGGCGGAGGGGGAGCGGGCGGCGATCGCGATCGAGGGAAGCGAGCTGGTGCGCGGAGCCGGGGGCCCCCGCTGCATGACGCTGCCGCTCCGCCGGGACGACCTCTGACGACCCACACCACCTTCCGCGTCGGCCAGCTCACCTGTCACGCCTTGGAAGGCGGCACCCAGCGCCTCGACGGGGGCGCGATGTTCGGCGTCGTCCCCAAGCCGCTGTGGGAGCGCCGCATACCGCCCGACGAGCGCAATCGTATCACGCTGGCGCTCCGCTGCCTGCTCGTGGAGCACGATGACGGCCTCGTCCTGATCGACACGGGGTTGGGGAATAAGGAGGACGCCAAGTTCCGGGACATCTACGGCGTGGCGAACGCGGGGACGCGCGGTCCCACCCAGCTCGAGGACGCGCTCGTCGCCCTGGGTTTTCGGCCCGAAGAGATCCGCTGGGTGATCAACACGCATCTGCACTTCGACCACGCCGGCGGCAACACCTGGCGTGATCCCGCGGGCGCCGTAGGGCTGAGCTTCCCGCAGGCGCGCTACGTGGTGCAGGCCAAGGAGCTCGACTTCGCGCGCCACACGAACGAGCGCACCGCCGCAAGCTACCTGTCGCACAACTTCGAGTCGGTGCCGTTCACCGTCGTGACGGGGGAAGCAAGCGTGCTGCCTGGGATTCGTTGCCTCCCTACGCCGGGCCACGTGCCGTATCACCAGTCGATCCTGATCGAAAGCGGGGGGGAGCGGGCCTGCTTCGTGGCCGACCTCGTGCCCACGACGGCCCACCTGCCGCTCCCCTGGATCATGGGCTACGACCTCGAGCCGCTCGTCACGCTCGAGTCGAAGCGGAGCCTGTACCGGCGGGCGGAGGCGGAGCAGTGGCTGCTGTTCTTCGAGCACGATCCCCACGTCGTGGCGGGTCGGCTCGCGCGGGAGGCGAAGGGATTCGGCCTTGTGGACCAGGTTCAGCGCAGCTAACTTGGTGCCCACAATACGGTAAGCGGGCGCCGGCGGCGCCTCACCCGCATGGCCTCTCCCGCGGGAGAGTGCTCCAGGGTTCTGGGACCTCACCCCCTGGCCCCATCTCCGCGATGCGGAGAGGGGGAACGGATGTGAGGAAAGCGGGTTCCGGGCGGCTGGAGTCCGCTTTTTCGTTTTCTTTCTCTAGGAGGAGACGGACACCTGGCGATCGAAAGCACAAATAAGGCGCCGCGCACCCGGGTAAATCGGCAGATCCGCATCAGTCCTCTCCGGGTGATCGCTCCCGACGGTGAGCAGCTGGGAGTGATGACTGTCGAGGAAGCGCTCGCGGCGGCGCAGCAGCGGGGCCTCGACCTGGTCGAGGTGGCACCGTTGGCCCGCCCCCCCGTGGTCAAGATCATGGACTACGGCAAGTTCAAGTTCGAGCAGGCCAAGGCAGCGCGGGCGGCGAAGAAGAAGCAGCACGTGATTCATCTCAAGGAAGTAAAGTTTCGGCCCGGCATCGACGATCACGACTTCGCGTTCAAGACGCGCCACGCCCGGGAATTCTTGCAGGACGGCAACAAGGTGAAGGTGACGATGATGTACCGCGGCCGGCAGATGGCGCACATCGACCTCGGCCGCGAAGTGCTCGACCGCGTCGCCGGCGAGCTGAAGGACATCGCGAAGATCGAGCAGGAGCCGAAGCTCGAAGGCCGCAACATGTCGATGGTGCTGGGGCCGAAGTAACCCCGGGGCGTCGCCCCGGGGCTAACCGCCCGAGGGAGTGCCCGGACGGAGGAACCACATGCCGAAGCAGAAGTCCAAGCGCGCACTCCGGAAGCGCGTCAGGCTGACGGGGCGTGGACGGCTGCGCCGCCATCGCGCGTACAAGAGCCACATCCTGACCAAGAAGCATCCCAAGCGGAAGCGCCACCTGCGCAAAGCGACGCTGGTGTCGCACGCCGACGAACGCCGCCTCAAGCGCCTGCTGATGGCGTAGGGAGACCGCGATGCCTCGCGTCAAAAGCAACGTCGCGCGCCTGAAGCGCAAGAACAAGATCATGAAGCTCGCCAAGGGCTATTGGGGCGGGCGCAGCAAGCTCTGGAAGGCCGCCAAGGAGACCGTCGAGCGGGCGCAGAAGTACGCCTACCGCGACCGCCGCCGCCGCAAGGGCGAGTTCCGGCGGCTCTGGATCACGCGCATCAACGCCGCGGCCCGGCTCCACGCGCTGTCCTACAGCCGCCTCATGAACGGCCTCAAGCGTGCGGGCGTGGAAATCAACCGGAAGATGCTGGCCGATCTCGCCGTGCGGGACCCCGAAGCGTTTCAGCAGCTGGCGGAGGTCGCGAAGAAGGCCCTCTGACCATGCGCGACCTCCTGGCAGCAGTCCACGCGCTGCGGGAGCGTCTCGGTGAAATTCCGCAGGCGGACGAACGCCGGCTTCAGGATCTGAAGACGGAGATCCTGGGACGCAAGGCGGGCGCCCTCACCAAGATTCTCGGAGACCTCCCCAAGCTCCAACCCGCGGACCGCAGATCGGTTGGCGCGGCGGCGAACGTGCTGAAGCGCGACTTCGAGGCCGCCTTCGCCGCGCGCGAGCGCGACCTCGCACGCGCCTCCCGTGCGACGGTGGGCCTCGATCCCACGATGCCGGGGCGCCCCTCCTGGCGCGGCGGGCTCCACCTCGTGACGCAGGTGGTCGCGGAGATCTGCGACATCTTCCGCGAGCTCGGATTCACCCGCGCCGTGGGGCCCGAGGCCGAAACCGAGTGGTACAACTTCGGCGCGCTCAACTTTCCCAAAGACCACCCGGCGATCGACGTGCAGGACTCGTTCTACCTGGCCGACGGGCTGCTGCTGCGCACTCACACCTCCCCGGTGCAGGTGCGGACGATGGAGCAGTACCGGCCCCCCATCCGCGTCGTGTCGCCCGGACAGTGCTACCGCCGCGACCCGTTTGATCCTTCCCATGCTCCCGTGTTCGAGCAGGTCGAGGGACTGGTGGTGGACGAGGGCGTGACGTTCGTCGATCTGAAGGCCACCCTCTCGGCGTTCGCGCGCCAGTTCTTCGGGCCACACACAGCCACACGGTTTTCGCCGTCCTATTTCCCGTTCACCGAGCCGTCAGCCGACATGCAGGTGAGCTGCTCCGTATGCCATGGCGCAGGGTGTCCCACGTGCAAGCAGACCGGGTGGATGGAGATCCTCGGCTCGGGGATGGTGCACCCTGCAGTGCTCGAGAACTGTCGCATCGACCCGGAGCACTACAGCGGGTTCGCCTTCGGGATGGGCCCGCACCGTATCGCCATGGTGCGGCACGGCATCCCCGACATCCGGCTGTTTTTCGAGGGCGACGTGCGCTTCCTGGCGCAGTTCTCCGGTGAGGGCGCGCCGTGATCGTGTCACGCCGCTGGCTCGAGGCGCTGCTCGGGCGCGCGCTCGACCCGCAGGACCTGGAGCGGCGCCTGGGCATGCTCGGCGCTCCGGTCGAGGGGATCGTTCCGCTGCACCAGGATCTTGCGGACGTGCGTGTCGCCCGCGTCCTCGAAGTCAAGCAGCACCCCAACGCCGACCGGCTCACGCTCTGTCTCGTGGACGTCGGCGGATCGGGAGGAGCAGGGCCGGTCGAGGTGGTGTGTGGCGCGCCGAACGTGCAAGCGGGAAAGAAATATCCCTACGCCGCCGTCGGCGCAGTGCTGCCCGGCGGCGCGAAGCTCGAGCGCAAGAAGATCCGCGGCGTCGAGTCGAACGGCATGCTCTGCTCGGCCAAGGAGCTCGGCCTCGGCGAAGACCACGCGGGGATTCTCGAGCTCGACACCGACGCCCCGCCCGGCACGCCCTTCCTCGACGCCTACCCGATCGCCGACCATCAGATCGTCATCGAAGTGACCGCGAACCGGCCGGACCTGCTCTGTCACAAGGGCGTGGCGCGGGAGCTGGGAGCGTCGTTGGGAGCGACCATCAAACTGCCGGAGCTACCGGTCGGACGGTCGGACCGTCGGACGGTCGGACCGAACTACCGTCCGGCTGTCCGACGGCCCGACCGGGGAGCGGTGGATGGAGTGGAGATCCGCCTCGAGGATGCGGAAGGTTGTCCCCGGTACATGGCCGCGGTCATCCGAGGTGTCCGCGTGGGGCCAAGCCCCGCCTGGCTCGCCGGCCGGCTGGGGAACATCGGCCAGCGCTCCATCAACAACGTGGTGGACGCGACGAACTACATCCTCTTCGAGCTGAACCAGCCGCTGCACGCGTTCGATCTCGCGCGCCTGCGCGGGCCCGCGGTCGTGATCCGGCGCGCGCGTGCCGGCGAGCGCATCGTCACGCTGGACGGTGTCGAGCGCACACTCACCGCCGAGATGACGGCCATCTGCGACGCCGAGCGGCCCACCATCGTGGCGGGCGTGATGGGGAGTGCCGAGTCCGAGGTGACGCCCGCGACCACGGATCTCGTCCTCGAGTGCGCCTATTTCCAGCCCACGCGCATCCGCCGCACACGGCGCGCGCTCGGCCTCTCGAGCGAGTCGAGCTATCGCTTCGAGCGCGGCATCGACCTGTTCGGCATGCCGGACGCGCTGCGCCGCGCGATCGAGGCGATCGTCGCGGTCGCGGGCGGCGAGGTGCGCGAGGCGCTCGATCTGTGGCCCCAACCGATTCACGAGAAGACGATCTTCCTGCGTCCGGAGCGCGTGGCGCAGCTCCTCGGGATGACGGTCGAACGCCGCGATATCGAGCAGCTGCTTTCCGCCATCGGCTTCGTCGTAGCGCCCAAGGACAGCCGGCTCGCGGTGCAGGTGCCCGGCTGGCGGCCCGACGTGACGCACGAGGTGGACCTGATCGAGGAAACGGCGCGGCTGAAAGGCTACGGCGCCTTTCCTGACGAGTTGCGTCCGTACCGCCCGGGGACGGTCCCCGATGCACCAATCGAGCGCGCCAAGGAGCGAGTGCGGCAGGCGATCGCGCGCGGCGGCTTCTACGAGGCGCGAACGTTCCCCCTCGGCCCGGCTGATGGACCCGACGCGGTCGAGGTGCTGAACCCGTTGTCCGCAGAGGAGGCGCACCTTCGCACCCGACTGCTCCCGGGCTTGGTGCGCCGGGTGGAGCACAACTGGGCGGGACGAAACAGGGATATTCGGCTGTTCGAGGTGGGGACGGTGTTCCGACGGGGCACGAGTGGCGTCGCAGAGCGGACAGCTGTCGCGGGTGTGCTGACCGGAGCACGGCGGCCGCCACACTGGACGGAGGGTGCGAAAGTACCTGATATGGACATATGGGACTTGAAGCACCACTTTGAGTTAGCTGTCAGGCTGGCGGCCCCCGCGTGCCACGTGCAACCGGCGCCGGGTGGGGCGCTGGGTTGGGTGGCGGTGAAACGGGGCGGTGGTGGGGATGATGTGGGTGGGTGGGCGGGGGCGCTCGAGGCCGACGCCCCAGTGTGGGCGGCGCCGCTGTTCGGCTTTGAGGTGCGGCTCGAGGTTGTCGAGCTTGCGCCCGCGTTGTACCGGGCGCTGCCAGTCACGCCGCCGGTGGAGCGGGATGTGGCGCTGGTGTTGCCGCCCGACGTGACAGCAGAGGCGGTAGCCGGGGTGCTGCACCGCACCAGTGGCACGCTGCTCGAAGCGCTCGACGTGTTCGACGAATACCGCGGCCCCGGGATTCCGGCCGACCACCGGAGCGTGGCCTGGCATCTCTCGTTCCGCGATCCGGGCCGCACGCTGCGCGAGGGCGAGGTGGACAAGATTCTCGCGGCGGCAATGCGGGCCCTGGAGGACGAGCTTGGCGTACGACGGAGAGCGGGCTGACGCGCGGGCATTGGACCAGCTGGAGACAGTGCTCCGCTACGTGGCCGACGAATTGTCGGCCTGGCACGCGCGCGCCCTCAAGATCGAGGCTGAGCTGCGGGAGCACCAGGGCGGGGGCCAGCCGCGCAGCGCCACCGCCGTTCGCCTCGACCCCGAAGTGCGGAACCGCATCGCGGAGCTGGAACAGGAGAATAAGCAGCTGCGGCAGCGCGTCGAGGCGGCGCGCACCCGGGTTGGCGAGCTGCTCGGGCGGCTCACGTTCCTGGAGGACCAGGCGCGCGAGCCGGGCGGTAGTGGCAACGGTGGCGGGCGTGGGGTCACGAGCGGGAGTGGAGGGGGAGGGGGAGGGGGAGGGAGCGCCTCGTGAGTACGAAGAAGCACGCCGTCAAGGTGATGATCGGCGGCGAGGAGTACACCGTTCGCTCCGACCTACCGCCCGAGTACACGCGTGAGGTGGCGGCGTACGTCGATCAGGCCCTCAAGAAAGTACTGGCCCAGGGGCCGATCGTGGAGATCCACAAGGCGGCGATTCTCGCGGCGCTCGACATCACGAACGAGCTGTTCCAGGCGAAGAAGGGTGAGCGCGAGGTGGCGGCGCGGCTGACGGCGCTGGCCGACGATCTGGTGAAGATGCTGCCGCCGGCGAAGCGGAAGCTGGTGGCGTTGCCGTAGCGACGGAAAATCGTCACGCGCCGAGGCGTTCCGCCGGGCGCGCTGCTGGAGATAGATGCGATGTTCGACTGGATGAGTGTCCTGGGGGCCCTCGCGGGCGGCGCCGTGGCCGCCGGCGCGGCGTTGTACCTGGTGGGGCGGCGCGTCGAGCGCCGGGCGGCGACCGCGGCGGCGCAGGCGGCGGCCGTCGCGAGCGAGCGGCTGCTCGAGGAGGCGCGCCAGCGTCTGGTGCTCGCGGCCAAGGAGGACGTGCTCCAGGCGCGCGAAGTGTTCGAGCAGGAGGCGTCGCGCCGCCGGCGGGAAATGGAGCGGCGCGAGGCGACGCTCGACGAACGCCTCGCCGCGCTGGAAGAGCGGGAAGCGCGGCTCCACCAGCGCGACCGCGCGCTCGACGCCCGCGAGCAGGCGCTGGCCGCCCAGGAGCTGGAGGCGCGGGCGCAGCTCGAGCGGCTCTGCGGTCTCACGGCGCAGGAAGCGAAGCAAGAGCTGCTGCACCGCCTGGAGGGCGAGGCGCGCAGCGAGGCCGCGGCGCTGCTGCGCGACCTGCGGGAGCAGGCCCGCAAGAGCGCCCAGCGCGAGGCACAGAAGATCGTCGCCGTCGCGATCCAGCGGATGGCGACTGAGCACACGGCCGAATCCACCGTGGCCGCCGTCGCGCTCCCCTCCGACGAGATGAAGGGACGAATCATCGGGCGCGAGGGGCGGAACATCCGCGCCTTCGAAGCGGCGACCGGGGTCGACGTCATCATCGATGACACTCCTGACACCGTCGTAGTGTCCTGCTTCGACCCCGAGCGGCGCGAGGTGGGGCGGCTCGCGCTCGAGCGGCTGATCTCGGATGGGCGCATCCATCCGGGGCGCATCGAGGAGATTGTCGCCAAGGCGCGGGAGGAGGTGGAGGCCGCCGTCGTCGAGGCGGGCGAGCAGGCGGCCTACGAGGTCGGGATCCATGGCCTGCACCCGGAGCTGGTCAAGCTCCTGGGTCGCATGCGCTACCGCACTTCCTACGGGCAGAACATGCTCCAGCACTCGAAGGAGGTCGCCTGGCTCGCGGGCATCATGGCGGCCGAGCTCAAGCTCGACACCGAGCTCGCCAAGCGGGGAGCCCTGCTCCACGACATCGGGAAAGTGCTGACGCACGAGCACGACGGCACGCACGTGCAGCTCGGGGTCGAGGTGGCCACGAAGTACGGCGAGCACCCTGTGGTCGTCAATTGCATCGCCGCGCACCACGACGACGTCGCTCACGAGTCGCCGATCAGCGTCATCGTGCAGGCGGCGGACGCCGTGTCCGGGTCGCGCCCCGGCGCCCGGCGCGAGGCGTTCGAGACCTACGTCAAACGGCTCACCCAGCTCGAGCAGATCGCCGCCGAATACCCCGGCGTCGAGAAGGTATTCGCGATCCAGGCGGGCCGGGAAGTGCGGGTGGTCGTGACGCCCGAGGCGATCGACGACGGCAAGGCGTGCGCGCTGTCGGAGCAGATCGCCCGTCGCATCGAGCGCGACCTCCAGTATCCCGGTCAGATCAAGGTGGTGGTCATTCGCGAGACGCGAGCAGTGGACTTTGCCCGCTAGGGTAATTGATGGCACGGCGGTGGGCGGCGCGATGCGCGCCGAGCTCGCGGGGGAAATCGCAGCGCTGCGCCGCCGGGGCGTGACCCCGGGGCTCGCGGCCGTGCTGGTGGGCGACAACCCGGCCTCGCACGCGTATGTGCAGATGAAGGGACGGGCGTGCGACGAAGCTGGCCTCTTCCACGAAACCCTCCGGCTCCCCGCGGCGACCCCGGAAGACGAGCTCGTGGCGCTCGTGGACCGGCTGAACGGCGATCCCCGGATCCACGGCATCCTCGTGCAGCTGCCGCTGCCGCCCCAGGTCGACGCCCGGCGCGTGCTGCACCGCGTGGATCCCCGCAAGGACGTGGACGGCTTCCATCCGGAAAACGTCGGCAAGGTGGCGATGGGCGATCCCTCGGGGTTCCGTCCCGCCACGCCCTACGGTGTGCAGCAGCTCCTCATCCGCAGCGGCATCGAGACCAAGGGCCGCCACGCGGTGGTGGTGGGGCGCTCGCTCGTGGTCGGCCGCCCGATGGCGTCGCTGCTGCTGCAGGACGGCCCCGGGGGCAACGCGACAGTGACCGTGTGCCACTCGCGCACGCGCGACATCGGGTCCGTCACGCGGCTCGCCGATATCCTTATCGTGGCAATGGGCAAGCCCGAGTTCATCACGGGCGACATGGTCAAGCCCGGGGCCGTAGTGATCGACGTGGGTGTGAACCGCGTGGACGACCCGACTCACAAGAAGGGGTATCGCCTCGTCGGTGACGTGAACTTTGCCGAGGCGCGCGCTGTGGCGGAGGCGATCACTCCTGTCCCAGGGGGCGTGGGGCCGATGACGATCACGATGTTGCTCCATAACACGGTGCAGGCGGCGCGGCAGTGGGTGCCGGCAGCGTAGACCTCTTCGCCGCCGCCTCCGCCGAAGGGGCCTGGACGGTGGGGGAGGTGACCCGCCGGGCGCGCGCGGTGGTCGAGGCCGGGCTGCCGCCGCTGTGGGTGCGCGGTGAGGTCTCCGGCTTCAAGCGCTGGCAGAGCGGTCACTGGTACTTCGCCCTGCGCGACCGCACGGCGCAGCTCCGCTGCGTCATGTTCGCGCGCGAGAACCGGCGCCTCCCGGCGGCCCCCGCGGACGGCATGCAAGTCTTCGCGTTCGGACGGCCCACGGTGTGGGAAGAGAAGGGGGAGCTCCGCCTCACCGTTCTGGAGCTGCTCTCGACGGAAGCCGCTCCCCGGGTACGCGCAGCGCATCGCCGTCATCACGAGTCCCGACGCGGCCGCGCTCACGGACATCGTGGCCGTGGTCGAGCGCCGCTGGCCGGTCGCCGAGCTGCTCGTCGTCCCGACGCGCGTGCAGGGCGACGGTGCGGAGGCGGAGATCTGCGCCGCGTTCCGAGCGATCGGGCGCATCGCGGGGCTTGACGTCGTCATCGTGGGTCGCGGCGGCGGTTCCAAAGAGGACCTGTGGACGTTCAACAGCGAGCGCGTCGCCCGGGCGGTGGCCGCGGCGCCCGTTCCCGTCATCTCCGCGGTCGGGCACGAGACGGACGTGACGCTGTGCGACCTCGTGGCCGACTACCGAGCTGCGACGCCGTCCGCGGCCGCCGCCGCGGCGACGCCTGATCGGGCGGAGGTGCTCGATCACCTGGCGCAGGTCGGCGCGCGGCTGGGACGCGCGGTGGCGGGTCGAGTCGACCTCGCGGGGCAGCGAGTGGAGCGCTCCCTCGACCGGCTGGCCGGCACAATGACGCTGCGCGTCGAGCGGCACCGCCACCGGCTTGCCGCGTTGAGCGGCCGGCTCGACGCACTCTCACCGCTCAAGATCCTGGAACGGGGTTACGCCCTCGCCCGCGATGCTGAGGACCGGCTGCTCACGCGGGTGGCGCAGTTCCCGCCCGGACTTGCCTTCCGGCTCCGGGTGTCGGACGGCGAGGTGCGGGCGCGCGTCGCCGGCCCATGAGCCCCCCCCCTCCTCCCGCGTCGCCGACGTTCGCTGAACAGCTCGAGCGCTTGGAGGAGATCGTCCGGCGGCTCGAGTCTCAGGAGCTCGATCTCGACGAATCCCTCAAGCTGTTCGAGGAGGGCATCGAGCGGCTCCGCGCGGTGCGCGAGCGACTCACCGCGGCCGAAGCGAAGGTCAAGCAGATCCTCGGTGAAGACTTCGACCGTTAGCCGCGGGCTCGCGGGATATCTGGCCGACGCCCGGGCGCGGGTTGACGCCGTGCTCGCCCACTGGGGGGAGCACTCGGGCGGCCTGTGGCCGGAGACGGTGGCGGCGGCGATGCGCTACAGCCTGCTGGGTGCGGGGAAGCGGCTCCGGCCAACGCTGGTGCTGGCCGCGTACGAGGCCGTGGGCGGCACGGCGCCGGCCATCGCGGAACTCGCGGCCGCGATTGAGGTGGTGCACGCGTACTCCCTGGTGCACGACGACCTGCCCTGCATGGACGACGACGATCTGCGCCGCGGTCGGGCGACGACGCACCGGGCGTTCGACGTCGCCACGGCGACTCGGGCCGGCTTCCACATGGTTGCCCTGGCGGCCGCAGTGCTGGCACGCGGGATGGAGGCCCTCGCGCTCGATGCCGACCGCCGGGGCGCGGTGGCGTTAGAGCTGTTCCGCGCCGCGGGGGCGGGTGGGATGATCGGCGGCCAGGCGCTCGATCTCGCAGCGGAGGGGCAGGCCCTGCCTGTTGAAGGGTTGGAGGAGGTGCACCGGCGCAAGACGGGCGCGCTCATCGCCGCGTCGTGCGCGATCGGGGGGCTCGCGGCGGGGGCTCCCCCAGCGGCGGCGGAAGCGCTGCGCGGCTACGGCGCGCGGGTGGGGCTTGCCTTCCAGATCTACGACGACGTCCTCGACGCCACGGCGACCTCCGCAGAGCTCGGCAAGACGGCGGGAAAGGACGCCGCCCGCGCCAAATCCACGTTCGTGACGGTGCTCGGCGTCGGCGCTGCGCGCGCGGAAGCCGAGCGGCTCGCGGCGCTGGCCGTAGACCACCTGCGGCAGGCGGGGTTAGTTTCTCCCGTACTCGTGGAACTTGCCCACTACATCGTGACGCGGCCGAACTAACTAAATGAATGCGGAATGCGGAATTCGGAATGCGGAATCGAAATGGAGTGTCGTTCGCGGCACGACGCTCCACCTGACATTCCGCATTCCGCATTCCACGTTCCGCATTCCCGAAGCCTGATGGCGCTCCTCGAATCCATTCGCGGTCCGGAAGACGTCAGGCGCTTGGAGCGCGCCCAGCTGCAACCGCTCGCGGATGAGGTGCGCACCCGGCTGATCGATGTCGTGTCCCAGACGGGGGGGCACATCGGGGCGGGACTGGGCGTCGTGGAGCTCACGGTCGCCTTGTGCTACTGCTTCGACTCGCCGCGCGACAAGATCGTCTGGGACGTGGGGCACCAGGGCTATCCATGGAAGATTCTCACCGGCCGAAACGATCGCCTTCCGACGCTGCGGCAGATGGGTGGGCTCTCGGGTTTCTTGCGGCGCGGCGAGAGTCCCCACGACCAGTTCGGCGCAGGCCACGCGGGGACCGGGCTGTCCGCCGCGTACGGGATCGCGGCCGCGCGCGACCTGCGGGGCGAGCAGTTCAAGGTCGTGGCGGTCGTGGGCGACGGCGCCCTGACGTGCGGCCTTCCCTACGAGGCGATGAACAACGCGGGTCACTCCGGCCGCGACATTATCATGGTGCTGAACGACAACGGCATGTCGATCGCACCCAACGTCGGGGCCATCAACAAGTACCTCGGCTCGATCATCGCCAGCCCCATCACGGTCCGGGTGCGCGAGCTCGTGAAGGCCGTGATCGAGCGGGCGTCGCATGTCGTCGGTGGGCCCCGCCTCGTCGAGTTCGCGAAGAACGTCGAGGAGAGCATCAAGAACCTCTGGTCCCCGGGCATGCTGTTCGAGGAGCTCGGGTTCCGCTACTTCGGGCCGATCGACGGGCACAACCTCGAGCAGATGGTGCACACCTTCGAGCTCGTGAAGACCCTGAAAGGCCCCCGGGTCGTCCACGTCCTCACCGAAAAGGGGAAGGGGTTCCCCCTCCCCGAGCCGGACCTCGAGAAGTACCACGCCCGCGCGCCCTATGATCCGCTCACGGGACGGCTGAAGCCCGCCAATCCCGGCCCGCCGCAATGGACGCGGGTCTTCGGCGAAGCGCTCACCCAGCTCGCGGCGGAGCACGGTGATCTCGTGACGATCACCGCGGCGATGCCGTCGGGGACCGGGACCAATGTCTTCCAGAAGAAGTGGCCCGAGCGGTTCTTCGACGTGGGGATCGCCGAGGCGCACGCCGTCACGTTCGCCGCCGGGCTGGCGACTCAGGGGATGCGCCCAGTGGTCGCCATCTACTCGACCTTCTTGCAGCGCGCTTACGACAGTGTCATCCACGACGTCGCCATCCAGAAGCTGCCGGTCATCTTCTGTCTCGATCGCGCCGGGATGGTGGGCGAGGACGGGCCGACGCACCAGGGCCTGTATGACATCCCGTACCTGCTCGCGGTGCCCCACATGACGGTCACCGCCCCGCGCGACGGCGCCGAGCTGATCGGGCTGCTGCGGTGCGCCCTGGCGCGCGGCGACGGACCCTTCTCGCTGCGCTATCCGCGCGACAAGGCACCGGCCGAGGCGCCTCCCGCCGCCGAAGTGGCGGCGATCCCGTACGGGACGTGGGAAGTGCTGCGCAAGGGGAAGGATTGCGCTATCCTCGCCGTCGGGGTGATGTGCGGGCCCGCGCTCGAAGCAGCCGATCTCCTCGCCGCCGACGGGTGGAATGTCACCGTCGTGAACTGCCGCTTCTTGAAGCCGCTGGACCGCGAGATGCTCGACGCGCTGGCGCACGAGCACCGTCTGCTGGTGACGGTCGAGGACGGGACGGTCGTGAACGGCTTCGGCGCGTACGTCGCCGCCGTCGTGCAGACCACCGCTCCGCCCCTCGAGGTCCGGGTGGTGCCGCTCGGCGTCCCCGACCGCATCCACGAGCATGCGCCGCGAGCCCACCAGCTCGCCGATGTCGGCCTCACCGGCGCCGGGATCGCTGGCCGGGTCCGCGCGCTCGCCGCCCTGGAGTCGCTCGCGCCGTCATGAACATCGGGGTCGTAGGGAACCCGCGGTACCCCGACCTCAAGGATCTGCTGGCGCAGGTGGCACGGGTGGCTCCCCGCCTCGGGCTGACGCTCTTCACCGAGCAGGGCCTCGCGTCGCACTGGCCTGGGCCCGCGCCCGCCGCCTTCGACGGCTCCCGCCAGCTCGACTGCGTCATGACGTTGGGCGGCGACGGGACGCTGCTGCGGGCGGCGCGGAGCCTGAACGGCGCCAACACGCCGATCCTCGGCGTGAACCTCGGCCGCGTCGGGTTCCTCACGACCGCCACGTCCCACACCCTCGCGTGGGCCCTCGAGGCCCTCGTCCGCAAGGCGTATGTCACCGAGCGGCGGCTTGCGCTCCTCCCCGAAATCGTGGACCGCGAAGGCGGGAGCCGCGCCGAGCCGCTCGTCCTGAACGACGTCGTGGTTCACAAGGGCGGGGTGGCTCGAGTGGTGCACATGCGACTCGCGGTCGATGGCGAGGAAGTCGGCCAGTACTCGGCCGATGGCATCATCGTGGCGACCCCGACCGGCTCGACGGCCTACTCCCTTTCGGCCGGCGGACCGATCGTGCTCCCGACGGTGGATGGCATCATCGTCACGGCGATCTGTCCCCACACGATGGCCGTCCGCCCGATTGTGGTTCCCTCGAGCGCGGTCGTGTCGGTCGAGCCGATTCCGCCGTGGACGGAGGAGGTGCTGGTCTCGTTCGACGGTCAAGTGGGCACCACGATCCAGCCGGGCGAGCGGCTCCTCACGAAGCGGGCCGAGCGGCCGGTGCTGTTGATCCGGCTCGGCGCCGAAGGCTTCTTCGCGCGCATGCGGAAGAAGCTCCAGTGGGGCGACCTCTCCGATCGCGAGCGCAAGTAGTGCTCGCGGAGCTGCGCGTCCGCGACCTCGCCGTCATCGCCGACGTCACGCTCCCCCTGAAGTCCGGCTTGAACGTCCTCACCGGAGAGACCGGGGCGGGGAAATCCATGCTCGTGGACGCCCTCGCCCTGCTGCTCGGCGAACGAGCGTCCGTGGACGTCGTACGCCCGGGAGCGCGGAAGACGGTCATCGAAGGCGCCTTTGAATTCTCCTCGTCCGCCCTCGCTCGCCTCGTACCGCCCCTTACCGCCCTGGGGGTGGAGGCGGAGGAGGGGATGCTCGTCCTGAAGCGCGAAATCGTCGCGGAAGGGCGGTCCCGTGCCTGGGTAAACGGCAGCGCCACGACCGTCGGGGTCCTGGCTCAGCTGGGCGCGCTGCTCGTCGACTTGCACGGGCAGCACGAGACGCAGTCGCTGCTGCGGTCGGACGTGCAGCGCGACATCCTGGATGCCTATGGCGGGGCGGAGCTGGAGTGCGGCGCCGTCCGCAACGCGCACGAGCGCTGGAAAGCGCTCGAGCAGCGCGATGGCGAGCTACGGGCACAGCAGGACGAGGTACTCCGCAAAGCCGACTATCTGCGCCACGTCGTAGGCGAGATCGGGGCGGCCGCCCCCCGCGTGGGCGAAGACGAAGCGCTGGCAGCCCAGGCGCGGCGCCTTGCGCACGCCGAGGAGCTGGGCCGGCTGGCCCGCGAGCTGGAACAGGCACTCGACACGGCAGGGCTCGCGCGTGCCGGGAAGCTCGTCGCCGCGCTGCAGCGCGTCGATCCGGCGGTGGGAGCGTGGCAGGAGCTGCTCGACACCGCGTTCGCCAGCGTGGAAGAGCTGGCGCGGGCGGCCCGCACTTACTCCGCGGGGATCGACGCCGATCCGACCGCGCTGACGGCGATCGAGCAGCGGCGCGACGTGCTGTTTCGGCTCACCCAGAAGTACGGCCCGACCCTCGCGGACGTGCTGGCGACGGGCGACCTGGCGGCACGCGAGCTCGAGCTCCTCGATACGGCGGACTTGGACCTCCGCAAGCTTGCGGAGGAACGGGACCAAGCGCGGGCAGACATCGCGCGCGCGTGCGCCGCCCTCACCGCAAAGCGCACCGCCGGCGCGGCACGCCTCGCCGACGCGGTGAACGCGCTACTCCCGGCGCTCGGTATGCCGGGTGGGAAGCTCTCGGTCTGCCTGCTCGCGCGCCCGACGCCCACCGCGTACGGTGCTGAGGACGTGACGTTCGAGGTCCAGCTCAACGTCGGCCTCGATCCTCGCCCGCTCGCTCGCGTCGCTTCCGGCGGTGAGTTGTCGCGCCTCATGCTCGCCCTCAAGGTAGTGCTCGCGAGCCACGACGCCGTGCCAACGCTCGCGTTTGATGAGGTGGATCAGGGGATCGGGGGCGAGGCCGGCGCGCGGGTTGGAGAGGCGCTCGCGGCGGTGGCCAGCGGGAGCGACAGGCAGGTGCTCGTGATCACCCATCTCCCGCAGATCGCCGCGTACGCCGATCATCACCTCGTGGTGGCCAAGGGTGACCGGGGCGGGGTCGCCACGAGCGACGTGCAGGTGGTGAGCGGAGATCCGCGTCGCCGTGAGCTCGCGCGCATGTTAGGGGACCCCGACATGGTGAGCGCGCTGCGCCACGCCGAGGAGCTGCTCAAAAGAGCTTCCGAGAGATCCGCAGCACCAGCCGGTACACCGTCGCGGCCGCCACCTGTCCCCCGGCGCCGCTGACGGTTCGTTCAACGGTGAACCCGCTCTCGACCGCCGGTCCCGTGTAGGTGAATGCGACCCCCAGGCGCAGCCAGCGCGCCGACGTGCCCTGGTCGAGCACGTTCGCGGGCGTGGGCGCGCCCAGGGCCGTTGCGATCGCGAGCGAGTCCTGCGCGGTGCGGTAACCGTATTGATCGGCGCGCTTGCTCCAATACCCGATCGTCACGCCCGCCGCGAACTGCGGCAGGAAGCGGTACAGCGGAGCGAAATCGATCGCCGCGTAGTCGCCCGGGTCCCAGTTCAACACCGTGGTCGCCTGGAAGGGGACTAGGAAAGCATCGAGCGGTGAGACGCGGCGCGCCCGGGTGCCTGGACGCTGGGTGCCGCCCCGGACGGACAGATTGAGCCACAGCCGGTGGGCAAGAGTCAGCTCTTGGGTGACCCGGCCCTCGAGGTCGAGCTGGTGGTCCGCAACGGCCGCGTCGAGCACCTCGAGCGTGGAATCGCGTGTTCCCGTCGGTAAGCGTGCCAGGACGCCGAGCGCCGCGGCGTACGTCCCACCAGCGACGAGCCGGTACTTTGCCGCGAGCTCGACGTCTCCCAGCCCCAACCGCCAGGCGTAGCGGAACGGATTGTACCCCCACCCGAAGACCGCGCCGTTCGCGCCCACCACGCCCGGCAGGTATGCGTCGAAAGTATAGGGCGCGCTGAGCGTGTCAGCGGCCAGGAGGAAGCTGGCCGTGAAGCCCGGCACGTGAAACGTCGTCTGCAGCTGCTGCTGGACCTGTGCAACGCCGCTTGCGATCGCGATCCCTGCGCTCGAGCTGATGAGGGGCACGAACGGTGACGCCACGCCTCCGACGCCGTAGATCATGCGCTGCAGTGCGTCGTGCAGCGTGTCTCCGCGGGTCAGCAGGGCTTGCGCCTGGGCGCACTCGGGGCTCAGCGGGCAGCCGTAATGCCCGGTCGCGACGCTGTCGCGGAGCTGAGCCAGGGCGGTGCTGAACTGCCCGAAGAAACTCGTGTACTGCTGATCGGCGCCGCTCAGCGTCGCGCGCGGGTTCGAACCCAGGTTGGCGTTCGCTTGTGAGAGCTGCAAGGCAGCGCGCGTGGCAGTGCGGACGACCGGTACCGTTACGGCGAGCGAGAGACGACTGGTCACTCCCAATTCGACGTTCAGCGGGGTGACGCGTCGTTCCTGGTACACGGCGAGCAGGCCGTGGCCGAGCGTCGCGACGAAATCCGGGATACCGCTCGCCGTGCGCACGTCCTGCTGCAGCCGCGCGACGAGCGGGATGTGCGGGGCGCCGACTGTGTCGCCCGTGAGCGGGGCGCCGAGCGATGCGAGGCCGTTGCCGGTATAGACCCGGTCCCACGTCAGGATGCGCGGATCGAAGGTGACCCGGAGCACGCCCTGTTTCGGCGTATCGGTGCGCTCGACCGTTTGGGCCGCGACTCGGTCGAGACGGGCGAGTGCGAGCGCCGGGGCGAGCATCAGGAGCGCGGATCGCATTAGCAAAACGGCACCCGCAACGCGGGACCTCACCCCCGTTCCCCCGCTCCGCAATGCGGAGAGGGGGTCAGGGGGAGAGGGCGCGGTTCACCGCCGGAGGTTCGCGCTCAGGGCACGGCGGGAATGTTCGAACCGTACTTGGCGTTGATCACCTGGACGATGGTTTGGGCGATCAGGCGATGGGTAGCGCTGCTCGGGTGGATGCCGTCGCAGGAAAACGCCAGGCCGAACGGGCTGCCGCTCGCAGTGCCGTTACAGCTCGTGGCCGCCGTGTTGGGAAAGATCGCCACCTGATTCGGATCGGCGCGCAGCGCCGCGAGTGCGACGTTGGGATCGAGGTACGCCCAGCCCCGAGTCGTAGCGCGACTGCTGATCATCGCGTTGTAGCCCGCTACGGCCGCGTGGAGGCCGGCAAGTTCGGCGGGTTCGACGTTGTGGTTGTCCATGCAGTCCAGGGTAGCCGGGAACCCCGCCTTCGCTTGCCCGATCAGGGCGAACCCGTATGGGAAGGGGACCAGCACCGTGTCTCCGATGCCACCAGGTACCGGCGGCGGCGCGC
>QHTZ01000094.1 GCA_003221005.1 Gemmatimonadota bacterium
AACGCGGTCCTCGGCCATCCGATGGTACAGCGCCTCCACGCCGATCCCCGGGTGCAGGCCACGGCGCTCCTGTTGCAGGAGCGCGCGCCGCGCCACGCTCCCATCACGCAGCCCCGGCCCGCCGAGGAGACGCGGGTGGCGGCTCCGGTCTCCGCGGTGGCGATCCGGCGCTTCCGGTCGCCCCACACGCGGTACCCTCATGCCCAGTTCCTGTCCAACGGCGCCTACACCGCCATCGTCACCAACGCGGGAGGCGGGGCCAGCTTTTGCCGCGGCCGCGCCGTCACCCGGTACCGCGAGGACTCGACCCGTGACGTGGGAAGCCACTTCCTCTACCTGCGCGACGTGCGCAGCGGGTCGGTCTGGTCCGCGGCTTACCATCCCACGGACCGCGAGCCCGAGGAGTATCTGGTCACCTTCCAGGCCGAGAAGGCCGTCTTCCGCCGCCGGGACGAGGACATCGCGACGCAGCTCGACATCGCGGTCTCAACCGAGGACGACGTCGAAGTGCGCCGCCTGACCGTGACCAACCAGAGCGACCGGCCTCGCGAGCTCGAGGTCACGAGCTACGCGGAGATCGCCCTAGCCTCCGTCGCCGAGGACCTGGCTCACCCCGCTTTCAGCAAACTCTTCGTGGAAACCGAATACCTGCCCGAGAGCGCGGCTCTGGTTTGCGCCCGGCGACCCCGCGCCCGGGACGAGGCCCGCGTGTGGGCGGTCCACGTGTTGAGCGTGGACGGGAGGATGCAGGGGCCCGTGGAATGGGAAACCGACCGCGGGCGGTTTCTGGGCCGCGGCCGGAGCCCCGAGGATCCGGTGGCCCTCGACGGGCGAGCCCTCTCCGGCACCACGGGGGCCGTGCTGGACCCGATCGTCAGCCTGCGACAGCGCATCCGTCTGGCACCCGGTGGATTCGTACGCCTGTCCTTCGCGACGGGGATGGCCGTGAGCCGGGATGGCGCTCTGGCCATGGCGCACAAGTACCACGACCCCAGCGCCGCCGCGCGCACCTTCGCGCTGGCCTTCACCCAGGCGCAGAGCACGTTACGGCACCTGGGCATCTCGAGCGACGAGGCCCAGCTCTTCGAGCGCCTCGCCTCCCGAGTCTTGCACACCGACGCCTCGCTGGGGGCGGGGCCGGACGTCCTGGAGCGCAACGTGCTGGGCCAACCGGGCCTGTGGGCCCACGGCATCTCCGGCGATCTCCCCATCCTCCTCGTGCGCGTGGTCAAGGGAGGCGACATCCCCCTCGTTCGGCAGGTGCTCCAGGCCCAGGAGTACTGGCGGCTCAAGGGCCTGAGCGCCGACGTCGTGATCTTGAACGAGCATCCGGTCAGCTACCTCGACGACATACACGTCGAGCTCGCGGGGCTCCTCGACACCGGGCCCTGGGGGGCGTGGAAGCACCGGGCTGGCGGGGTGTACCTGTTGCGCGGCGATCGCATGCGCGAGACGGAGCGCTGCCTGCTCGCCACCGCGGCCCGGGCGATCCTCAGCGGGGATCGCGGCGAGCTGGCGAATCAGTTGGATTGGCCGTACCCCGAGCAGCAATGGCGGAAGGAGCTGCTGCCGTCGCCGCCCTCGCGACCGGCCCCCGGTCCGCACGGCGTCGAGATCGAGATCCCCGCCCTCACCTTCGCCAATGGGACGGGCGGATTCGCCGACGGCGGGCGCGAGTACGCAGTCGTCCTCGAGGGGGACCAGGAGACGCCGCTCCCCTGGGTCAACGTCATCGCCAACCCAGGATTCGGCACGGTGATCTCGGCATCGGGCTCGGCGTATACGTGGGCGGAGAACAGCCGCGAGAACCGCCTCACGCCCTTCGCGAACGACCCCGTGACCGACCCCACCGCCGAAGCCCTCTTCTTCAGGGACGAGGAGGGGGGCAACGTGTGGTCGCCCACGGCGGGGCCGATGCGACGGACCCGAGAGAGCGGCCGCTTCGTGACGCGGCACGCAGCCGGAGTCTCCCGCTTCACCCATGCCTCCCATGGAATCCTTCAGGACCTCGCGGTCTTCGTGGACGCGAAGGACCCTGTGAAGTTCTCACTCCTGACCCTGACCAACCGGACCGACCGCCCGCGGCGACTGAGCGTGTTCGCCTACAACGAATGGCGCCTGGGGCCGCCGCAGCCTGGGGAACATCGCCACGTGGTGACGGAGCGCGACGCGGAGACGGGAGCCGTCCTGGCCAGGAACCCCTACAACCAGGAGTTCGCGGGCCGGGTTGCCTTCGCGCACGCCAGCGAGGCGCCGAGCTCGGCGACGGGAGATCGTCTTTCCTTCCTGGGACGGAACGGCTCGCCGGCGAGGCCAGCCGCCATGAGCCACCACGCCCTGTCGGGCCAGTTCGGGGCGGGGCTCGATCCCTGCGCCGCGCTTCAGGTCGAGATCGGCTTGGCGCCGGGAGAGAGCCGCCGCCTCGTCTTCATCCTGGGACAGGGCGGGGATCACCAGCACGCCCGCGCGCTGGTGCGTCGCCACGGCAGCGTGGCCGCCGCCGACATCGCCATGGAAGCGGTGCGGCGGTTCTGGACCGACACCCTGGAGACCGTCCAGGTGCGCACCCCTGACGACTCCTTCGACCTCCTGATGAACCGGTGGCTCCTGTACCAGGACTTGAGCTGCCGGCTCTGGGCGCGGTGCGGCTTCTATCAGCCGGGGGGCGCTTTCGGCTTCCGCGATCAGCTCCAGGACGCCATGGCCCTCTCCCTGGCGAGGCCCGACCTATTCCGGGCGCACATCGTCCGGGCCGCAGGCCGGCAGTTCCTCGAAGGGGATGTGCAACACTGGTGGCACGAGCCCTCCGGCCGCGGCACCCGCACCCGTTGCTCGGACGACCTCCTGTGGTTGCCGTACGCCGTAGCGCATTACCTGGACGCGACCGGGGACCACGGCATCCTCGACGAGCTCGTTCCGTTCCTGGAGGCTCCCGTCCTCGCCGCCGGCGAGACGGAGGCCTACGGGCAGCCGCGGGTCACCACCGAATCGGCTCCCCTCTTCGACCATTGTGTGCGCGCCATCGACAAGGGCCTTACCGCCGGCGCACACGGCCTCCCGCTGATCGGCAGCGGCGATTGGAACGACGCGATGAACCGGGTCGGGCTCCAGGGCCGCGGCGAAAGCGTCTGGCTCGGGTGGTTCCTGCACACGGTGCTGCGGCCGTTCATCCCCCTGTGCGAGACCCGGGACACGGCGCGGGCGGCGCGTTACACGAGCGAGGCCAGTCGGCTGGCGGGCATGCTCGAGCGGGCCTGGGATGGGGAGTGGTACCGGCGGGGTTACTACGACGACGGCACGCCGTTGGGCTCGGCGCAGAACGACGAGTGCAAGATCGACTCGATCACGCAGTCCTGGGCCGTCCTGTCCGGAGCCGCGCCCGTGAAGCACGCCGAGCGGGCCATGGACGCCGTCCGCACCCAGCTGGTGCGGCGCGCAGCCCGGGTCGTGCTGGTGTTCACTCCCCCCTTCGACCAGTCGGCGCAGGACCCCGGTTACATCAAGGGATACCCGCCAGGCGTGAGGGAGAACGGCGGTCAGTACACGCACGCCGCGGTGTGGACGGTCATGGCGGCGGCCCGGCTCGGCAACGGGGACGAGGCGGTGGAGCTGTTCCACTTGCTGAACCCCATCAACCATACGCGGAGCGCCGCGGACGTCGAGCGCTACAAGGCCGAGCCGTACGTCACCGCCGGAGACGTGTACGCTAGCCCGGCCCACGCCGGGCGCGGCGGTTGGACGTGGTACACGGGCTCCGCGGGCTGGATGTACCGCGCGGGCCTGGAGAGCATCCTCGGCCTCAAGCGCCACGGCGCGAGCTTCGAGCTGGATCCCTGCATCCCCGCGGCCTGGCCCGACTATGCTATCGTGTGGCGTTTCGGCCGCACCGGCTATGAGATCTCCGTTTCCAACCCGGAGCACCGCTGCCGGGGGATCGCGGAGGCCGAGCTGGACGGCCACCCCGTGGATCCCGCCGCCATCCCCCTCGTGGACGATGGCGCCACGCACCAGGTGCGCGTGGTGGTGGGGGAGCAGGTGCAGAGCACGCCGAGGACAGCCCGGTGGGGGACGGCGGCGCGGGCGTAAAGCCACTGGCCGCGGGAGCGATTGAGCCGTCCCGAAGACCGTCTCACCAGGACTGAGCTAACAGGTCATCCACCTCGTTGAAGTGGGCGTTGCGGGCGACCAACATCCCGCCGCACCGCTCCACAAACGCAGCGATCCAATTATGGGAGACGGGGGTCGTTCTCTAGTTTTGTCGGCCCCTGCTTTATCTGAACTCGCCCCCCTGAGCAGCGTTCAGGGGGTCGGTTCGCTCCATCGGACGACCGCCTGATGCACGTACAGGGGGTTTAGGAACGAGCCTAGCTCAGCCTGCATTCGATCGTGGGTCGCGTCGGGCGCACCGGCTAGAGCGAACCCTTGTTGGTTCTCGAAACGGTGGCGCTGTTCTGACATAGCAGCAAGCTGTCTGGATCACTGGGAAATTTGGGATAGTGCTGCAGGGCGCGATGGGGGCCTGTTGCCGCCCTTGACACCCGCTTGAGAGGGGCCCGCTACTGTCGACGCCGGAGGAAACGCATGAGACGCATTTGCTGCTGCTTCGCCCTCGCCTTGGGCTTGCCGCTCGGCGCCCTAGGCGCCCAAGAGACGCCCGCCGTGGCCGCGGGCACTCGCGTCCGCGTCACCGCGCCCGACGGGTGGCGCGACGTGGGGCCCGGCAGTCTCGAAGCGATCGACAGCGCCACCATCGTCGTGCGGCGTGCCAACGGCACGACGGTGGCTTTCCCGCGCGAGCGCGGCACGCGGCTCGAGGTCAGCGGGGGCCCTCGCGTATGCAGCGGGGGAGCTCGGCGGGGTGGCTGCATCGGCCTGGGCTTCCTCGGCGGGGCGGCGCTCGGCGTACTCGCCGGTGTCGTCTCCCTCCGTGGCTGTCATGGCGAGCTATGCGGGTTGGTCTTTTTCTACACGGTGCCCCCCGGGGCGGTCCTGGGCACGATCGTCGGTGCGGTTGTCGGGGGCGAGCATTGGACGACGGTCGAGCCCCCAGCGCGGATT
>QHTZ01000018.1 GCA_003221005.1 Gemmatimonadota bacterium
TCGGCCCTGGGACAGGTGCTCGTGGTGCGCCAGCTGAAGGTGGACAGCGCCCGGTTCGTGGGGGGCCAGGGAAGCCTTCCGATCCGCTTCACGGTGACGAGCCCCGCCCGGGTCCGCACGCGGGCGGTGAGCGGCGCCGCCTCGCTGCTCGTCGACTCCGCGGTGGTGACGGGGACCGTGAACGTGCGCTGGCCGGCACGCTTGCCGAACGGGGATCCCGTTCCCGCCGGCGACTGGCTGATCGTCGTGGACGCGACCGCGGGGCAGAACAGCTTCTCGGCATCGCAGCCCGTGCGCATCGTCCACGGCACCGTCGATACGTTGCCCCACCTGACCAGCCTCCCCGGGTACCAGGAGCTCCCCGAGACCGAGATCGCGCCCCAGAGCTGGCGGCCGGTGGGGCTCGCCTTCCTTTATACTGGGGGCGCGCTCGTCGGCACGCTCGGCCTCGAGAGCGCGAGCCTCGGGTCCAGCTCGAAGCGCGAGCTGGGCATCGTGGGAGGCGCGGCGCTGGTCACGGGGTTCGTGATGATGCTGCGCAAGCCCGCGGCCCGGCCGGCCCAGGGGAACATCCTCTACAACAAGCTGCTGCACGAGCAGATCGTGCGGCGCAACCAGGACATCGCGAAGGAGAACGTCACGCGGCGCCAGCAGGTGCAGCTCACCATCGCCCCGCTGTCGAAGCCGTCGGGGGCCGGGCGGTGAGGGGGACGGGGGGACGCGCGGCCCTCGTCGTCCTGGCCCTGGCGCTCGGCGCGCGGCCGGCGCTCGCCCAGCAGGTCACGCTCGGGCCCCAATTCGTGCTTGCGAGCTACCGCGAAGTGACGTCGGGGCTGCGTTATCAGGGCACGGGCATCGGCGGCGCCCTGTCAGCGCGGTATCGCCGGTTCAGCGCCGCGGCGGCGGTGTCACGAGTGAGCTTCGATCCCACCAGCGGGAGCAGTGCCGATACAGGCTTCACGGCCACGCAGGTGGACGCGTGGCTCGCCTACGATGTTGCGGCCTACGCCAGCCTCGAGGCGGGAATTACCCACCGCGGCGCGGATCCCGAGTTCGACGCGCAGTCGGTGGGCGCGGTACGTGTGGGCGCGCGCGCGTTCAGCGAGATCGGGGCCGGGGCGACGATGTCGTTCCGGGCCGATTACCTCGCGGCGCCGCACTTCTCGGGCGGCGGCCGCGCCCCGGTCTCGATCGACCTGGGGCTCGAGCTGGACGTGCGGCTCGCCGGCCGCCTACACGGCACCGCCGGCTACGAGTTTCAGCGCATCGATCGCAAGACCAACCCGGGCGGGACCGGGGAGATCGACGCACCGATCGAGCAGAGCCTGGCGCGAGCGGGACTGACGGTGGCCTTCTAGGGGGCCGTTCGATTCAGAAGTGATCGTCGTCCACGCGGGGCGGCGCGCGGCGCGGTGGCTGCAACGGGCGCTCCCATCTGCTCGTCTGCCAGTTGTCCGGGCGCTCGACCGCCCGCATCCACGGCGGCAGGGTCACCGCCAGATAGCGCGCCAGCTCGGCGACATACGGCTCGTACATCCGTCGCAGCTCCGCCAGCCGCTGCCCCGCGGCGTCGTCCGCCTCGTCGCGGAGGCGCACGCCGCCCTCCGCCAGGCGCGCCCGCAACCGCGCCAGGTCGGGGTCCGTGAGCCGTGGCTGCAGAGCCTCGCGGGGCGGCGTGTCGAAGACCTGGGCCAGGTCCACGACGGCGTGCCGGGCCATGGCGAACGTCAGCGCCGCCTGGCGGGCGCACCCGCCTTCCAGACCCACCATCACCATGGCGCTCGAGTCGAGGATCGTCGTCAGCGCGCCGAGCCACGACTGGTTGTAGTGCTGAGACCGGAAGTACGCGAGCGGAGGATAGGAGAGATGGCTCTCGAGCACGTCGGCGGCCCAGCGCTCCCAGTCCTGCAACAAGGCCGCCAGCGCGTCGCCGTTCTTGTCCCAGCGATAGCGCCACAACAGCTCGCCCGCCGTGGGCGGCGAGCCAGCCCGCGCGTCGAGCAGCGAGATCGCCACCTCGCGGCGCGAGAAGGCCTGGTAGATAACGGGGAAATAGCCGATCACGGCGGCCAGGAACGCGAAGCCCGTGCCCGCTTCGATCACGGTGATGGCCTTGGCGAGGCCGGTCCGCGGCGCGACGTCGCCCAGCCCCAGGGTGAAGAACGTGGTGCCGCTCATGTACACATCGGTCCAGAACCCGGGTCCGCCCCCCGTCATGATCAGGGCCGAGCCGGCGGCCCATTGCAGCATCCCGAAGGCGAGGACGATGCCGGTCGCCCACAAGCCGAGCAGCAGGATCAGCGACAACGGGCCGTAGAAGCTGAGGAACGCGTCGCGCGGCCGCCGCGGCAGCAGCAGGGCGGTGACACGCCAGGGGTGCCACGTGGCACTGTAGAAGAGCTTCGTGAGCCGGATGCGGCCGCTCACCCGCCGCGGCAGGATAATCGTCTCGAAGGCGTCCCACAGCACGGTCGCGAGCAGGATCGCTCCGGCGACGCCGATGATCGATCTCATGCAGCCGCCGCGCCGGCCCGGTCCCGGATCAGCTGCCAGGCGCCCGCCACGTGCCGCCGCTCGGTGAACGTTCCCCCGATCGCCAGGCGGAGCACCAGCCGGCCGTCGAGGCGGGCATGCGTCAGATAAAGGCTGCCCGAGCCGTTCAGCTCGTCGAGCAGACGCTGGTTCGCGGGGTCGCCCCCGACGTGGCGGAAGCAGACCAGGTTCAGGGGCACAGGCGCCGCCAGCTCGAAGCGGTCGTCCGCGGCCACCCAACCGGCGAATTCCTGGGCGAGGGCCACGTGCCGCCGGATGTGGGCGCGCAGTCCCTCGGCGCCGTACTGCCGGATCACGAACCACAGCTTCAGGGCGCGAAAGCGGCGCCCCAACGGCACTTGCCAGTCGCGGTAGTCGAACACGGTCCCCGACTCGGTGGCCGGGTTCCGCAGGTACTCGGGGGTGACGCTGAAGGTCGAGATCAGCGCCGCCCGGTCTGCCACGTAGAAGCAGTCACAGTCGAAGTTCGTGAGCATCCACTTATGGGGGTTGAAGCAATAGCTGTCGGCGTGCTCCACGCCGGCGTGGATCCAGCGGAGCTCGGGACAGAGCGCGGCGCTCCCCGCGTGCGCGGCGTCCACGTGCAGCCACACGCCGTAGCGACGGCAGACCTCGGCGATCGCGGGCACGGGGTCGATGGCGGTGGACGCCGTCGTGCCCACGGTGGCGCACACGAAGCACGGCGTGCGTCCGGCGCGCCGATCCGCGGCGATGGCCCGCTCCAGCGCGTCCGGGCGCATCGCCTGCGCGGCGTCCACCTCGATGGGCCGCAGGTTGCGCCGGCCGATGCCGGCGATCCCCGCCGCCTTTTCGAGGGAGGAGTGGGCCTGGGTGGACGTGTAGGCGGTGAGCGCGCGGTCCACGCCCGTCTCGTTGGTCTGGAAGCCGGTGGCGCGCTCGCGCGCGGCGAGCAGCGCGCACAGCGAGGCGCTCGAGGCCGTGTCCTGGATGACCCCGCCCCCCGCCCCGGCTCCGTCCGACTTGAACCGGTCGGGGAGGTCGAGCAGGTCCACCAGCCAGTCGAGCACGTGCGTCTCGAGCTCGGTGCAGGCTGGGCTCGTCGCCCACAGCATTCCCTGCACGCCGAGCCCCGAGGAGACGAGATCGCCGAGGATCGCGGGGGGCGACGCGTTCGCCGGGAAGTAGGCGAAGAAGTTGGGGGACTGCCAGTGCGTGATGCCCGGCAGGATCACGTCGTCCAGGTCCTGGAGGATCGCGTCGAACGGCTCGCCGCGCTCGGGCGCGCGTGGCGGCAGGCGCCGGCGGATCTCTCCCGGGGCGACGCGGGAGAGGACGGGGTGCCGCTCGATCGTTTCGAGGTAGTGCGCGATCCAGTCGATCGTGCGGCGGCCGGCGTGGCGGAATTGCTCGGGGGTCATCGGTCGGGGTCCGAGAGCACGGGCCCAGACATTAGCCGCTCGGTCCTTGTGGACGCAACGGCGAAGAGTTCGAAGCCCCGCCATCGACAAATGCATGGCGGGGCTTCGCGTGACTCTGTATGCGCCAGGCGGGATTCGAACCCACGACCTTCGGCTCCGGAGGCAACACCGGCCAGCGACCACCAACGCTGGCCGGTGTCGTCTCAGGCACTTACGCCGACTCTGCGCCAGCCAGCGTCGGCTCGCGACGCCCCCGTTGTTACCACCGTTGTTACCACGCGTCGCTTCTTTATTCGTGTCTTGGCGCAGCGACCCCCGTTACGTGCCTTGCGGGGTCGACTACACGCTCCCGGATCCTCGTCGTTATGGGAGTCCCATCCGGTCCAGCAGTTGCCTGTATCGGGGATCGGCGCGTAGCGGCTTGAGTCGCTCAGAAATCCGGAGTTCCATCCGGGACTCCATGCCCCAGTGGGCCCGCTCGAGCCAGGCGAAAGCCGCATCGGTGTCGCCTAGGAACGTGTACACCATCGCGATGTAGATCCCTGATCCCTGGGCGTCGGGGCGGCGCTCGATCTCATCGAGGAGGTGGCGCGCTCGCGCCGGCTTGCCACACAGCAGGTGCACCCCGACGAGGCTTACCAGTATCCTCGTGTTGTCGGGCGCGAGGTCCTGGGCCCGCCCGATCTCGGTATACGCCTCAGGGCAGCGTCCCACCTGCGCCAGACCCACCGCACGAGTGGCGATTGTCCCCGGGTGCGTCGGATCGCTCAACATCTTTCGTTCCCCGGGGCGCCCGGCTTTCCCCCTGACGCCGGCGTAGGTCTCGATCATGATCTTCGCGCCTTGCAGCGGCTGGGACAGGGGGTCGAGCTCCCTGGCCCGGCGAATCTCGCGGACCGCCTCGTCGCGGCGATCCAGCGTCACGAGAAGAATCGCGTACCAGTGGTGGGCGAGCGCGTTGCCGGGTTCCAGCTCGATCGCTTTGCGGAACTCGGCCTCTGCCTCCGTCCATTTGCCCTGACCGGTGAGAATCCCCGCCAGGGAGGCGTGCGCCTCCGACAGGGTGCTGTCGAGCCCCAGCGCCCGGGCAGCCATGATCCGAGCGCTGTCCTTGTAGGCGCCGACCGGCGCGTACCCGAGGCCGACAAGCATCCGATAGGTATCGGCCATACCGGTGTAGCCGAGTGCGAACTGCGAGTCGCGGGCGATCACCTGTCCGAAGAGCGCGAGCGCCAGCCGCAACCCCGCCGGATTGCGGCTGGCAAACGCATCACGACCTCTCACGTACAGGGCATAGACCATGGGGTCCACACGGCGGGCCGTGCGCTTTGGTGAGCTGTCGCCCGCCACCGCGATGCCGTGTACCTGCCGGGCGATCGCCTCGGCAATCTGGCGCTCGAGCGCGAGCATGTCGCTCATGTCGCTCTCGTAGGACTCGGCCCAGAGGTGGCGATCCTTCGGCGCGTGCACCAGCTGTGCGTCGACGCGGACCCGTCCTCTCGCGGAGATGACGGTTCCCTCGACCACACCGTCGCAGTTCAGCTCGCGTGCGATCTCTGTGAGCGGCCTGCGCGCACGCTTGTAGCGCACGACCGATGTCCGCGAGATGACGTTGAGCCCCTCGTATTTGGCGAGCTCCGTGATGATCGCATCCGTGACCCCGTCGGCGAAATACTCCTGCGCGGAATCGCGCGAGAGGTTCTCGAGCGGCAGAACGGCGAGACAGGAGATTGAGGGCGTGCCGCCAACGCCCCGTCCGTGTGAGAGCGCCAGGCCACCCGCGACGGCGACGAGAACCGAGACGAACGCGAGACCGACGCGGGTCATGCGCCGCCGGTTGCCGGTGCGGTGCGCCGACTCGGGGGCGGGCCCAGGTGAGACCGGCGTCGGCACAGGGGCAACCTCGGCTCGCTCGAGAGCCCGTGCCGGCGGGACGGGTTCGCCGCCTCCGCGGGACTGGAGCTCGCCGACGAGGGCGGTGACCTGTGGATCCGGCGGCGCTTGCAGCTCCTCACGCAGCAGCGTCTTGTGCACGCGCGCCTGCTGGATCGCAGCCGCGGGATCTCCGCTAGCGGCGAGAGCGCGCATCAGCCTGAGGGTCACGCGCGAGCTGAAGGGATCGTGCGCCGCGAGACGGCGCAACCAGAGCACGGCGCCAGCGAAATCACCCGCCGCCTCACGCGCCGTCGCCGTCTCCTCCACGGCCTGCGCGTGGCGGCGCGACAGGCGCGCGCGCTCGTCGTCCAGCCAGCGGCCGAACTCCGGCGCGGCATCGGAAACGTGGAACCCCTCGAGCAGCGCACCTCGGTAGAGCTCGAGGGCCTCGGCGGCCTTTCCGGCGTCGAGCGCCGCCTCAAACGCAATCGCGTCGCACCAGACCATCTCCTGGTTGACACCCAATTCCTCGTCGGCGCGACTGACTATCGCTTCGGCGCCGAGCGTGCGCCGGAGGAAATGGACCGCCTGGCTGAGAGCGTTGCGGGCGCGCGGCTCGTCCTGCTCCGGCCAGAAGAGGGCGAGCAGCTTGTCACGGCGGTGCAGGCCTCGTGGGGTTGCGAGGGCGAGGTAAACGAGGAGCGCAACGCGTCGGGGTTGGGCAAGGAGCGAGCGAAGCTCGTCTCCTTCCGCACCCTGGAGCTGCAGCGAGCCAAGCGTCCGTAAGCGGATGGTCGACCCCATCCTGCCTCCCGCGCCGGTGGTTGGGGCCCTTACGCGCGCCGTAAGCCGCACGAGAGAGGCAGGTAAGACGACCGACGCAACTTCGACTCCTAAGGTAACCGCCTTGGACCCGCTCGCAATCGCGGAGGCGTTACGGTCGCCGTATCTCGCTACGCCGTAGGAAGTTCGCTCTGTCGATACCAAGAGACTACTTACTGGGAGGCTCCAATGTCACCGATCAGGAAGAACACCACGCTCGTCCTAGCCGGGCTTCTATTCCTGGGCTGCACCGACCGGCCAATCCCAACGCAAGCCGCGGCTCCCAAGGCTTCCTTTAGCGCCGGCGACTCACCGTCAGGCGGTGACCGTCACATCGTGCTCTTCGCGGCAGAGCGCGTGCCCGCCGACTTCCAGGAGCGCGTCGAGCGGGTCGGCGGAACGGTCGAGCAGTCGCTCGACAGCATTGGCGTCGGCATCGTGTACGGCCTGTCGGAAGGAGCCGCGGCCCAGCTCGCGACTGACCCGGACGTGCGCGCCGTGGAGCCGGACGTCGAATTCCAGATCGCAGCCGGGGAAGACGTGCTCGACGATGACTCGGCGGACATCGCCGCCGAGGCGATCCTCGCTGAAGCCACCGCGTCCCCGAAGGACGCGACACTCTACCCGCGCCAATGGAACATGCGCGCCATCGGGGCCGACAAGGCGTGGGACGTAGGGCTTGTCGGATCACGCGACGTCGTCGTGGTCATCCTCGACACGGGCATCGACTACCTGCATCCGGAGCTGCAAGGGCTCGTGGACATGTCGCGCTCCAAGTCGTTCGTCCCGGCCGAGGACAGTGTCGTTGAAAGGTTGTACCCCGGACGGAATCCGGTGACCGACCTGTTCTGGCACGGGACCGCCATGGCCGCCACCGTCGCGAGCAATGCGAAACTGCTCGCGGGCGTGACGCAACACGTCACGCTCATCGCGGTGAAGGTGGCCAACCGCTTCACCATGAGTACCGTGAGCGCCGGCCTCGCGGGCGTCGTCTACGCGGCCGACCAGGGTGCCGACATCATGAACGTCAGTGGCGGGATGGGCTTCCACAAGAGCGGCAACCCGGGACTCATCGCGGCCTACCTGCGGGCGCTCAACTATGCCTGGCGGAAGGGCGTGCTTGTCGTCGGCGTCGCGGGGAACGACACGCTCGACCGGGACCACAATCGAGACGGAGTGAGCCTGCCATGTGAGGCGCCAAACGCCCTCTGCGTCTCCGCCACCGGACCCACCGCCGCCCAGAGTGTCAACGGGCCCTGGGATAATGTGGACGCATCGGCCCTGTACACCGGCTACGGGCGCTCGGTGGTGAGCGTCGCCGCGCCAGGCGGTCAGCGGTTCACCAACACGAGAGTCTGGGTGCCGTGTCTGACCACGCCGAGCAGCACGAGTCCAGCGGCGTGTCGCATCCCGCCAATGTGCCCCAAACCGTCGGCCGGCACGTGCCTCAACCAGGGCATCGGCACGAGCTTCTCGGCCGCGCATACCTCGGGCCTGGCGGCGCTGCTCGTGCAGCAGCTTGGTCACCGGAATACCGCCCTGATTCGGGAGCGGATTCTTCAGTCGGCCGACGATCTGGGCCAGCCGGGCGTGGACCCGTACTACGGACATGGGCGGATCAACGTCGCCCGCGCGTTAGGGCTGCCCCAATAGTCGGTCCACGATGGGCGTTTGAATCGGCGTTGACTGTTTCCAGGGGGGAGCGATGCTTCCGACTTCGACTGCGATGAGGCGAAGGAGGGCGGTGGGGGTAACGGTGGCACTGCTACTAGCGGCCTGCGGCGGCGAGCAGGGTCCAACTCAGCCGGCGCCTCTGGCCTTCGCGGCGGTGAGCACAGGGTTCGAGCACACCTGCGGGCTCGCGGCTGCGGGCGCCCTCTACTGCTGGGGAGCCAATTCTTTCGGCAAGCTCGGCGACGGGACCATGAGCGACCGGTCGAGCCCAGTCCGTGTGATGGGCGGCGTCAACTTCGCCGCCGTGAGCGCCGGCGGCCACCACACGTGCGCGGTCACAGGCGCTGGCACGGCCTATTGCTGGGGCTTCAACAACGAGGGCCAGCTCGGCGACGGGACCACGAGCAACCGCTCGAGCCCCGTGCCCGTAGCAGGAGCTCTCAAGTTCGCCGCGGTGAGCGCGGGCGCCTACCACACCTGCGCGGTCACGGCGGCGGGCGCTGCCTATTGCTGGGGATTGAACTCTAGCGGTCAGCTCGGCGACGGGACGACAACCCAGCACTTGACCCCCGTGCTAGTGACGAGCGGCGTAACCTTCGCCGCCGTGGGAGCCGGCAACGACCACACCTGCGGGCTCGCGCCCGCGGGCGCTGCCTATTGCTGGGGACAGAATGCCTACGGCCAACTCGGCGACGGGACCACGAGCGACCGGTTCAGCCCCGTGCTCGTGACGGGCGGCGTGTCCTTCACTGTGCTCGGTGTCAGCGCCCTACACAACTGCGGAGTCACGGCCACAGGCGCCGCTTACTGCTGGGGCTACAATAACGAGGGCGAGCTCGGCGACGGGACCACGGGCAACCGGTCGAGCCCCGTGCTCGTGGCAGGGGGCATGAACTTCACCGCGGTGGGCCGCGGCAGCGTGAATGGGCACACCTGCGGGATCACCGCCGCGGGCGCCTACTGCTGGGGATGGAATCTCAAGGGTCAGCTCGGCGATGGAACCACGATCCAGCGATCAACGCCTGTGCCTGTGGCGGGCGGCATGAGCTTCACCTCTGTGGGCGCCGGGGGCTTCCATTCGTGCGGGCTCACGGCCGCGGGAGCAGCCTACTGCTGGGGCGGGAATTCCCGCGGTCAGCTCGGTGACGGGACCACGGATGACCGCCCTACCCCGACCCGGGTGTTGCAGTAGCATCCTTCGCCGATCTTGCGCGCGGCCGTTCGTGGAGCTAGATGAGACGCACGAGCAGACCCGAGGTAGTGCGGTGCTTCGAGGGTAGTGCGGTGCTTCGAGGTCGCAGCATTGCAGTGAGCCGGTTCCTTCTCACGTCGTCGCTGGCGGCATGCGTCGCGTCGTCGCTCGCGGCGCAAGCAACCACGGCGACGCTGCAAGGCGCCGTCACCGCAAGCGACGGCGCCGTCCTGCCAGGGGCCGAGGTCGTAGCGTGGAGCCGCGAGAGCGGCTCGGCCCGCTCGGCGCTCGCGGATGTCCGTGGTGCATACCGTCTGCTCGGCCTGGCCCCCGGCGTCTACGATGTGACCGCTCGCGCGGTGGGCTTCGGCGCGCTGCGTCGGGCGGGCGTCGAGCTCATCCTCGGCGACGAAGCGACCCTCAACTTTGCGCTCGAGCCCGGAGCGGTCGAGCTCGACCCGATCGTCGTCCAGGCGGGGCCGTCGTTGCCGGTGGAGCGGCTTGACGTCTCCACGCCGGTGCTCGAGCGGGAGATCGAGCGCCTCCCCCTTAACACCCGCGACGTGCTCGCGCTCGCATCGATCGCACCGGGCGTGAGGATCTTCGCACCGGAAGCGGGACGGTCGGTCCCGGCGGCCGGCGCGCTCTCCACGGCGCGCTTCGTGAACCTCTACGTAGACGGGCTCGAGTGGAAAGGGCTGGCGACCGGGGCGCTTGTCAGCATGCCGCAAACCGGTTCGCTCCTCCCGCAGGACGCGATTCGTGAGTACCGCGTCTCCCTGAACCCGTACGACGTCGAGTTCACGCGTGGCGCATCCTGGGTGATCAGCGCGGTGACGCATCAGGGTGGCAACACGCTCCACGGCTCGCTCTTCGGCTTCGATCAGGATCGAAACCTCGTCGCCCAAGGGAGCTTCCAGCAGACAAAGCCGGACTACCAGCGGAAGCAGGTTGGCGGCAGCCTGCGCGGGCCGCTGCTGAAGGACCGGATGTTCTTTTCGGTCAGCTACGAAGGACAGATCACCGACAACTTCATCGACGTCGTCCCCGGGCGCCCGCCGACAAACCCGGCCATCTGGGATCGATACGCCGGGACATTCAGAGCGCCGTTCCGTAACTACATGGGCATGGCACGTCTCACCGCACTACGGGGGCGGCACACGCTGGATGCGATCTGGACGGCGCGACATCTCTCGACCCAATCCAACTTCGGCGCGAAGCTGTCGCGTGACGCAGGCGTCGTCTCCAGCTACGGCGTGAGCAATGCGCAGCTACGCGACCGCTATGTGTCGGCCGCGCTCGTCAACGAAATCTCCCTCCACGTGCTCTACAACGACCAGGACGATTCTCCGCTGGTCCCGGGTCCGACGTTCCAGTATCCTAGCATCCAGGTGGGACGCACTGAGTTTCCGGTGACGATCACCGAGCGGCACATCGGGCTCAGCGATAAGACGTCGTACACGGTGGGCCGGTTTGGCGGCCAGCACGTGCTAAAGACTGGGGTCGAGCTGACGCGCGTTTGGGGGCGTGGCTATCAACCGACGGGCAAGGACGGGTTCTTCCTCTTCCAGACGGACACGAGCACCATGCCGCAGCGCGGCCGGATCGGTGTCGGCTTCATCGATCCAAGCTCTACGAACGACGCGCGCGCCACGATCGACGGATGGCTCGTCGGCGCATACATCCAGGATGAGTGGCGGCCCGTTACAGCGCTCGTATTGACGGCGGGCGTACGGTACGATGCCGAGATCGGCACGCTGAATCAAGGCGAAACCGCGCCGTGGGCGAGCGACACCGTGCTACAGCGCGTCGTGGGCGACCGCTATCTGAACTCCGGGGACCGTGAGACGGATCTCGACAACTTCGCGCCGCGGGTCGCAGCGGCGTGGGACGTGTTCGGCGACGGCCGCACCTCGCTGCGGGCCGGGTATGGCGTGATGTACGACCGTGTGCCGGTGTTCGGGGCGTTCAGTGAGAAGATCTCGTGGGGCTGGCGCACGTACACGTTTCAGAATCCGGGGACGACGGACCCGGCGGTCCTGCGGAGCCGGGTCGCCGCCAATCCTGCTGCGGCTACGCCGAACCTCGTGCTGCTACCGGATCGGCTCGAAACGCCCGCGAATCACCAGTGGTCCGTCGGCATCGGACGCCGGCTGTCCGACCATCTCGTGCTCAACGTCGATTACCTCCACCAGCACATGACCGACCTGCCGGTGACGGTGATGGCGAACCAGCCGAACCCGGTGACGAACCAACGGCCGCTGACGAGCCGCTACGGCAACATCAACCTGTGGGGCAGTTTCGGGGACGCGAAGTTCCGTGCGGTGTTGACCTCGGTGACCTTCGACCACGGCCCGACGCGGGTCAGCGCAGCGTACACGTTGGGCTGGGCGGAGTCGGAGTTCGGCGGCACGTCCACGAGCGACTACCCCGATTCCACGTCCTACTCGATGCAGCGGAGTACAGGGGACGAGCGGCACCGGCTCGTGCTCTCCGGGTTGACCGAGCTGCCGCTCGGCCTCGAGCTCTCCGCCATCGCCGTCGCCGCGAGCCCCTCCCCCTTCGGCGTGACCGTCGGCACCGACGTCAACAAGAATGGAGCCCTCAACGACGACTGGCCCGACGGCATCCGGACATGGCGTCGGGACGGATGGGACTACTGGTACCGCACGGTCGACATCCGGTTGGGCAAAGCGTTCTCGCTCCCGCGAGGGCTGCTGCTCGTCACGGTGGATGTGTTCAATCTCTTCAACTGGGCCAACCACTCCGAGTATCAGGGCAAGCAGAGCCTGCTCGACTTCGCGGAGCCGGTTGGCGACTACCTGCGCCGTCAAGCTCAGGTTGGGGTGAGGTACCAGTTCTGAGGCAGCCGGAATGAAGCACTGGGGCGGAGGCACGCACCCGTCATCATCACGTCGTTCTGTTCGTCAGTGACGGACCTTCGGCTCCGTTGTTACCGTCGCTGTTACCGTGTAGTAACTCAATGCGCCAGGCGGGATTCGAACCCACGACCTTCGGCTCCGGAGGCCGACGCTCTATCCAGCTGAGCTACTGGCGCAAACTGCTGGACGGGTAGACGGCGAGACGGGTAGACGGGTAGGGCTGCTCTCACCTGCCCTCCAGGAACCGCTCGCCGTCTGGAATCTGCCTCCCGTCTGCCTACTCACTCTCCGTTTAGTCGGGGCGAGTGGATTTGAACCACCGACCTCCTGGTCCCGAACCAGGCGCGCTAACCGGGCTGCGCTACGCCCCGAAAACCTAGACGGACAGACGGCGAGGTGGGTAGACGGGTAGGGCGATCGCTCACGTCCGGACCTACCCGTCTCGACGTCTACCCGTCCACCCGTCTAGTATATGCGCCCAGGAGGACTCGAACCCCCAGCCTCTTGATCCGTAGTCAAGCGCTCTATCCAGTTGAGCTATGGGCGCGATGGGCGGTACTAGACTCGAACTAGTGACCTCCACGATGTCAACGTGGCGCTCTAACCAACTGAGCTAACCGCCCGGCCAGAGACGGTTAGGCGGATAGCCGGATAGGCGGATAGTGGAATCGGCCCGCAACTCCTCTATCCGGCTACCCGCCTATCCGCCTAACCTGTCTCAATAGCGGGGGTGGGATTTGAACCCACGACCTCCGGGTTATGAGCCCGGCGAGCTACCAGACTGCTCCACCCCGCGTCGTTTTTCAGGCGTTAGCCGGATGGGCGGATAGAAAACCCGCTCCGTGCGATCCGTCGCTGCTATCCGTCTATCCGCCTAA
>QHTZ01000095.1 GCA_003221005.1 Gemmatimonadota bacterium
CGCGGAGCTATGAGATCGGGATGCGGGGGCTGTTCCTGGGGCTGGTATCCTACTCGGTCGCCCTGTTCCAGGCGGACGTGACCGACGAGCTCGTCAGTTACGGCATCGCGAACTCACGGCGGCGCTTTTTCCGGAACGCGGGCGGCGCGCGTCACCGCGGCGCGGAAGTTGGCGTACGCGCCAGGCTCCCGGCCGGACTGGACCTGGTGGCGGCCTACACCTTTGCCGATTACCGCTACGTCAGCTATCGGTTGGTCAGCGTGAACACCGCCGTGTCACCTCCTGACACCGCCGTGCACGTGCTGGACGGGCGAGCCATACCGGGGATCCCGGACCACTGGCTCCATCTGACACTCGCGGTTGGGCCCGGTCGGGCGCGGGGGGAGGGGAGGGGAGAGAGGGAGGGGGCATGGGCCGAGGTCGAGGAGACTTATTCGGGAGGCTATTTCGTCAACGACACCCTGAGCCTGCGCGCTGATCCGTGGTGGAAGACCGACATCCGCATTGGCTGGGATGGCTTCGTGGGAAGGACGCGCTTCGGCCCGTTCGTGGGGTTCGACAACGTTTTCAACCGGCGCTACGTCGGGTCGGTGGTCATCAATGACGCTGGGGGGCGGTACTTCGAGCCGGCCCCCGGCAGGAACGTCTATATCGGCTTTTCGTTGGGAGCGGGACGATGAGATCTACTTGTAACGATACGTGATCCGTCCGCGCGTGAGGTCGTAGGGCGACAGGTCCACCGCCACACGGTCCCCCTGCAGAATGCGGATGTAATTCTTGCGCATTTTCCCGCTGACGTAGGCCAGCACCTCGTGTCCGTTTTCGAGCTTCACTCGGAACGTGGTATTGGGGAGGACTGCCGTCACGGTCCCCATCATCTGTATCGCGTCGCCGGCCACTGACCTCGCCTGCTCCCTTCCGGAGCGGGGGATGGGTCCCCGCCAGCCGTCTAGTGCGGCGGCGGCGCGGGATGGGGATCCATGGTGCTATCGCGCGGAGGCTCGGGTCCCCGCTCGATGTAGGAAGCATGGCGGCCGCAGCTTTGGCAGGTCAGCGTGATGCGCTCGGACCGGGACACGATCACGACGCCGCCCCGCGCGCCGCGCCGCCGGGGTACCCGCTGGATCGAGCGGGTCCCGCAGGAGGGGCACACAAGCGGGGTATGCTCCCGGTCGGCCGCGATCAGCGCCAGCGCTTCCGGCGCCCGGTATTCCTTAACTCCACGTCGCCCCACGTCTTGTCTTGCACCTCCGACTCTCAATCTAGCCCCCCCTGGAAGGGGGGCCAGCCCGATGGCGCGGGGCTGCTTGACACCCCCGCTCCGGCGCGTATCTCTCACGGCGTCAGGAGGTTGCCATGGATCGTGCCGAGTACCAGCCGCTCGCCGAGATCGAGGTGGAGGCCGTGCGGCCGGAGGGGCGGGGGTTCACCCTCACCGGCCAAGGGCCCGACCACGCCGAATACCAGCTCGATCTCCACTTCGAGATGCCGCTGGATCCCCGGACGCGAGCTGTGCTGGGGGAGCTGCTATCGCACTCCGAGGTAACCATCTCCCGCCGGCCACCGACCTCCCTCGGCGCCGTTAGGCGAGCCACGCGGGATCGAGCCGAGCGCTAGAATTCTTGACGCTGTGTAAGGTGGGCTGTAGCTTGGCGCCACCACATCGCCGGAGCAGCGCGCTCGATGCCAGCCGAACTCGGCGGGTCGCAGATCTCCTCGCTGCTCGAAGCCCTTCCCGGCATCGCGAGCGTGCTGCGCAGTCCCGTGGCCGACGCGCTCGTCAAGGCAATCAGGGCCGCCGCCGGCCTCGGGGATTTTGCGCGCGAAGACGCCGAAGAATTGGTCCGCTACGCGGTGCGGCGCGGCTTGATCGGGCCGGACGAGGGTGACCGGGTGCTCGCGGACGTCCAGACGGCGCTCAAAGGCAGGCGCAAGACGGCACGCGCCGCGAGAGGGAAGCCGAAGAAGAAGCCGGCTCGCAAGAGGTCCCGCCGCTAGTATTTCCCCAGATCACGCATAATCGCCAATTCCCCTAACCGCTCGGTCCAGGCGGGCGCGCGTCGGAGTGTGACGGCCGCCCTAGACGTGACGTGTAGCTTGAAAGGGTCGTCCGGGCGCACGTGCGCCCTCACCCATTCCCCAGACGGAAAGTAGCGCCTTGGATTGGTGCGGTCGGAGCCGCCGCCAGCGGCAGTTTGTGTGCTTTTGGCGCGCCGCGGCGTGGGCTGGCTGTTTGGCGCTCGGTTGCGCCGGCGGTGTGCCTTCCAGCCGGTTGTCTCCCGCGGATATCGCGACCCTCGAGGCCGAGGTGGCTCGACATCCCCACGATCCCGCGGCCAATCTGCGCCTCGCGCAGGCGTACTACTCCGCCGACCGGTTTGCAGATTCGCGCAGCGCCGCCGCAACCACGCTGCAGCTGCAGCCCCGCAACGGCCAGGCGCAGATCTACCTTGGGCTCAGCTACGAAGGTCTAACCCAGTTCGATTCGGCTCGCGCGGTCTACACGGCGTTGCTGGCGTCGCGGCCGGGCAGGGCGGTGCGTCGGCTGCTGACGGGAAGGCTCGCCATCGTGACTCGCGCAGAGCTCCTCGCGGCGGCACGGCGCGCTATTGCGGCGGAGTCCCTCCTCGCGCGCTCGCCCCCAAACCCCAACACCGTTGCCGTGATGCAGTTCCGCTACACGGGAAGCGACAGCGCCATGCGGCCGCTGGAGCGCGGTCTGGCCGCCGTGGTTGTGACTGACCTGTCCCGTGTCCACGAGCTCAAGGTGGTTGAACGAGCACGGCTGCAAGCCCTGCTCGACGAGCTCAGGCTCGCCGAAAGCGGCAGAGTCGACCCCGCCACCGGAGCGCGCTCGGGTCGCCTCCTCAAGGCTGCCGCAGTCGTGCAAGGCCAGTTCGGCACCGACCCGACCTCTCGGTTCCGATTCGATGCGACGGTGGTGCGGGCGGCGGACGCGGAGGTAACGGCCACGGCTTCGAGCGCCGATCAGCTCCAGGCGTTGTTCGACATCGAGAAGACAGTCGTGCTGCAGCTGCTAGCCAAGCTCGGTATCACGCTGACGCCGGCTGAGCGAGTGGCGATCAGCGAACGGCCGACGCGGGACCTCCAGGCCTTCTTGCTTTACAGTCGGGGGCTCGAGGACGCCGATCGCGGCGATTTCGCGTCCGCGGCGGCGTCGTTTTCAGCCGCTGCGCAGCGGGACCCCGGCTTCAGCGCCGCGGTGCAGCAGGCTGCGGCGAGCCAGGCGGCACAGGTCGCTCCTCCCGCGGCGCTCGCCGCCGCCGCGGCGCCCCCGACTACTCCTGCAGGAGAAAGCCGGAGCGCGCTCGCCGCCGCGATCCAGGGCGCGGTGCCCAGCGGCGCGAGTCTGCTGGACGCCGTCGCAGCCCCGAACGCGCCCGCCCTCCCGGCGTCCGATCCCAACCGCATCTGCGAGGGGGCGGCCTGCGACGGCCCGGCGCGAGCCGCCCTCATCGGGACCATCATCATCATCTTCAAGCTGCCCTGACGTTCGGATGCGCGTGCGAGTCGGGATCACCGTTGCCAGCCTGGCGATCGCGGGAGGGTGTGGCGGCGTGCAGGCTCAGGCTTCGGATGCGTTGTACGCCCGCTTCAACGCGGTAGGCGGATGGGAATTGCGTGGGTTCACGTTCGACTCCGGAGTGGGGACGAAATCCGTGTGGCAATGGAGCGTCCCTCTCGTCGTCGTCACGCCGCTCGGTCGCAAGGTATCGCTGGATCTAACGGCCAGCCGCGATCGGTTGGTCGGCTCCGTCTCCTTCAACCTACCCACGGGGCAGCACACGCTCTCACCGAGCGAATTCGCTGTGGCGGGGGCGGTCGGCTCCAACTATTTGTCGTTCCCGGTCTCGAACTCTGGTACCGCCCTCGGGGTGACCGGAGGCTTGGCGTACGCGCAGCGGGCGGGCACGTGGAACCTCGGGCTGTCGGGGAGCGTGCGCTACCTCGGCCCCTACTCGCCTTTCGCGACCGACACGGTCTCCTACACGCCGGGGGTCGAGGTGCGTGTCCGCGGCGGCGCGGACCGTCTCCTGGGCGCGAGCTCGCGCCTGTTACTCGGCCTCACGGTGAGCACGTTCTCCACCGACGTGTACTCGGGCACGAACACACTGGTTGCCGGGTCGTACGCGCCCGGGACGCGGTGCATCGCTGATCTGACGCTCATGCGAGTCATCGGCCGGTTCACGGTGACGCTCGCCGGCTGGGATCTGTATCGGCTCGCCGGCGTGAGCAGCGCGGGCGCGAACCCCGAGACGAAAGAGAACCTACTGAACGCCGAATTGCGGCTCACGTATCCCGTCACGCCAGGCGTGCGGCTGGAACCGATGGTGGCGTTTCGGCAGTGGAACCCCTCGGACTACGCGGGCGGGAGGCTGCGGTCGGGTGGGGTCGTCGTACGGGCCAGCCTGACCGATCGGCTCTCACTCGCCGCGGCCGGGCGCTACGACGCGGGGTGGATATTCGACCGCGCCAGCGGCAGGGCGGATTTGCAGGGCTACGGCGCGTCAGTGTTCCTGCGGTTTGAGCAGTGACGATCTCGCCGCTGTCGCGTGCCGTGCGCCGGCTCCGTGGAGTCGCAGCGGGCTTCGGGCTGACTTTGCTCACGGTCACGTGTACCGAGACGACCGTCACCGGGCCGGAACGCGCCGCGGTCGCCAGGCTGAATTTCTCCTCCCTCGCTGCGCCGGTGGGCGGGGCGCCGGTGCCCGTGGACAGCCTGGAGATCGAGCTGCAGCGAGCTGCGGACGGGTCTGTGGCCTTGGACACCGTCGTGGGATTCAGCTCCGCCGCGACAACAGGCGACTCAGCCGTCGTGCGGCTCCTCGTGCACCTGCGCCAGAGCCCGGAGGACTTCCTCCTCTCCGTCCGGGCGTTCGGCGGCGGCATGACGTGGTACACGGCCACGGCCTCCGTGCGGCTCTCGGCGAGTAGCGCAGCGGCCCCGACCGCGCTCACGGTGCAGTACGTGGGACCCGGCGCCAACGCGGTTCGGATCGCGATAGCTCCTACCGACACGACGGTGGTTGGAGGGATTCCATTTCCGCTCCATGCGTCGGTCTACGATGCCGCCGGCAAGCCGATCAGCGGCGTGCCGGTGGGCTATCGGGTGAGTGACACCTCAGGCGCGAGCGTCGTCTACCTGACCCCCTACACCGCGCTGTTCACGGGCAAGCCGGCGCTGCGCGACAGCGTCTGGGTGGTGGCCGAGACGCCCACGCACCTGAAGGACTCGACGCAAGTCCACATCGTGCCGCCCGCCGCGGCGCTCCTCAAGAAATCGGGCGACCTCCAGGCCAGCGTCATCAACGTCCCGCTGCCGGCACCCCTGATCGTGCGCGTGCTCGACGCGCTGAACGGCGGGTTCAAGGGCGCCACGGTGCAGTGGACGGTGACGGCGGGCTCAGCCACGTTGACGGCACCGTTCTCCGTCTCGGATGACACAGGTTATGCGGTCATGGCCGTCACGCCGACGGCGATCACGACGGTCGGAGGACTGGTCGTGCAGGCGGCGGTCGCCGGACTGCAGGGCTCCCCCGTGACCTTCTCCGAGACGGCCATCGCCGGTGCGATCCAAACAGTGACCATCAGCTCTATCCTTAAGGTCGACACCATTGCGAACGGCGCCACGGTGCAGTACACGGCGGTCGCCAGGGATGCGGTGGGCAGCGTGGTGAACACGACGTTCGGGTGGACCTCGACGTTGCCGTCCATCGCGGGCGTGAACGCCACCACGGGCCTGGCGACGGCGTTAGCGGGAGATTCAACGCGGATCATCGCGACGGCGGGCGGCATCGCGGACACGGCCTGGCTGTACGTGCGCGCCCTGAAGACCCTCACCCTGAGCCCCGCGGACACCGTGATCACGGCGCTGGGCGACGTCATCCAGCTCCGGTACTCGGCGCTCGACAACTTCGGCGCGCCCATCACGAGCGGCCTGAACATCCGCTACCTCTCGGCCACGCCGAACCTTGCCGAGGTCGACCCGCTCAGCGGGCTCGTGACTGTCACGGGTCCCGGGAAGGCAGTGATCCTTGCTCGGGACGCGGTTGCCACGAGCGATTCGCTCGTAATCGGATCGGCCACGCTGCGGGTGAATCAGCTAGTCGCCGGCGTCGTCAACACGCCCCGAGGCGATACACTTCTGCCCGTCGGCGTGTTGGGCCAGAGCCAGATCGTGGCGAGGGCGTTCGACCGGA
>QHTZ01000072.1 GCA_003221005.1 Gemmatimonadota bacterium
CGCCGCGCTGCCGCCGTCGAACACCGCGGGCGTGCTCGAGGCGCTGCACATCATGCAGGGCGAGCCCTGGCGCCGGGACCGGTTGTGGACGAACACGCGGATGCTCCAGGAAGGTCTGCGCTCGCTCGGCTTCGATATCGGGCCGACCAAGACGCCGATCGTTCCCGTGCTCATCGGACCGCTCGAGAAGACGTTCCTGTTCTGGCGCCAGCTGTTCGACGCGGGCGTGTTCACCAACCCCGTCGTGCCCCCGGCCGTCCCGCCGTCGCAGTGCCGGTTGCGGACCAGCCTCATGGCGACCCACACTTCCCAGCAGATCGAGCAGGCACTGGAGACGTTCGCCCGGCTCGGCAAAGAGCTGGGGGTCATCTGAGCGCAGTGGAGATCGTGCCCGTCACCGACGGGCGCGGTCTCGAGCGCTTCATCGCCTTTCCCTACGAGCACTACCGCGGCGACCCGCTGTGGGTCCCGCAACTGCGGATGGACGTCCGCACGCTTCTCTCTCCCCGGAAGAACCCCTTCTTTCAGCACGCCGAGGTGCAGTGCTTCGTCGCACGCTCGGACGGCCGGACGGTCGGACGGATTGCCGCGATCAAGAACGACGCTCATAACCGGGAGCACAACGACCGGGTGGGCTTCTATGGGTTCTTCGAATCGGTGGACGACCAGGCGACGGCGAACGCATTGTTCGACGCCGCAGCCGCCTGGCTGCGCAACAAGCGGTTCGACACGATGCGCGGGCCGATGAACCCGTCGATCAACGACGACTGCGGCCTGCTGGTGCAGGGCTTCGAGACCCCCCCGGTGGTGATGATGCCGCACAACCTCCCGTCCTACGTGGCCCTGCACGAACGCTACGGACTCCGCAAGGCCAAGGACCTGATCGCGTTCGAGTCCACGAGCGCGCAGATCCCCGAGCGCCTGGCGCGAGCCGGCCGCGTGCTCGCGGAGCGGAAGGGGATCACGCTGCGCCCCCTCGACATGAAACGGTTCGGCGCCGAGGTCGAGCTCGTGAAGGCGCTGTACAACGAGGCGTGGGAGAAGAACTGGGGGTTCGTGCCGCTCACGGACGCCGAGATCGAACACCTCGCGAAGCAGCTCAAGCCCGTGGTCGTCCCCGAGCTCGTCTGCTTCGCCGAGCGCGGCGGCAAGGTCATCGGCTTCGGCGTGGCGCTCCCGGACCTGAACGTCGCGTTGAAGCACAACCCGTCCGGACGCCTGTTCCCCGGGATCCTCAAGATCCTGTGGCACGCGCGGCGCATCTCGCGCATCCGCGTGCTGCTGCTTGGCGTGGTCAAGGAGTACCGTGGCAGCGGCGTGGATGCGCTCATGTACCACTGGATCTGGGAGAAGGGGGCCGCGAAGGGGTACCACTGGGCCGAGGGCGGGTGGATCCTCGAGGACAACGTCCCGATGGTCAACGCCGCGCTGCGGCTCGGCTTCAGTCCGTACAAGACCTACCGGATCTTCGACAAGGCCCTGTGAAGGCGTTCGTCACGGGCGGGACGGGGTTTCTCGGCACCCACCTCGTGAACGCGCTGCTCGCCCGCGGGGACGACGTGACGTGCCTGGTGCGATCGCCCTCCAAAGCGGCGAGCCTCGAGCGGCGCCGCGTCCGGCTGATCCGCGGCGATCTCGATGACGCCGGCGCGCTACGGCGGGGGTGCGCTGGCGCGGACGTCATCTTTCATCTCGCCGGCCGCATCGCCGCGCGTGACTTGAACGCCTTCATGCACGCGAACCGCGACGGGACCGCAAATCTCCTCGAGGCCGCCGCCGAGCGGCCGCCGCGACGCTTCGTGTACGTGTCCTCGCTCGCCGCCGCCGGCCCGACGGTGCCCGGCCAGCCAATCGACGAAACCCGCCCCCCCGCCCCCGTCACGCCTTACGGCCAGAGCAAGCTCGCCGGCGAGGTGCTGGTGCGCGCGGTGGCGTTTCCCTGGACTGTCGTGCGGCCGCCGCTCGTGTACGGCGAGTGGGACCGCGCGACGTTGGCGATTTTTCGTCTGGCGAACCGGGGGATCGTGCCGCTGTTCGGCGACGGGTCGCAGCAACTCTCTCTGATCTACGGGGCGGACGTGGCGGCGGCGCTCGTCGCCGTGATCGCAACGGAGCGCACGGTGGGCCGCGTATATTTTGCGGCGCACCCGGAGATCACGACGGCGCGAGAGCTCGCACTGGCGGTGGGCCGCGCGCTGGGGAAGAGGCCGCGCGTGCTCCCGGTCCCGGCGCCGGTCGCGCGCGCGGTGCTGTGGACGGTGGGCACGCTCGCGCGCGTCGCCGGTCGGGCCGCCCTGTTGTCGCCCGAGAAGGCACCAGACTTTCTCGCCCCCGCCTGGACGTGCCGCGCAGACGCGCTCCGGACCGACGCGGGATGGGAAGCGCGCACCGACCTCGTCACGGGAGTGGCCCGCACGGCGGCGTGGTATCGCAAGGAGGGATGGCTCGGGTGAAAGACGGGAAGCTGGCCCTGGTCGACCTCGCGACGTTGATCTATGTCGCCGTGAGCACGGTGGCCGTCCTCGTCTTCACCGGGGGTGACCGCGTGGGATCGATCGCGCTCTTGAGCGCGCATATCCTCGCGGTGTGTCTCGTCCTGCTCGCGCCGCAGGCCCGCGCGGACGGTCCGACTGGGCGGTTCGCAGGTGACTGGTACCCGTTGCTGCTCCTGGGCGCGTTCTACGCCGAGGTCGGGGTCCTGAACGTCGACGTCGGCTATCACCACGACCTCGCGATCCAGCGCCTTGAACAGTGGGTCTTTGGCTCGCAGCTGTCGTATCGCTGGATCCGGGAGATGCCGAATCCGGGGCTGTCCTGGCTGCTGCACTGCTGCTACCTCGCGTACTACGTGATCCTGTACGCGTCGCCGCTGGGCCTTTGGATCTCCGGCCGGCGCGACGCGGCCCGATTCACGATCTTCGCGGTCGTGGCCACGTTCTACCTATGCTTCATGGTGTTTCTGTTCTTCCCAGTGACAGGCCCGCGTTACGCGCTCGCGCTCGCGGACAACGCGGCGACGCGGGTGTGGCCGGCACGCGCGGCGCAGTGGGTCCTCGATCAGGGCGACTCCTGGGGCGCGGCGTTCCCGTCGTCGCACGTCGCCGGCGCGGTCGTGGCGACGCTGTGCGCCGTGCGCTTCTGGCGGCCGCTGGGACTGATCCTGCTGCCGTTCACGGTCGGCATGACCTTCGCCGTGGTGTACGGCCAGTTCCACTACGCTGTGGATGCCGTGGCAGGTCTGGTGGTGGCGGTCGCCGTGTTGACTTCGCTCAACGCAGGCGCGACCCGCGTGGCCGCGGTGGCGCTGCGACCGTCCGCGGCCGAGGAGGCCGTTTCCTAGGCGCTCCTGAGTGCCGCCGCCCGCGACGCGACCGTGTCGAGATCGCCACCCAACGCGTCCATCTCGCGCTGAAACCGGCAGTCCAGGACGAGGAGCCCCACGACGTACCCCACCAGGTTCACGAGAAAGATGATCGTGAAGAGCAACGGATACGGGAACCAGATCCCGAAGTACAGCGCGAACCGCTTGCAGCCGGGATCGAGCCCGGAGCGGTGCGCGACGGTCGTCAGCAGCAGGATCGCGAGCAGGGCGAGCAGGACCAGTCCGAGGGGCGCGAGCTTCGCATAGGCGAACGCCAGGAAGATCACGGCCTCGGAGGCCCGGTCGAGCACGTCATCCAGTCGCTTGCCCGCCTCGGAGACGAGGCCGAACTCGCGCGCGATGCCCCCGTCCACGCCGTCCAGCACCTGCCCCACCGCCATGAGCACGAGACCCGCGCCGACGCGGCCCGAGGCGATCGCCGCCGCAGCCGCCGCGCTCACCCAGAACGCGGCCCAGGTTACCTGCCGCGGCGTCGCCCCGAGCTTCAGGTGCAGGAACCGCAGCAGCGGCCCAAGCACGCGATCCGAGACCCGGCCGAGCGCCGGAGCGAAGTCATACATGGAGCCAGCCCCAGTAGAGCGCCACGTTCAGCACCAGCAGCACCGTAAAGAGAATGCCTTCCTTTACCTTGTCAGGCACGCTCGCCAACCACCCCCGCGTGACGTACGCGGAGTACGGGTAGAACGGCATTTTCTCGAAGCGCACGCTGTAGTCCATGGCCACGTGGATCGCGAAGAACAAAATCGGGACGATCGTGCCGAGGAATAGGGACAGGGGAACAATCCATAACAGGGCTACGGGCTCCTGCAGCGACGAGCGCCAGTAGTAGCCCCGCTTGTCCCGCAGTCCCACAGCCCGCAGGTAGTAGGGCGCCTTGACCGCGTGGTCGATGTCGACCCCCATGCCGAAGGCGTACGCGAGCACCTTGTCGCGGCCCTCGAGCCCCAGGGCCTGCACGCCCAGCGTCGTCGCGAGGAAGTGCGTCACGATCGTCACGGCACCGACTCCACGGCGGTGCGGCGCCCCGCGCTCCACACGAGCAGCAGACCGACGCCGATCCAGACGAGATCGCGGATGCGGGTGACGATTGCCGTGTAGACACCGAGGCGTGGATCGAGCCCGAGCAGCTGGAACAGCAGGTAGAGCGACGCTTCCTTCGTCCCCACTTCGAAGGGCACGACGAACAGGACGTTCTGGATCAGCGACACGAGCCCGCCGATGAGATACGCCCCGAGATAACCGATGGGCAACCCGATGGACAGCGCGACGAGGTAGTACTCGGCCATGTAGATACAGCGACTCAGGTATTCGAGGGCGAGCGCACGGGCGAAGCGACCGGGATGCCGCTGATAGAACTCCGCCATCTGCGCATCCATCTGGGCCAGGAGCTCGCGCCGCGGCTCGAACGCGCGGGCGAGCCGGCCGCACAGCGGCACGTGGTGGAGCGCGTCGAGCAGCTTCTCGAGCGCGCCCCGCCGGTGCCCGGAGAAGAGCACAGCCGTGAGCGCTCCGACCGTGAGCGTCGCCACGCTCAGGGCGATGAGCAGAGCTGCGTCATGCGGCAGCATCACGAACCCGAGCAGCAGCGCCGTGAGCCAGCTCAGGAGAAAGCTGAGGCCGCGCAGCACGTTGTGGATGAGCACGGAGCCGGCGGCGCGCCGCGTGGAGACCCAGGGTGCGACGGCCGCGATCTTGAACGGCTCGCCGCCCACGTTCACCATCGGCGTGACGAAGTTGAGGGCGAACCCCGACGCCGTGACCGCATACAGGCGCCAGAACGAGGGCCGGCGTGGCTCGCCTGCGAGGATCAGCCGCCATGCCGCGGCGTTGCACGCGTACACGAAGCCGTACAAGAGGAGGATCGGGAGGAACATCCAGCCGGTCTCGGCCGCGTCGGCGATCAGCGCCGCCAGGCCGATGCGGGAAATCAGATATGCGAACAACGCCGACCCGCCGGCGAACAGCAGCAGCCGGGCGCGCCGGCTCATAGGGTCGCGGCTGTGGGCACCTGGTCGGCTGTGCGCGAGGCCTCGTAGGCGAGCTCGAGCACCGCGGCGACCTGCGCGATGTCCTCGAGTTGCGCCGTTCCCTCACCCTCCTCCCGGTCGAGCGCTGCTACGAACTCCCGAAACAGACCGGCGAACCAGCGCCAGTAGGAGGCCTTGTCGAGCTCGCGCGAGAAGTCGAGCCGCTCGGTCCGCCCGCTCCCGTCGAGCCGCAGCTCTCCACCCACCCACTCGATCGTCCCGGCGTCCCCGATGAAGCGCATCCGGTTCTCACGGTGGCGCGCGGCCCAGGTGAGGAACATGACCGCGAGCCGGTCGGGATAGGCGAGGACGAGGCTCGCCGTGTCCTCCACGTCGTACTGCCGGTGCAACAGCCGGCCGGTCCATGCGTGGACGACGGACGGCATGCCGGCGATGTCCAGCACCTGATAGAGTAGGTGCGTCCCGTGGTCCAGCAGCACGCCGCCGCGGCTCGCCCCGCTCGTCCCCCGCCAGGGACGGGCGTCCGGCCGCGCTCCCCCTCCGCCCCCTCCCCCGGGGTCGGCGAACTGGCGGTACACGGCGAACTCCGCGAGGTGCCAGCGCCCGATCAGCCCGGCCCCTAGCCACTCGCGCACCTTGAGCCAGCCGGGGTTGTGCCGGTACTGGTGGCACGGCATCACGATCCGCGAGTGCGCGCGGGCCGCGGCGGCCACTTGCGCAGCTTCCGCGCGGTTGAGCGCGACAGGCTTCTCGCAGATGACGTGGGAGCCACGCTCCAGCCCCCACAGCACGAGCTCGAGGTGGGACGCGGTGGGCGTGCACACGTCGATGAAGTCGAGCGGACCGAATCGCTCCAGCTCGTCCAGGCGCCGCAGCAACGGGAGGCCATCGACCGGCGGCACGTCGGCGCTATCCACCACGGCGACGATCTCGACGCGGTCCCGCACGCCTGGGCCCTGGCGAAAGGCCGGGAGGTGGGCGCTGCGCGCGATTCCCCCCGACCCGATGACGGCACCCCGATAGACGCGTCGGGGAGCGGCGGCGTCAGTAGGCACTGGCCTCGCGCTCCAGGGCGGTGGACAGTGCCCCGGAGTTCGCCTCGTGGCTCGGCTGCAGGACCACGAAGAGCAGCAGGTTCATCGCCAGCACCTCGGTCCAGAGGTACGCCGACGGATGGCCGGCGATCCCGGCGAACCCGAGTAGCGCGAAGCGGATATTCTGGCCCAGCCAGCTGCACAGCGGCAGCAGTGGTTGCTGGCGCTCGCGATACGCGGCGCGGAACGACGGGGCGATGTGGACGCGCCGCAGCTGACGCAGCAAGTCCACCGTGCGCGGAAACAGCCACGTCTGGCGTAGCACATAGTTCGCATACACGGCTGCGGCAAAGCGCTGGAGCAGTGTCCCTTGTCCGGCGGCTGGCAGGTCCTCCGGGAGGTCCACCTCGCCCGTCGAGCCCTCGCCGATCGTCAGGTAGGCGTTGCGGATGAAATCCGCCGCCATGCTTTGAAGCGCGTGCGACAACCCCGCCAGGGCGGCCAGGAGCAGTCCGTACCAGTGCCAGCCCGCGAGCATGAGCCGGATGGCCAGATGGACGTAGAGGTTGACGAACCGCAGATGGTCGCCGATCCCGTCGAGCGAGCGCCCGAAGCGAGTGGAGGTGCCTCGCAGGCGTGCCAGCTGGCCGTCGGCCGAATCGAAGATGTCCGACACGATGAACAGGACGAAGCCGATCGCGTTGACCCAGGGATCGCGATAGAGAAACAGGTGGCCCGCGACGAGGCCGATGAGGATGCACCACAGCGTGACCTGGTCGGCGGAGATCCCGGTTGGCTCGAGCGCGCGGGCGATGCGGATCCCGATCGGCCGGAAGAACCGGAGGTCGACCCACTCCTCGATCGCGACGCCCTTATGCGACAAGTCGTTCGGCGGCTTCACCGAGCACATCCCTCATGGTGGCCAGCGCGGTCATCGCGTCGTCTTCCTGAATGACGAGCGGCGGGTTGATCCGGACTTCCGGATTGTAGATCATGGCGATCACGCCGCGCGCGAGCAACGTGTCGAAGATCCAGCGAGTCGTCTTCTTGTCGAGCAGGGTACGCGTCCCGGGCTTGACCAGGTCCATCCCGAGCAGCAGCCCGCGGCCGCGCACGTCGCTCACGATCGGCAGCTCGGTCTCCCACCGCTTCATCTCGGCCAGCATCTTCGCACCCAGGCGCCGCGCGTGCTCGACGAGTCCCTCTTCCAGGATGGTCTCGAGCGTGATGCGCGCCGCCGCGGCCGCCAGGGGGTTGCCGCCGTACGACGACGAGCTCCCGCTCGGATTCGCGAACGGCTTGGCGAACGCGACTTCCTCGCGCGCGATGATCCCGCTCATCGGGAAGCCGCCGCCGAACCCCTTGCCGATCGTCATCACGTCCGGGACGACTCCCTCGTGCTCGATCGCGAACATCTTCCCGGTGCGCCCGAATCCGGTGATCATCTCGTCGCAGATCAGGAGCGCCCCGAGCTCGTCCGCCAGACGCCGCAGCTGCTGCAGGTAGCCCGGCGGCGGCACCACGTTGCCCGCCGTCCCCTGAATCGGCTCCACGATGATCGCCGCCACATCACCCGTGGTTTCCACGTCGATCTTCTTCCGCAGAAAGTCCACGCAGTGCCATTCACACGACGGGAACGTCTTGTCGAACGCGCAGCGGGCGCACCCGGCGTACGGCGACAGGTAGCTTCCCGGCATCAGGGGGCCGAGCTGGTGTTTGAAGCTCGCGCCGAGCAGCGGGAGCACCCCACCCGTCTTGCCGTGAAACCCGCCCCAGAACCCGATCAGCTCGCGGTGGCCGGTACGGGACTTGGCGAGGCGCACGGCCGCTTCGACCGCTTCCGCCCCGCTCGAATACAGCTGCGTGCGGTTGAGATCCCCCGGGGCGACCTCGGCCAGGAGCTTCACCAGCGCCGCCCGGTGCTCCGTGGTGAAGCTGCCCACGTGCACCCGCGCGATCTGGCGCTGGAGCCCCGCCACGTACTTAGGGTGGGCATACCCGAGGCTCGCCACGGCGACGCCGGCGAGCAGATCGATGTAGCGGTTCCCGTCGATGTCGTAGAGGATCGCGCCCTCGCCGCGGTCGATGCACAGCTGGCTGAAGAGCGCGACGCTTTGCGTGCCGGGGGCGAGGTAGCGCGCCTCCGCGTCGAACACCGACTTGGACTTGGCTCCGGGAACCCGAATCAGATGCTGCGCCTCGATCACGACAGTGTCCTGTTCTCTAGGCGGTCGTGGATGTACTCCGCGATAGCCCGCGCCGCCTCCTCGCGGAACGGCGCGAAGCTGGGCCAGTCGTTGATGTCGATGAGCACCGGGCGATCGCGCCGTGGGAAGGCCACGTCGCCCCCGAAAACCTCTAGTCCCAGCAGCGCCGCGGCGTCGAACGCGAGGGCCTTGAGCCGATCCTCGTCGATCGCGGGCCGCTCCCCACCGAACCCGGCGTCCGCCCCGTACCAGCGAAAGAACCGCCCGTCGGTGACCGCGTAGAACTTCACCACGGGGCCAGGCACGTGCTGCTGCAGGGCGACCCACGGGATCCCGCGCCCTGCGAACGCCGCGAGCAGGGCCCCGAGGTCGTCCAGCGTCGTCGCCACCACGTCCTCCCGCCGCTCGGCATGCACGTCGCCCCGTTTGATCCAGAGCTTCCGGTGATCCGAAGCCAGCTCCTGGAGTAGCTCGCGCGGCGGCGGGGGAGCGGAGCTGGGCTGAATCAGGGTGCGGGGGAAGGCGAGGTTGCTCCCCGCCATGTGCCGCACCAGCCGGTGGCGATGACAGTTGAGCACGCTCGTCGGCCGGTTCACGACCGCCGCTCCGTCCGCTTCGAGCGGCATCAACTGTTCCGACGCAAGCGACCCCTGGCACATGTTCAGATACAGCCGTGCCGCCGGCAGCCGCCCCTGTTCGACCTCTTCCTCGGTCGTGTTCGTCACCCGCCAGCCGCGCCGGTCGAGCTCCGCCGCCGTGGCCGCGAGAATCGCCGTGTCGTTGCTGCGATGTTGCAACGGAGAATAGGACGGCCTGCGGTACACGGCGACCAGGTCTCGCAAGCGAACTCGCTCCCGGCTCTCAAGCCTTTGGCGAACCTAACCACGCGTTCGCGAGGCGCAAATCAGCCTCGTGGTCGATGTCGATGATGCGGGGAACGGTAACGCTTCCCACGCGGCCGCCACGCTCAATGAGCCAAGCGAGAAACCCACGCATGCGCTGCACCCCCAGCCCTACCGCTTCCGCCGCGGCTCGGCGGGCGGCGGGGGAGAAGCCGTAGGCGCCCCCCGTAACACACGGCGGCTCAACGGGATCATCGGCTATTCCGAGAACGAGCCCGGCACTGTCCCGGCGCACGTAGACGGGAGACTCGTCGTCCACGAATGGCGTCACAACGAGCACGGCATCCCCACCCGCCGCGAGAGCCGCGGCCGTGGAACGGTACACGTCCCGCCAGTCCTGCGGCGGCATCACCGTATCCACCATCGTGCAGAATACCGGCCCGTCGGGAATCGTCTCGAGGCCGCTGGCGAGGGTGTGCAGCGACGACGGCGTGCGACACGGCCGGAGCGAGAATGGCCGTCCAAAGCCCCGACCTTCGAGCACCGTGAAGACGTCCGCGAAATCGCCTCGGACCATGCACGTGAGGGTCTCACAGCCGAGGTCCGCGAGCATGTCGAGCAGCCGCACCACGAGGGGCTCACCGCCCAACCGCACCAGCGGCTTCGGGACTGCCACGCCCTCGCCCGCCAGGCGCGACCCCTCTCCCCCAGCGAGGATCAGGCCGTGCATGCACCCGTGCCGCGGGGCGCGTCCGTCTCGCGCAGGGCGGCCTCCACCTCGGGGAGCCGCGCGATCCGCGCTGTGGGTGCGACGCCAGAAGGCGTCGGCCGGTCGGGCGGCGCAAGCCAGCAGGTCCGCATCCCAAGCGCGCCGGCGGGGCGGATGTCCGCTTCGACGTTGTCGCCCACCATCCAGGCTCGTTCGGGGGGCGTCTGCAGGCGCGCCAGCGTCTCTACGAAGATCCGGGGGTGGGGCTTCTCGACCCCAAGGATCGCGGAGTCGCTGACGACCGCGAAACACCGTCGCAGGTCCAGCTCCACGAGACAGGGATCCAGGTTGCCCGTGAAGTTCGAGACAACGCCCAGCGGATGGCGCAGCGCGAGCCGCTCGAGGACCGGCCGATTGCGATCCACGGTGGCGAGCGCGGCCGTGTGGAATCGCTCGGCGATCGCGCCCACCTCGACACGGCTGCCGTCGGGTACGAGCTGGCACAGCAGCTGAGCTTGTGCTTCGACCAACCCACGGAATCCCAAGGTACGGATCCCCGACATGTGCTCGAGCGCCCGATCCGACGCCGTGAAGTGCGGCTCGAAGGCGGGATACTCGAGCGAGCCACCGGCCGCTCGATACGCAGCGTGGAACCGTGGAGCCCAATGGATGCCATCGGCGTCCAACGTCCCGCCGAAGTCGAACAGCACGACTGTGGAATCGCTCACGCGAGGACACCAGCGGTGACCGAGCGGCCAGTCTCAGCGAGGGTGATGCCCCCCTCCCCCTCCCCCTCCAGCCTCGTGGCCCGGCATGTGCATTTCGTGACCGGACATCATCATCATGTCATGACTCCCACCGATTCGCATCGCGTGCCTGAGGTCGCGCTGGTAGAGTGAGTCGGCGGGGTCCGTAGCCGGCCAGGCCGAGCCGCGGTCGGGGATGAACAGTCCGCCGACCACCCCCATGCCGCCGTCGGGGATCAACTGACCCGTGGGGTTGTCGTAGTACACGGTCACGCGGTAGCGGTGCGTGGGCACGATCTGGACACCGAGCCGGCTCCAGCGGTACAGGCGCGCAATCGGGACGCCGACGATTTCGCCGGTCGAGTCCGTGCGCGGAGTCGCCTGATAGATGATTTGGCCCGTCGTCGCGTCGGCAAACTCGAGGCGCCGCGCGTAGCGGTGCACGTGGCCGCCGATGCCCACGATGACGCCGGGCACGGCGGGATTCCCCTCGTACGCGCGCGACGAGCGTCCGGGAGAAAGGTCGAACGACTTGTCGCCGACTGGAAAGGCGACGTCCATCTGGAACGGCTCGGCGCGGAACAGCGGCCACGGCCGACCAGCCGGTGTGTAGCTCAGCACCAGCCTCACTCGCGCCTGGTGATAGGACGAGTCGGTGGGGTTGTCGAGCATCGCACTCGCCAGCACCCGCTCGCCCCGCGTCACCGGGAAGCCGAACAGCAGCCAGGGAATGCGCATGGCTCCGGTCTCGTGCCCAGCGGCGATCATGCGCCGCGAGATCGGAAGGAACAGCTCGCGGTGGTCGGGATCGATGAGGTTGAAATGATGGATCAGTATGGACGGCAACTCGCGTGCGGTGCTGTCCACCATCTCGACGCGGAAAGCGTACACCGAGCCGCTCGCCGGCAGTTCGAGGATCGCGACCGGGGGCTGCGTCAGCTCGTGATGCGAGGTGTGCGCGGGAAGGTCGACGGGGGCGAGATCGATGAACATCTCCCCCTTTGCGGCATCGACCAGCACCCGGGCGCCGGCGGCATCGGAGCGCCCGGGACCGGGCCCGGCTCCAAAGGCCAACAGGAGAGTTGCCGAGAGAGCGATAGGGCGCCGCACGCGACAATTGTAACCGCCCCGTCAGGTCGCACCAACCCCCGCGCGAACGGCGACGCAGCCTCAAGGCTCCGTCGCGGAGAGTATCCGCTGCCGCTGCCCCGCCGTCACCATGTCCCGCTCCACTACGTCGCGCACGATGCGGGCGACGAAGGCGTAGCCGCGCGGCTCGGCGCCGAGCCAGCGGTGCCACTCGAGCTCGTCGAGGGCAGCCGCCAGCCGCGCGGACTCGAGCCCCGCCCCGCGGCCCAGCCGCTCCGCCGCGACGCGCCCACCGAGCACCGCGGCCACGGTGAGGACGCGCTGCGCCTCCGCGCTCAAGCGCCGGAACTGAATCCGGATCGCGGCGACGACGGCGTCGGGGAGGTCGCCCGGAAGGGTCTGGTCCAAGGTCCTACAGGGCTCGGGCCACGCGCCGGCCGACTCTCGCAGGTCGAGCCCTGAGGCGACCGCCTGGAACAGCTCGACCGCGAGCAGGGGAATGCCCGCTGAATCGGTGGCGACGCGGCGCGTGACCCGGTCGATCTGGATGTCGTCATACCTGGGCAGCGCCCAGCGGGCGAGGTCCTGCAGTGCCGCCGCCGGCACCGGCTCCAAATGCACCGTCGTGCCCGCCAGGTCGCGCCCCAGGCGGGCGCGGATCTCGTCCAGCTCCGCGCGGCCGGGGCGCGCGCTGGTCGTGATGAGGATCGCGAGCGGTGCGCGTGCGAGGTCCCGGATCGCGGCGACGACCGCGAGCAGCGATTCGCGATCGAGCCAATGCGCGTCGTCCAGCAGGAGCAGCATCGGCTGCTCGTCGCACACTGCCCCGAGCACGTCGCTGAACGCGCGCCCCAAACCCGACGCGGGCGTCCCCTCGCGCAGCGCCGCGAGGGCCGCGGGCGCAGCCCCCGCGACCCCGGGCGCGTCGAGGACGCCGCCTCGCGCCAGACCGAGGATGCCGCTCCACTGGTCAGCCAGGTCCGCCTCGACCGCGCGGATCGCTGCCGTCGCGGCCCCGTCCAGCCTCGCCCGCGCGACGACCTCCTCCGCAAGGCGAGTCTTCCCGGTCCCGACATCTCCCTCGACGACGCTCACGATCGGGTGACGGTCGCGCCGGCACTCGGCCCAGACGTTCAGGAGCCGCTCCAACTCCGCGGCGCGCCCCACGAGGGGGGCGCGACGGGGCACTTCGCCCCGCTCGGGGGCCCCTTCGGGCCGCGGGAGGCGCCACGTTCGCTCGCGCCGCACCCGCTCCGCGAGCGCCCACGTCTCGGCGTCGGGAGCCGCTCCCATCTCGCCGAGCCGCGCTGCAAGCTCCTCGAAGCATGCGAGCGCGCCGGCCCGGTCGCCGGCCAGGGCCCGCGCGCGCATGGCCGTTCGCGCCGCCGGCTCGGAGAGCGGATCAAGCAGCAACGCGCGTCGCGCCACGTCTAGCGCCGCCGCGCCGTAGCCCGCGCCCAGCAGCTCCTCCGTCAGCCCGGTGAGGACCTGGATCGAGCGCTGCCGCCACGCCGCCCGCTCCGCCGTGAGCCAATTCTCGAATTCCGAGGCTCCGCGGACGCCAAACCCTTCGAGGAACTCCCCCGCCACGAAGGCCGCCGCGCCCCGGAAATCCCGGGCAGCGGCGAGCGTCTCGAAGCGATCGAGATCGAGCTCCACGGCCTCCGGCGAGAGGCGCACCTGACCACCATCGGTATCGACGCCGCCGTCGCCGGCGAGACGACGCAGCACCCGGACCGCCTCGTTCAGGGAGTGGCGCGCCGCGGCTTCGGGCTTCTCGGCCCAGAGGAGGCCGATCAAGTGCTCGCGCGTCCGCGTGCGCTTGGGAGACCGTGCGAGGTAGACCAGGAGCGCGAGGTTCTTGCGCCACAGCAGCTCCGCGGGCGCGGCTGCGCCGTCCACGCTCACGTCCACCGGCCCCAGCGTCCGGCAATGGATCATCGGGGGCACGCCGCGCTCAGGCGTTGGGCGCGGCCCGCGAGCTCCGCCAGCTCCGCGTCCGCGCCCGCCCACAGCTCCAGCACCCGCTTGAGGTACGCGCATCCGCGCCGCGTGTCGCCGCGCGACACCGCGAGCGCGCCGCGGCGCCACCGGGCATACACGCCGAACACCCAGTCGACTTCACCCGACTGAGACTCGGTCGTGGGGAACCCTTGGATGTCCGCGTTCTCGTACCAGAGCCACTCCCGGTCGGCCTCCGCGGCGCGACCTAGCGTCTCGTACCATGTTGCGCGTACGACGTGCAGCACCGCGCGGGCGAAGGGGTCACCGCCGCGACTCTCGGCGTACGCGGCGCGCAGCGAATCGGAGATCGCGATCGCCCTGAGCCCGTCGCTCAGCGCCGCGGCGTGGAGCGCACGAAGCAGCTGATCAAGCCGGGCAGCTTCGCTGTCCGCGCTGGCGCGGTGCCGCACCACAGCCGCCCATCGCTCTACGCCGGACGCATCGTGACGGCCGAACGCGTCGAGCGCTAGCGCCCACGCGGCCCGCGCGCCGCGCGCCGGATCGCCCGTCCAGTCCCGCAGCGCGGCGCGCGCCTGTGCGATCTCCGCAGCAGGGGCGAGCGGAAGCCCGAGCGCGCTCGGGATCACCCGCCACTCGAGCGCCTGGAAACGCGCTTCCGGCGTGCGGTACAACACCGCCGCCGAGTCGAGCTGGGCAAGCCCCCGCGCCCCCTGACCGAGCGCGAGCAGAGCGAGTCCCTGCGCTTCGTGCCCATTGGCTCCGCTCAGCAGCCGGCCGATGGCGATCTGTGTCGCGGGGATGTCCAGGCTGAGCGCAAACCGGAACCATTCCACGAGCCCCTTGGGAGGCGCTGCGGGACCAGCAGCGCTGTCCGTCCCGCCGAAGCGCCCGGCGAAGGCGATCTCCCACAGCGCGGGCTGATCGATGTCCACGTCTCCACGCCGCGCCGCGGTGACGTTGCGCAGGTCGCGGAGCGCGCGCGCCGCGGAATCGCGTTGCCCGAGGCGAATCCACACCCAGGCGAGGCCGCTGTAGATCTGGCCGAGCGACGGATTTCTGGTGGCCGCGAGGTTGAGCACCTTCGCAGCGCTGTCCAGAGGAACGCCGACCAACGCGCCACGATGCAGCAGCTCCCAGCCGTACAACATCGGAGCGGTGGCGCTCGACGGAAAGCGCTGCACCGCCCCGTCGAAGGCCGCGAACCGCGGCTCCCCGCTCGGTGCGATCATCGCCGCAAGCAGTTCCCGGTCGAGCTCGCTCAGCTCGCGCGCGTGCTCGTGGTACAGACGTCTGAGTGCCGGCTGCCCAGGCCCCACGCGACTCCAGTACTGGGCGAGGGTGAGCCGCCAACGCACATAGCCGAGTGTCGAGTCGAGCGCGAGCGCACGGCGATAGTGGTCCTCCGCGACGTGCCACGCGTCGCCCTGAAAGGCGTCTTCGCCACGTTGGAACTCCCGCAATGCCGCGACGGTGGCGTTCGAGAGACCTCCGACGGGACGAAGCTTGGGAAGCAAGTCGGGGCGCGTCGCGCGCACGATCTCGGCCCCCACGGCGAAGCCCAGGGTCGCGGGGTCCGCCGTGGTGCCGTGGACCGGCGCGCCCTCCTGGGGGCGGCCGCCCGCGTCGAACACGGTGAGGCGCACTTCGACCTTGCCGGCGCGCTCCGAGACCACGCCCTGCACCCAGTGCCTGGTCTGCAGGCGGTGGGGGGCGGCGCGCGCGAGGGCCACAGGGTCTCCGCGGCTCGAATCCCACCAGGCGAACGCGCGCTCGCGAGGCGTGAGCGTCAAGCCGAACTCTTCCAGACCCTCCAAGTGCACTGCGGCGAGGCGTGCAAGGTCCTTGCCGAGGAAGCTGTCCGCCCCCTCCCGCACCGTGAAGGGCAAGATCGCGAGATCACTGGCGCGCGCCGCGGGTGCGCTGGGCGTCAGGGCGCCCTTGACCACGTAGCCCGCGACGAGCCCTAGGAGACTCAACGCGATGGTGCGACGCACGTACCGCCGCGTGCGGTCGCGCCACAGGGCGCGCCGGAACGCGGCCGCGTCGGGCCACCGCCGTTCGGGCGCCACCGCGAGCGCGCGGCGCAACACGCTCGCGATGCCGCGGGGCACACCCGACCAGTCGGCGCGCTCCGGACGATCCCAGGACCAATGCCGGCCCGTCACTGCCTCGTACAGCACCATGCCAGCCGCATACAGGTCAGTGCGCGGCGTGACCTCGCCGCCGGCAGCCTGTTCGGGCGGCATATAGTCGAGCGTGCCCACCACGGCTCCCGGCGCGGTCAGGGCCGGGTCTTCCGGCGCTGTCGTCGCCGACTTTGCGATCCCGAAGTCCACGAGGACGGCCCGCCCGCCTACGACGAAGACGTTGCTCGGCTTCACGTCGCGATGCACCACGCCCTTCTCGTGCGCGGCACCCAGGGCGTCCAGCAGGTCGCGTCCCAGCTTGCGGGCCTCCTCCAGCGGCAGCGGGCCGTGCAGCAGCCGCGTGGCGACGGTCTCCCCCGAGAGGTACTCCATCTCGTAGTAGGGCATCCCATCAGCCTCGGACGCGTCATGAATGGGCACGATGTTGGGATGGCTGAACGAGGCGAGGACCTTCGCTTCCTGGCGGAACCGTTCCGCCGCCAGCGCGGTGTGCAGCTCGGGGCGAATGATCTTGATGGCGACGAGCCGGCCGAGCTCCTGGTGCCGGGCGAGGAATACCGTGCCCATGCCGCCGGTCGCCAGCTCGCGCTCGACGTCGTAGCCCCGCGGCGCGAGGGCGGCCCGCACGCGCTCCACCCAGGAGGTCATGTGTGGAAGGTGACTCACGCCAGAACATCCGGGGCGTGCCCCGCTCTGTCAAACGGCCACGCACGCGATCCGGATTGGTTGCATTTTCCCGGAGCCCGCACGACACTCCTAGGCATGGCCGACCCGGCGACGATACCGGCCGACGAGCTCGCCCGGCGACTCGATCGCGGCGAGCGCGTCCAGCTCCTCGACGTCCGCGCGACCGAGCGCGTGCGTCTCGGCCGCGCTGCCCTCGGACCCGCCCTCGAGTTTCACGCCCTCCCCGCCTCGCAGCTCTACAACCTGCAGTCGCTCGACTCGCTGGGACTCGATCGATCGCAGCCGGTGCTGGTGATCTGCGGGCACGGCAACAGCAGCGCGCGGGCGGCCGACTTTCTGCAGGAGCGGGGCTTCGACGCCCGCTCGGTGGCGGGCGGAATGGCGGCGTGGGAAGGGGTCTACCTGCCGCGGCGGCTCGCACCGACGCGCGCACTCGAGCACGTGGTGCAGCTCGACCGCGTGGGGAAAGGCGCGCTGAGCTACGTGCTCGCGAGCGACCGGGATGCCTTGATCGTTGACCCTGGCCGGCATCTCGAGCGCTATGAGGCGGTGCTCGAGGAGCTGCACGCCACGGCCACGGCCGTGATCGATACGCACATGCACGCCGACTATTTGAGCGGCGCGCGCACGGCCGCGCGCCGCTGGCGGGTCCCGTACTTCGTTCACCCCGACGACACCAGCTCGCCGTACGACGGCGCCGCTGGTCGCTTCCCTTACGAACCGCTCCGCGACGGCGACACGATCGCGTTCGGACGAGCGACGCTCCGGGTGGAGCACGTGCCCGGTCACACGCTGGGAAGCGTGACGCTCATTGCGGACGAATCCATCGCCCTCACCGGGGACTTCCTATTCGTGCAGTCGCTCGGCCGGCCGGATCTGGGGGGGCAGGCAGAGGCATGGGGGCGCCTGCTGTGGCACAGTCTCGAGCGCACGCGACGCCGCTGGCCGGGCGACCTCCTCATCCTTCCCGCTCACTACGCCAGCGAGCTCGAGCGGCGCGCCGACCGCAGCGTCGGCGCGCGGCTGGACGTCATCGCGGCGACGAACCCCGTAGCAGCCATCGCCGACGAAGCGAGCTTCCTGCGCTTCCTGGCCCAGCACGACACGGCGCCGCCGGAAAGCTACCGCACGATCAAGCTGGCCAACCTCGGGCTTGTCGAGCTGGCCGCAGCCGACGCGGAAGCCGTCGAGGTCGGCCCGAACCAGTGCGCGGTCGCCGCGGAGTGACGCACCGTCATTCGCCCGACTGCACCAGCAGGTAGACCCAGTCCGTCCCCCCCAGCGTTTGCAGCCCGCAGGGACACCGCGCCGGCACGAACACCACTTCGTTCGCCGAGACCTCGATGCGGTCACCGTCCAACAACATCACCCCTCGCCCCGACACGGTGAGGAACAGCTGGCCGACGTCTTCGGTGGTGACGGGAATGTCGGCGCCCGGCCGCATGACCGTGTGCCGCACGCTTACACCGGGGAGCGCGTCGGGCATGGTGAGCTCGACGTAGCGCCGCAGCCCTTCCTCGGACAGGGGGAGCTTAGAGAGACGACGGTAGGTGTAGCGCGGCACGTTGGGGCGATCCCCGTCCTGGAGGGCGCGAAGCCTGCAGTGCCGGGGCGCTCCGGCCCGTCCAAGATGAGACCCCGCAAGGCGTTTGCGCAACCCTGTGCGCGTTTCCCTGACTCAGTCGTCTCTCTTCGCGTCTCGCACAGGGGTGGATGTCATGGTTTCGCGTTTCAGGACCTTCGCAACCGCCGGCGCCCTCGTGGTCGCCTGCGCCAGCGTGCTCGCAGGCCAGGGTTGGATCGAACCGATCCATCCCCTTCCCACGGGCCGGGTGGAGAAAATCAGGAGCGCCGTGCAGGTCACGGTCACGGGGCGCGTCGCGCGCGTGACTGTGGAGGAATGGTTCCGCAACCGCGGCCCGATCATGGACGAAGGGTCGTACCTCTATCCCCTTCCCGGGGAGGCGGTCTTCAGCGACTTCTCGCTGTGGCAGGGGGACCGCGAGCTGAAGGGCGAGATGATGGACGCCACTCAGGCGCGCTCCGTGTACGAATCCATCGTCCGGCGCAAGCGTGATCCGGCGCTGATCGAGCTGGCGGGGCACGGGCTATTGCGCGCTCGCGTCTTTCCCATCAATCCCGGCGAAACGCGCAAGATCACGCTGCGCTACACCCAGGTGCTCGACCACGTGGGCGACGCCTGGCGATTCCGGTTCGCGAGCGGCCCCGGCGCGGCGCCCCGCAGCTTCCACATGACGGTGGACAGCGCGGACCGCGTGAGCAGCCCCTATTCCCCCACGCACCACGTCACCACGTCGCGGCAGGGAGACCGGCTGGACGTGACGCTCGCCGACTCGAGCTGGAGCGGCGACCTGGAGCTCCTGCTCCCTCTGACGCGGCGACTCGTGGGGGTGTCGCTGCTCGCGCACCAGCCAGCAGGTGAGGCGGACGGGTACTTCATGGCGCTGCTCGCGCCAGGGCAGGCCACCGACGCGTCACGCGTGCGGCGCGACCTCGTCGCCGTGCTCGACATCTCGGGCTCGATGTCCGGCGAGAAGATGGAGCAGGCCAGGGCGGCGCTGCTGCAACTGCTTCACACGCTGCACGCGGGCGACCGGTTCCGCCTCGTCGCGTTCTCGAGTGCCGTGCGCCGCGAGGCGCCGGACTGGAGCGATGCGACGCCTGAAAGCCTGCACCGAGCGGAGGACTGGGTGCGCTCGCTCAGCGCCGAAGGCGGAACGAACATCGCCGGTGCGCTGAGCGAGGCGTTCGCCGCCCGGCCCGCGGAAGGCGCGCTGGGCGTGGTCGTCTTCCTCACCGACGGGCTCCCGACCGTCGGCGACACCGATCCGGAACGGATCGCCGATGAGGCCGAGCGGCAGCGCGGGCCGTTCCGCGTCTTTTCCTTCGGGATCGGGTACGACGTGAATACGTATCTGCTCGACCGCCTCACCGAGCGTGCGCGGGGCACGAGCGAGTACATCCAGCCGGGGGCCGACATCGAGCGCGCGGTCGGGTCGCTGGCGGCGAAGATCGCGAGCCCCGTGATGACGGACCTCGCGTTGTCAGGGGACGGCGCGGAGCTGTACGATCTCCAGCCCGCGAGCCTCCCGGACCTGTTCTCAGGGGACGAGATCGTGCTGTTCGGCAGATATCGGGGCAGCGCGCGCGGGGGGTGGAGCATCACGCTCACCGGGCGCCGCAACGGACACGAAGAGCGGTTTACGGCGAGCGCGCCGACGGGCGAGACCAACTTCGCCAATGCCTACGTGCGGCAGCTGTGGGCGGCGCGCAAAGCAGGCGCGCTGGCGCGAGACATCCGGCTCCACGGGCAGACGCCCGAGCTCATGGCCGCGCTGAAAGACCTCGCGCTCCGGTACGGGATCCTCACTGACTACACGGCCTACCTCGTGCAAGAGCCGAATCAGGTGGTGGTGCGGCAGTTCGAGCGGTCACCGCTTCCGCCGGCTCCGCAGGAGCAGTTCGGCGCGCCATCCGTGGCGCGGGCGCGCCGCGAGGCGATGTCGGCGAGCGCGAGCGTCGCCGCCGATGCGGCGCGCCTCGACGCCGCCGCGCGCACGAGCATGGCAGCCCCCACCGAGCGGGCCGGCGATCGGCTGTTCGTGTGGCGCGACAGCACCTGGACGGATCTGCGGCACACCAATTCGCTCCGGGTCGTGACGGTGGAGCCGTTCAGCGACGCGTACTTCGAGCTGCTGCGCGCCCTGCCCGAGCTGGCGCGCCCGGCCGCCCTCCAGCCCGCCGTGCTCGTGGCGGGACGGCGCGTCAGCATCAAGATTGGGGCGGGCGGGAGGTCGGCGTGGGGGGAGGGCGAGCTCGAGGCGGTAATCAGGGAGTTTCGGAGCTGACACCAAGTCGCATGCCCGACGACCTAGCCGAGGTTTATCGGACCACCTACCGCGCGCTCGTGCGGTTCCTGTACCGCAAGGTGTGGGACGCCGATCGCGCGGAGGACCTCGCGCAGGAGGCGTTCACTCGGGCACTCGAGCGTCGACCGGAGAACCCGCGGGGATGGCTGTTCGTGGTAGCGGCAAACATGGCACGCGATGAAGCCCGGCGCGCTGCTCGCGAGCGACGTCACCTGACCCTGCTGTCGGGAGAGCAGCCCGCCGCCGCGCCGCCGTCCGATGAAACGCTCCATGCGGAGCTGCAGCGGTCGCGCGTGCGTGCTGCCCTCGAGCAGCTCACGCCGCGGGATCGCGAGGTGCTGCTGCTTTGGGACTCCGGGCTGTCTTATGACGAGATTGCCGAGCAGACCGGCTTGGCGCGGGGCGCCGTGAGCACCACCCTTGCGCGCGCCCGTCGCCGGTTGGTCGAAGCGTACGAAGCGGGAAGTGAGAGGTCACATGTCGCACGTGGATGAGGGAACGCTGCACGCCTACCTGGACGGCGAGCTGCCCGGGGCTGAGATGTCGCGCTTCACGGCCCACCTGGCGGAATGCGTCGACTGCCGCGCCCGCCTCGAGGAGGAGCGGGCGTTGGTGCAGCGCGCCCGCGACCTGCTCGCCCTCGTCGCGCCCCCGTCGTCCCGGGCCCGCAAGCGGGCGCATCCCTGGCGCAGGTTGCGCCTGCCTCTCGCCTGGGCGGCGACCGTGGCGCTCGCCTTCGCGATCGGGCGATACGAAGAGAGCGCACGCCCGGGGCGCGAGGTCAAAAGCGACCGCGTCGAGCCGCCGATCGTCGCCCCGCCGGTGGTGGCGACGCGGCCCGCTGCACCGCACCCCGGCCCGCGCGCCTCGATTCCCAGCAGCGGCACCGCGGCGCAACGTGAGGTCGCCGCGACGCCGACGGCGGTGATGGCGCAGGAGGCGGTCGCGCCTCCCCCTCCCCCTCCCCCGGCGCCGGCCGTGGACCTCGACTCGGTCCGACACTTCCTCGCTCAGGCTCCCGTGCTGCTGCCGGGGGCCCCAGTCCGGCGCGTCACTCGGGCCCCGGACGGGATCGTGGTCGAGCAGCAGCTCGAGTCAGGAGAGATTATTCGTCTGTACGAGCGACAGGCGCTGGCAGTCCAGCCGCCGGCAGCTGCGAAGGCCGCGCCACAACCCTCCGCACGCCGCACCGCCGCCCTCGACAACGCCGCGGCGGGGGCGCCGCCCGGTGGGGAGCGGCTCGCCCGGTACGTGGGATCGCTGCGGGTCGAGATCACAGGGCCCCTGCCCGCGGATTCGCTCTCGAAGCTCTTGGACCTGGTGAAGTGACGCGAAACGGAGTGCAGCCGCGCTCGCGCGCCGCGAGCAGGGTCCCCGCCCTGCGTCCTACGGCGCGCGCGGCAAGACGACGATCGTCCCGCTCATACGCTCAACGACATCCATCTGGACCGTGGAGTGATATGTATAGGTTCCGGTCGCAAGCATCACTGTATACATGCCGGCGAGCTGCGTCGGGGAGTTCGGGGGGAGCCCCCCCCCCGGCCCCGTATCCCACGTGACGTTGTGGTATTGGTTCCCAATTCCCCATATGAAGGTCACGGTGGCTAAGTCGTTAGTTCCAGCCGTCAGGGTGTCGGGCGACGGGGCGAAATAGTAGTTCCCCACGCTGATCGTATCATTGTTGGCTGCGGCCACCGGCGAGGCAAGGGTGTCGCACGACGCTTGCAGCACCGAGCCCAGCGCGAGTGGCAACAAGAGGGTCAGCAGCTGCGACCGCATAGAAGCTCCGCGTGAGTGGGTGGACCCTAGGAGCAGGTGTGGTACCCCTGGCACCGGCGGAAGAGCCCTCAACCTAGTGCGCCTCGCGCTCCAGGGTGTCGGCGGCCAGTCGGGGGGAGAGCATGGGGTAGCGCGCGGCGAACCACCCGAACGCCAGGAGAAACAGCCCGACGTACAATATTGTGACGCCGATCTCGGGGACGCCGATCGCCGGCCCAGCGCCGTTGTTGATGGAAGGAACGACCTCGAGATAGCGCTCCAGCCATAGTCCGACGAGACTCACGGACACGAACCCGAGGAACGTGGGCGGGTACTTCTTCGGCCTGACGCCCAGCAGCCCGAGAAACGGCACCACGAAAACCAAGATGAACACCGTTGCGCCGACCGGCCGCCAGGGACCCCACAGGCGGTACCAGACGAAGTACGTCTCCTCGGGGATGTTGCCGTACCAGATCACCAGAAATTGCGCCCACATGAGGTAGCCCCAGAACACGGTAAAGCCGAACACCAGCTTCCCGAGATCGTGCAGCTGCCGGGGCGAGATCAGCGCTTGGAGACCCATCGCGCGGCGCAGGGCGAGCGACAGGACCGCGAGCGCGCCCAGCGCTCCCAGGAAGCCTCCCATGAAGTAAAAGGCGCCGTACAGGTTGCTCATCCACTTGTGGTTGAGCGACATGACGAAATCGAACCCGAGGAGCGAGTAGCCGAACGCGAATGCCATCGTCATGATGGCCGCATCCCGCATGATGCGGCCCTTCTCCTCCGGATCCGGGTCGACCGGGCGGCCGTCCGCCAACTCCTGAATGTCCGGGGCGAGATCACGACGCACGAAGCGCCACGAGAGCCAGGCGAGCAGCGCGAGGATGAGCCCGTTGCGGACGAAGAAGACCTTGGTCGTGAACCACGCGCCGATGTCGGGCCGCGGCGCGCCGCGCAGCCAGCCGAACAGGTGGAACCGCCCCAGATACAGGCCGGCGAAGAGCACCAAGGCCACGAACAGAAACGGAACGGCCGCCTCGGCGAACCGGATCATGAGTCCCGACCAGTGGCCCTTTGCGAGCTTCTGCGTGGCGGCGAAGACGACCAGCGCCTGCGCCACGACGATGAAGAAGACGAAGTTGAAGTGATACGCCTGCCAGGCACGGTCAGCCCGGCCGCTCGCGAGCGCCCACAGGAACACCGCTCCTCCTGCGATCGCCGCGAGCGTGCCGTACGCGACGATGGCTCGGACCGGTGCCCTCCGCGCCCTCGCGGCAAGGTCTTTCCGCGTGACGTGAGTCGCCGCGGTCATCGGCCTACGCCGCTGCGCGCGAGGGCCTGCAGGGTGCGGACGTAGTTCACGAGGTCCCAGCGATCCACGCCCCGCACCTTGTCCCCGTAGCGCGGCATCAGCGGGCGGCCCACCGTCTGGGCGTTGGCAATTACGCCGTAGAGGTAGCCGTCGGAGCGCCGGGCCACCGTATCGGTGACGACGGACCGCACACCGAAGAACGGTCCGCCTGCGGCGGACGAGATGGGCCCGTCGCCATGCCCCGCCTCACCGTGGCAGACCAGACAATAGGTCTCATAGACGAATTTGCCGCGGTTGATCGACTCCGAGGTGCGGGTCCGCGGATTCACGAGGCGATCGGCGGTGCTCAAGTCCACGACGGGCTCGAGACCCGTGACCGGCACGGTGCCTTCGACCGGATCGCGCGGCATGGCGTAGGGCTTGATGCTTCGCTGGGTGACCATCGCCGAGAACCAGCTGAAGCTGTGGATCACGTCTTCGGGCCGGCAGCCGGCGGCGACCAGGAGCGTTACCGCAACGAGAGCGCGGCTAGCCATGCCGCACCTCCTCGGCCCCGCAGCGCTTGAGCAGCGCTTCGACGGGCGCGGCCTGCGCCCGGCTCGCGGGGACGAAGATGCCGAACTTGTCGTTGGTAAAGCGCGGATCGTACGCGATGGTGCCCTGATGCCGGGTCGCGAGCAGGACGTTGAACGCGATCCCGAGCAGCGTGGTGAGCGCGCCGAACAGCACCGTCATCTCGAACATGATGACGACGTACGGAGGGATCGAGCCGATGGTCTTGCCGCCCACCTGCACTGGCCAGTCGTACGACATGTACAGCGTGATCCACGTGCCGATAGCACACCCCGAGATCCCGCCGATCAGCGTGTACATGCGCACCGGGCTCACCGGCTGGGCGAGCGCGTCTTCCAGCTCGTGGCGCGGGAGCGGTGAGTACACCGTGAAATCCTTGTGGCCGTCGCGCTTCAGCTGGTGGATCGCGTCCACCGCGGCGTCCAGGTGCCCGAACACCGCGAGCACGCCGGGTGTCGGCGGCGGGTGGAAGATCGCGGCCAGCGGGTTGCCGAGCTTCACGCGTGTCTCGCTGCCGCGCGCCGCGGCGCCGGGAGCTCTTCTTTGACTTCGGCCACGGAGACGGCGGGGAAGTTCTTCACGAACAGGAGAAACCACATGAAGAACCAGCCGAAGCTGCCGGCCATGATGCCCCAGTCCGCCCAGGTGGCGTTGTAGCCGGCCCGCACGTAGGGCTCGAACGGCTCGCCCGCGAGGTGAACCGCGATGATCACGAACCGCTCCATCCACATCCCCACGTTCACGAAGATCGAGATGACGAAGAGCGCCGTAATGTTCGTGCGGACTTTCTTGAACCACAGGAGCCACGGCAGGAACGCGTTGCAGATGTTCATCGTCCAGCCCGCCCACCAGAAACGGCCGAACGCGCGGTACCAGAACGCGTCACGCTCGGGCGTCGGGCCGCCGTACCACGCCACGTAGTTCTCGATCACGTAGGCGTAGCACACGATCATCCCGGTGAGCAGGCACAGCTTCGAGAGATTCTCGAAGTGGTGCACCGTGACGATCTTCTCGAGCTGAAACAGCTTGCGCATCGGGACGAGCAGCGTGATGACCATCGCGCAGCCGGAGTAGATGGCGCCGGCGACGAAGTAGGGCGCGAACAGCGTCTCGTGCCACGCGGGCACCTGCGCCATGGCGAAATCCCACGACACCACGCTGTGCACGGAGAGCACGAGCGGCGTGGCCAGCGCCGCGAGATAGAGGTACGCCGGCCGGTAATGCCGCCATTGCTCGTTGGTGCCGCGCCAGCCGAGGGACGTGATCGCGTACAGCTTGCGCCGCCAGCCGGTCGCCACGTCCCGTACCGCCGCGATGTCGGGGATCAGTCCCATGATCAGGAAGCAGGCCGACACGGTGAAGTACGTCCCGACCGCGAACTCGTCCCAGATCAGCGGTGACTTGAAGTTCGGCCACAGCCCCCGCTCGTTGGGGTACGGCAGCAGCCAGTAGAAGAACCACTGGCGCCCGATGTGGATCAATGGAAACAGACCGGCGGTCATGACCGCGAACACCGTCATCACCTCGGCGACGCGATACACCGCGGTGCGCCAACCAGACCGAAACAGATACAGGATCGCCGAGATCAGGGTCCCCGAGTGCGCGATGCCGACCCAGAACACGAAGCAGGTGATGTAAATCGCCCAGTACGTCGGCATCGAGTAGCCGGCCATGCCCATGCCGTAGCGCAGCAGGAACAGCAGGCAGACGATCCCGATCCCGAGCAGCGTGACCGCGCTGCCCAGGAGCACGTAGTAGCCCCGCCCCGGGTTGCCCAGCGTCCGCGCGATGGCGCGCGTGACGTAGTCGTAGGTCAGCGGGCCGGTCGCCCGCTCAGGCGGTGCGGTCGTGGGCTGGGCCATCGTCGCTCAGGCCTCCTCGCCGTGGAGGACGCGCGCGAGATACGTGATCCCGGGTTTCGTGTTGAGAGTCTCGAAGACGTGGTAGCCGCGCGGGTCTTCCGACAGCTGGGCCACGCGCGATGTCTTGTCGTGCAGGTCCCCGAACACGATCGCCTCTGAGGGGCAGGACTGCGCGCACGCCGGGACGATCTCACCGTCCAGGACCGTGCGGTCCTCGAGCCGCGCCTGGTTCTGCGCCCCGCGGATGCGCTGCACGCAGAAGGTGCACTTCTCCATCACGCCCTTCTCGCGCACGGTGACGTCGGGGTTGAGCTGCCAGTCGAGCGGCGACGGCCACGCCTCCCAGGCTCCGCCCGGCTCGGCGAAGTTGTGCCAGTTGAAGTAGCGCACCTTGTACGGGCAGTTATTGGCGCAGTAGCGGGTGCCGACGCAGCGGTTGTAGACCTGGCCGTTCAGCCCATCGGGCGTGTGGTAGGCGGCGAACACCGGGCAGACCGGCTCGCATGGCGCGAGCTCACACTGCTGGCACAGCATCGGCGTCACGACGCCGCGCACCGGGGCGCCACCTTCCCCGCCGCGCCAATAGCGCTCGATCCGCATCCAGCTCATCTGGCGGTGGCGCAGCATCTGCTCTTCGCCGACTGTTGCCAAATTGTTCTCGGCGTAGCACGCCGTGACGCACGCCGAGCAGCCCGTGCACTTGGTCAGGTCGATCGCCATCGCCCAGCGCGGCTGCCGGCCGGCGTAGTTGCCGAGCGACGCCTTGGCGCGCTGCGCCTCGGCCCAGCCGGCGAGGGCGCCCTCCGCGTACGCCGGCGCCTCGCGCTCCGCGAAGGGATGCGCGCCCGGGGTCAGCTTCGCGGCCTGCGCCAGCGGCAACACGCGGATGATTTCCTCCCCTGGCCCGAGGTCGCGTGAGTCGCCCGCGCTCGTCGCGAGGAAACGGTGCTCGCCCGTTTTCCTGGGGGACACGCGCACCACGAACGTGCGGCCGCCGTACGCGTTGGCGGCGCCGGAGAGCAGGTCGAAGGCGTTGCACGAGCGGTCCCGCGCGTAACGCCCGTAGGCTTTGTGCCCCTGGCCTGTGGGGAGGGCAAGCACGTCGGGCCGCACGGCGGGCGTGATCCAGACCGGCGCCCGCACCGCGCCGAACGGCGACTGCAGCACCAGGAAGTCGCCATCCACCACCGACCACTTCGCCGCGGTCTCAGGATGCAGCTCCACCCACGCGTGCCAGGTGAGCTTGGAGACCGGGTCAGGCAGCTCCTGGAGCCATGGCTTGTTCGCGCCCCGGCCATCGTGCAGCACCGGCGACGGAAACACGATGAGCACGGGATCGCCGGCGCCGCCGTCGAACGCGGGCGCGGCTGGCGCGCCCCGCATCAGGTCTCCGGCCTGCGGCCCAAGGCGCACCGCCTGTGCTGGAGCGTCGGTGTAGACGCCGCCATGCTGCAGCGCTTCGGCCCAGAATTCGTCGAACGTCTTACCGTGTGCGTACCGCGCGTGCAGCGGGCGCCAACGCGCCTGGAGGTAGTCCTTGAAGGTCTGCGACTTCCCGGCCAGGTCCAGTAGTACGTCACCCGCGTGCCGCGCGTTCGGGAAGACGGGCTGCATGACCGGCTGCTGCAGCGCCCAGACGCCGGCGCGCGGACGGCTGTCGCTCCACTGCTCGAGGGGGTGCAGGTCAGGGAGCACGAGATCGGCGGCACTCGCCGTTTCGTCGAGGTAGGGGGAGAAGCTCACCTTGTACCCCACCTTGGCCCACCCCTCCCAGAAGGCGCCGCTGAGCGAATGGCCAGGATTCGCGCCGTGCACGAACAGCAGCGCCAGCTTGCCGCGCTGCATGTCGGCCGCCAGATCCGCCATCTGCTTGAAGGAGCCCGAGCCCTCGAGTCCCTCATTTGGGCCGAACCGCACCAGCTTCCCGACTGTGCCCGCGACATAATTGAGGATGTTCACGGCCGCCACGACCTCGGCGCCGTTCGGGTAGTGGGCCGCCATCCCACCAGCCACCGCCACCCCGCCGCGCGCACCGGCGAACTCACGCGCCAGCCGCTCGATCGCCGCCGCGTCGACCCCCGCGACTGCCGCAACGGCTTCAGCAGTGTGTCGGGCGAGCAGGTCCCTGAGCCGTCCCGCGTCGGCGGGGACGGGGGCGAGCCGCTCGCGCACGATCACCCCGGCCAGCGCGAGGGCGAGCAGTCCCTCCGTTCCCGGAGCCGCCGCGACCCACTCGTCGGCGTTCATTCCGGTGAGGAACATGCGCGGCCCGACAAACACGGCCTTCGCCATCGGGACGGCTCGTCCCGCCGCGAAGGCGTGCGCGCGCGTGAACGCGCTCTGATAGGCGACCGGGGAGAGCCACGTGTCGAGGAAGTCGGCGCCGAAGGACAGGATGTACTTGGCGTTCGCGAGATCGTACCAGGGGACCGCGCTGGTGCCGAAAGCGAGGCGGTTACCTTCGCGCAGCGCTTCGAAGGCGAACGGCTCGTAACTCACGTGCGCCCCACCGACCGCCCGGGTCCATTCGCCCACTAAGTCCCCAAAGGCGCCGGACTCGTTCCCCGTGACGAACGCGATCCCCTTCCCCCGCGCGGCTTTGACCTGGGCTTTCACGCGCGCGAGCGCGTCGTCCCACGTGATCTTTTCGAGCTCTCCCCCAGCATTGCGCGCGAGCGGATCGGTGACGCGATCGGGGTTGTACACGCCCTCGAGCGCGGCCTGGCCCCGGGCGCACAGGCGCCCCGCGTTGATCGGCGACTCGGGGTTCCCTTCGAGCTTGATCACGCGGCCCTCGCGCACCTTAGCATGCAGACCGCATCCGGCGGTGCACTCGCGACACGTCGTCGCGTACCAGGTCGCCGTGCCGGGGACCTGTTCCTCCGGTTGAATGAGGTACGGGATGAGCTTTTGCGTCCGCTGGGCATCGCTGCCGCAGGCGGAGACCGCGGCGGCGCCGCCCCCGGTCACGCCGAGGACCGTGAGAAACCGCCGGCGATTCATCTGCTCGCTCATGGGGTCTCCCCCGCCCCGCTCAGTAGTGGCATACCAGGCAGTCGCGCGTGACCTGTTTCTGCATGTGACAGTTGGTGCACCACCCCATGGTGAGGGGTGCCGCCTGATACACCTGCGGCATGCGGGCGACGTCGCCGTGGCACGTACCGCAACTCCCGCTCCCGAGCGCCTTGATGTGGCGCAGGTGCGGAAAGTGGACGAATCCGGGAAGGGTGTGGATCCGGACCCATTCCGGAGGTTTGCTGTTGCTCCACGCGTCGCGGACTTTCTGGATCTCGGCTTCGTGGGAGGGGGTCGAGCCGCCGATCATCAGGTGGCAGCCGAAGCAGGTCTGCAGCGCCGGGATGCCCGGCTCGCTCGAGATCGCGGCGGAATAGTGGCAATACATACAGGGGACGCGGTCCTGGCCGGCGTGCACGTCGTGCCGAAAAAAAATCGGCTGCCGGGGGCCTGGGAGCGACCCGGTGTCGCTGATCACGGGAGCTTTGAACGCGGGCACAGGCTGCCCGCTTTGGGCTGCGGCAGGAAGGGCCGTGCAGGCGGCCAGGGCGATCCCTACCGCGACCCGACCACTACTCCTTTTCGTCATCCGGGCGCGCTCGATGGCGAACGGTGCGTCGTGTGGAACAGCCGCGGGCGGCAGAATGTACCGCCACCCGCCGCAGGCGCAAGTAGGAGTTGCGCCCTACTCCGGCCGCGACAGGATCAGGTGCTTCAGTCTGATGACGTGAACGAACGCGGCGGCTGCGTCCAGGTCCGGGAATTCCATCCAGCACCAGCGCACGCCGCCCGACACCGGACCGTTGCGCATCGCCTGGCGGAGCCGGGGCGGCAGGCCGTCGGCGCCCGCGAGCTCCCGCTCTTCGGTCTCCGTGAGGATGAACGTCGCGCTCACGCTCGACTCCATCGGGTGCAGGTAGCCGAGCTTGCGGCCCCCGACCTCGTACATCCACACCCACTTCCACGCGGTCCCCATAAACACGACCTGCTCGGTCACGTGCTTCAGGGCGCGCACGCCCTCGCGCGCCGCCTTGAAGCGCTGCGCGGCTCGTGGGGGGAGATCCCTGAGCGGCGAATCCGACTTCGGCCGCTTGCGCGGATCTCGGTAGAGGGTGGTCGCCCAGTACCCCGGCTGCTGATTGTCCAACGGTATCATGTCACGGCCGCTTGACGTCAGGAACGCCCGGTAAGGTAGCGACCGGGCTAGCGAATCGAAACGGTCTGGGTCACCAACCGGCCCAGCCCGGAGGAGGGAGGGCGCACGCGCCATCGGGTGGGGCCAAGAGTCCGCCGCCTGCGGCTGTGTTCACGGCGAAACGGCGCGGCTCGCGGCCCGGAACCGTCCGCGATCGAGCAACCGCGCGACGCACTGGCCCGGGACCGCCATGCGGCCGTCCTTCCCCATCGTCAGCTTGATGACGTCGGCGTTGCGCCCGTACCAGCGCTCGCTCGGCTCGAGGTCCGACGGGTAGACGAATCCCGGGAGGGCCGCGACCGCGAGCGCTGCCTGGGAGCCGATCCCCGTTTCGGGCATGGTCCCCGCCCACAACCCCGCCCCGTACTGCTGCGCAACGCGATAGATGCGGCACACCTCCGCGAAGCCGCCCACGCGGTGCACCTTGATATTCCAGATCTTCGGCCCTTCGAGGTGGACCACCTGGCGGGCGTGGCTCGCGTCACGCAGCGTCTCGTCGAGACAGATCGGCGTGCGGAGTGTGTGGGCGAGCTGCGCGTGACCCACGAGCTCGTCGGGCGCCAGCGGCTGCTCGATGTACAGCAATCCCGCGTCGTCCAGCGCGCGCAGCTCGCGCTCGTGCTCCGGCCAAGCATACGCGCCGTTCGCATCCACCGTCAGCGGCAGGTCGACGTTCGCCATGGCGTCGCGCGCGGCTCGCACTGCGACGCTATCCCACCCGGGGGCGACCTTGATCTTGACGCGACGGTAGCCGCGCTTCAGCGCTTCGGCCACACGCCGCGCCAGGGTTCTCGCATCGCGGTCCGCGGGAATCCCGAGCGCCACCCCGCACACGACACTGCCGGCGGGCGCGACGCCAAGACGCTCCGCCACGAGCTGCGCGAGTCCGAGGCCGCGCGCATTGGCCTCGAGGTCCCACGCCGCAGTCTCCACGCCGGCCCGCGCGAACTGGTTGCCGCGCACGTTCTCGCGCAGCGCGTCGTCTACAGCCTCGGGTGACTCGAACGCGCGCCCCTGGACCCGCGGAAGCAGGACGCGTGCGATGACGTCCCGGGCGCTTGCGAGTGTTTCCTCGGAATAGAAGGGCAGGTCGAACGGCGGTGACTCGCCGTAGCCGGTGTGTCCCCGATCGTCCGAGAGCGCCACTACGAGCGAGCGCCGCTCGGTGACGGCGCCCCCCGAGATGATGAACGGCTCGACGAGGGGCAGGGTCAGCTCGTAGAGCTCCGCGCGCTCAATCTTCATGGTGCGAGAGATCGAGGAAGCGCAGCATCCCGTCCCGCCGTTCGAGACGCCCCGCTGTCTCAAGCTCCAGCATTCCCGCGATCAGGCCGTCGCGCGGGTCGAACACCAGCGCGTGCAGGGCGCGCTGGGTGCGCGTGCCATGGTCGGCCGGATACTGGGAGAGTGGCAGCTGGAAGAAGCTGTGCAGCTGAACGCTCTCGCAGCCGCGCCGGGCGTACTCGAGCACCATGCGCCCCGAGCCGATGTTGCCGGTGCCGGTCAGTGGGACGGTCGGGCGGTCGGACGGTCGAACGGCGAGCGCGTCCAGGATTCGCAGGTTGCGGTCGCTCAGGTCCCAGCCGCCGTAGGCCACGCCGCGCTCCGGGTCGAACAGGCGGTTGAAGCAGACCAGGGCGTCGGCGCCCCCGGAGGCGTTCAGCATCTCCACCTGGAATGCGTCGTCGAAGCGGGCATTCATCACCTTCACCGCGAGTCGTACCGGACCGGGCGTGGCCGCACGGACGCGCGCCGGCACCTCGCGTAGCCAGCGCAGCACCTGGGCCCGGTCGTCGGCGAGGGCGTCGCCCGCGAGCGTGGGCGAAAAGTCGATCTCCACGAGCAGGGGCGGCTCTCCCCAGGCCTCTGCAAGCTGGCGCGTGGTGTAGCAATACTCAGCATCGCGGAACGACTCTCCGAGTCGCGGCAGGTGATATTTGACCGAAGGAACGACCGGCATCCCGCTCGCGCGCGCGAGGTCGCGGCCCGCGCGCACCAGGGCGAGATATTCCGCGAGCGAGCGATCCCATCCCCGCCCCTTCCAGGTCACGGTCCAGCCCAGCCGGCCGTCGCGCGCCGCGCAGCGCTCCACCCTCATTTTCGTTTCGTGGATTGCCCACGCGGCCATAGACTGCGTGCCGGACTCGTCCTGGGCGATCACGGTCTTGAGCACGACAAACGCGAGTCCCGCGGCCGCATCCTCGGCGAGCTGCCCCGCATTCAGGGAGAGCTGGCCCGAGCCCTTGCCGATCGGGTGCGCAAGCGGGCAGCCGAGGTAGCGTGCCGCGAGGTCGATGCGATAGGCATCGCGGACGTGGTCGCTGAAGTCGCGGGGCAGCTCCCGCTTGAACCGCTCGAAGTCCCGCTCGAGCTGGTCGCGCGTCACACGCCGGCGCGCGCCTCCCGCACGGCCCGCCTCACGGCCTCCCGCTCCCCCGCGCCGAACGTCGGCCCCCAGGGATCGTCGCAGGCGTCCGCGGGGAGCACGCCGTCCGCGTCCAGCGCCCACAGCATCCGCCGCACGTAGCCTTCCATCGGCCGAACGAACGTCGCCGCCGCGAAACCGTCGAGGAGGGCTGAGAGTCGCAGAAACGTGGGGTGATCCGCTGCCGCATACGCCGCGAGCAGCTGCACCTGGAGGTCGGTGAGGGCGGCCCCCATGCCGACGAGCGCGGCGCGGGCGCCCAACATCAAGGAGTACCCGAGGAAACGATCCTCCCCCGTCACGAGCAACTTCTCCGGGTACGCGGCCGCGAGCCTGGCGATGCGCTGGAACGTCATCACCGAGTCGAGCGTGGCGACCTTGATCCCGATGACCTCGGGGAGATCGAGCAACGCGCGCAGCGTGTCGTCGTCGTACGGGACGCCGCCCGCCGCCTCGTACAGGTAGAACGCGATCACGGGCAGCTCGCGGCCGAGCGCCCTGTGATAGTCGACCGGATCCTCGCGCCGCGGGAAGGCGAGCAGTGCGTCCGCCCCGCCTGCGCGCGCGTCACTCGCCATCTCGAGCGAGCCGGCGCCTGCCACCAGAACCTTGTCGCGGAGCGCGCTGCGCCAGGTCGCAAGCACGCAGCGTCGTTGCTCGGCCGAGAGGTGCAGCCCCCGCCCGGTGTGGGCCCACACCGCCACGCCTGCGACGTTCTGTCGCGCCATCCAGCTCGCGTACGCGCGCTGCGCGTCCTCGGCGAGGGTGCCGGCACGGAACGGAACCGGCACAGCGGGGACGAGGCCCCACTCGAGACGACGGCGGACCGGCGGACCGGCGGACGGACCGACGGAGCTAGCCAGCGTGGACTTCACGGGCATTCGCGGATTCGATGGCCGCCCGCTGCTCGGGCGTCAGCTCCAGCAGATCCAGCTTGGCCACGCTCGCCTCCGGCAGCCGCAGGGGCTGCCCGGTTCCGAACACGAACCGCTGGACGCCCACCGTCTGCAGCAACGTCTCGAGGTGGTCCTCGGGCGGGCCCCAGATCCAGCTGATGTCCCACCAGACGCGCGCCGCTTCCTCCGGCGTCGAGCCGAAGTGCACTTCCTCGATGAACGCGCGGTCGGCGTGCGTCACGATCAGGCGCGCATCCTCGTCGCTCCGGAGCAGCGCGCGGACCGCGGCTGCCGGGAGCTCGGACGCACGATCGTGGGGATGCCGCTGGCGCGCGTCCTCGAGTCGCACCGCGAGGAGCAGGGGCACTCGCGCCGCGCCGCAGGCCGCCGTGAGCACCCGCATCTCAGCTCCGGCAGGGTCGAGCCCGTAGTAGGTCGGATCGCAGCGCACCGCCGGCGCGCCATGATCTGCCGCCTCGCCCAGCGCATCCTCCCACCCCCCGAGGCCCGGGTGGACCGCGGGCACCGGCTGGAACCGCCGCTCAGCCGACGCGGTCTCGTAGAGCCACGCGTTCCCCTCGCCGGGGGCGCGCCAGAACAGGCTCGGCAGGTGGCTCACCCAGGCCGCGTCGATCCTGACGCGATCCATCGCCTCGCGCAGCGCGTCGGGCGAGGTTCCTGGCACTCGCCGGTACGGATAGGCCCCAAGGAACGCGCTGACGTCGATCCGCATCAGTCAGCCGGAAACGCACCGCGCGGGAAGATGCGCGCGGCGTTCTTCCACTTCACGCGCTCCAGATCCTCCGGAGCGAGCAGGCGCTCGAGGTAACGCAGCTTGGCCCACGCGGTGTCGAGGGTGAGGTCGGCGCCCCACAGGAGGCGCTCCACGCCGACCGCCTCCAGGCAGCTCTCGAGCATCCCTCCATCCACCCCGCTCCCCGAGAGATCGACGTAGACGTTTGCGACATCGCGCAGCGCCGCGAGCGAGTGCTCCCAGTCGCCGCCGCCGCCGATGTGAGCGAGCAGGAACGACGCTTCGGGGTGACGCCGGGCGAGGGCGGCGAGCTCGACCGCGTCGGAGGCTTCCTGCCCCGGCCAGTCCCGCCGGCGGTGCTGCCACACGTGGTGCAGCACGGGGACGCCGCGCTCCCGTGCCAGCTGGCACACCGGGTCGAGCAGCGGATCGCTCGCGCGACGGCTGGCGGCGAGCTTGATCCCGATCATCCCGGCGGCGAGACAGCGGCCGATCTCGGCGAGCGCGTGCGCGATGTAATTGGGATTGACTGTCACGTAACCGCGGATGCGCGTGGGAGCGTCGCGTTGCAGAGCCAGCAAGGCGTCGTTCCCGTACTCCAGGTCGGCGGGCGACGGGAAGTAGATCGGCGACGTGCGTCCCCAGCTCCCCAGGATCGACCCGACGTGCACGGTAATCCCGATCTTCTCCCCGGCTCGCAGCCGGCTGGCGTTACGCTCGCGCCAGTCGGCGCGCGGGGTGCGATCGTGGTAGAAGTGCGCGTGCACGTCGATGAGCATGGGTAGAATCTGGGTCCTATGCCGCTACGTCGCTACGTCGCTGCGGTTTACGAGGCCGACGGGGGGCCTTTCGTACACCGTAGCGACGTAGCGTCGTACAACGATTCTTGTATCTTGGACCCCCATGCGGATGCCACCACCGCCGCCCCGCGGCCCAACCCCCCCGACCCCGCCTCGAGGACCGACGCCACCTCGGGGACCGACTCCGCCGCCGCGGGGCCCCACGCCGCCACGCGGGCCCGCGCCGGCGAGGCCGGTCGTCAAGGTCAGTGTGCAGAGAGCGAAGCCGCGCGGCCCCGCGTGGCTCGCGCGCGCGCAGCGCGTGATCCTGCACCCGCGCCAGGAGTGGGCGGCGATCGCCGGCGAGTTCACCAGCGCCGGACCGATCTACCGGGGCTTCTTGCTGCCGGTTGCGGCGATCGGCCCCCTCGCGGCGACGGTGGGAACCATCATCTCGGGCGGCGAGCGCAGCAGTCTCGTGGGGACGTTTAGGATCTCGATGACGGACGCGATCACGCGCGGCGTGCTCGAGTACGCCTTGAACCTGATCGCGGTGTACGCGTTCGCCCTGGTGATCGACCTGCTGGCGGGGATTCTCGGCGGCCAGCGCAACCAGGTGCAGGCGCTCAAGGTGGCGGCCTACGGAAGCTCGCCGTACTGGCTCGGCGGCGCGCTCGCCGTCCTGCCCAAGCTCGCCCCGATCGGCTTGCTCCTCGGACTGTACAGCGTGCGGGTGTACGCGGCCGGTCTGTCGCCAGTGATGAAGACACCACCTGACAAGACGCTGCCCTATACGCTGCTCACCAGCGCGGCGGGCGCGATGGTCGTCCTGGTGGTGGCGACCGTGCTGCAGCTGTTCGTCAGCCCGTAGTCAGCCGACCACCCCTCCCAACACTTCCTCCAGCACAGCGAGCGTGCGGTCGACCGTGCTCTCGTCGTGTGCGAGGGAGACGAAGTTGTACGCGGTGCGCTTGAAGAGCAGCCCGCGCGCGGCGCAGCCGCGCGCCACGGAGCGGGAGACTTCTTCGCTCGCGTAGTTGAGGAAGCACATCTCCGCCACGCCCGCGACGCCCGTGACGGCGTGGGGGTAACGGTGCTGCAGGCGGTGCAGTCCGTGCAGCAGCTGGGTCCCGACCTGGTGGAGGTGCGCGCACACTCCTTCCGCGACCGTCACCTGCAGCGTGGCTCGGGCGGCGGCGAGGGCTACGCTCTCGGTGGCGAGCGTTGAGGAGATCCACGTGTGCGCCACGCCGCTCATGAGGTCGGCCCGCCCGCCGACCGCGGCGAGCGGGAAGCCGTTCGCCATGGCCTTGCCCAGTACGACCAGATCGGGACGGACCCCGTACCGTTCCGCGGCGCCGCCGAGAGCGAGACGAAACGCGGTCTTGATCTCGTCGAACACCAACACCGCCCCGACCCGCGCAGTCTCCCCCCGGAGCGCGTCGAGCCACTCCCGCCTCGGCTCCTCCACGACGACCGGCTCGACCACGACGACCGCGAGCCGGTCGCCCACGGCGCGGATCTCCGCGCGGGTGCGCTCCACGTCGTTGAACGGCAGCTCCGCGTACAGCTCGCGCGTGGCGGCGGGCACACCCTGGACGGCACCCCCCTGGCACCAGTCGAGCCACCCGTGATACCCGCACCCGAGTACCCGGTCGCGCCCAGTGGCGACGCGCCCCAGGCGGACGGCGGCGGCCACCGCCTCCGCCCCGGTTTTCAGGAATCGTACCCGCTCGATCCAGGGAATCGCGCCGCACAGCGCCACGGCGAGCTCCTCCTCGAGGACCGGGGCGAGCGGCCCGACCACGCCGCTCGCGATCGCCTCCTGCGCCGCGCCATTCACCGCGGGGTGTCCGTACCCCAGCGCGACCGCGCCGAGCGCCATGATGTAATCCACGTACTCCCGGCCCGCTTCGTCCCACACGCGGCACCCGGCGGCGCGCGCCATCCGCTCCGGGGGGGGTGGGGAAGGACCGTCGCCCGCCGCGCCGAACAGCGCGTCTGGCCGCTTGCTAGCGGTCGACGTGAATCCCGGAACGCGCCAATCGCTCGCCATATTTCACCACCTCGATCGCCATCGCCCGCAGCAATTTCACCTCCCGCTCGTCGAGCGGCACGCGGTGCACCACTTCGCGCACCGTGCGGAGGACGTGCTCGGCGTCTCGCGTCTTGAAGAACTCGATGACCGTGAGTGCGCGCTCGATGTCGGCAAAAAGGCGCTCGAGGTCCGCCGCAGGCGCGGGCCCGGCGCGCCGCCGCGGCGGTTTGAACCCCGGCGCGCTTTCCGATCGGGCGAGCGCCAGCTCGTACAGCATCACCACCACAGCATGCGCCAAGTTCAGCGACGCATACGCCGCGTCGGACGGAATCGTGACGACGCGGTGGCAGCGGTCGAGCGCCTCGTTCGTGAGACCCTTGTCCTCCCGGCCGAAGAGCAGGGCCACCGGCCCGCTCTCAGCCAGCGTCGTGATCTCCCTCGCAGCCTCCCGGGGACGCTGCAGGTTGCGTTTGGCAGTGCGCCCCCGGGCCGTGAAGCCGACGACATGAACGCAGTCCGCGAGCGCGCCCGCGAGATCGTTGAAGAGCTGCACCCGCGCAAGGACATCCTGGGTCTGGTGCGCGATGCCCTCGATCCGGTGCGCGTCGTACTCCCGCGGCGACACGAGGCGCAAATCCGGGAGACCGAAATTCTTCATGGCCCGCACCACGTGCGCGACGTTGACGAGCTCCTGGGGCTCGTGCAGCACGACGGCGATCATCCGAGCAGGTCCAGCACGCCGAACCGCTCCGGGTCCTGCCGGTCTCCCCGCAGCCACACCCATCCGTTCCCCCCGCTCCACACGAGCTGCCCTGCCCGCCGCACACGGCCCGGGAGCATCTCGTTGACCAGCAGGTCGAATCCCAGCCTGCCGCCGACGTGGGCGCGCGCTCCCGCGGTCAGCGTGATCTCGACCGTCACGCGGTAGCCCTGAGCGGTGCGCTCCCACGCGCCCCGCACGGCCGCGGCGTGGGGCGCGGTGCCGTCTACCGCCCGCACGCGCACGGGTCCTCGCGTTTCACCCTCCGGCACGATCAGGAAACCCAGGACCTCGCCTGTCTCCCCTTCCTGGACGTAGACCTGCACGCCGTCCGAGTGCACGTCGTCGGGCTCGTTGTCGAACCGCAACGGCGGCGCATCGGCCGCGCGGAAGCACAGATCCGGCTTCGTCACCTCAACGGCCACGTAGAGCGCATCGTCGCTCCAGTTCACGTAGGCGGTCGCGGAGCACTCCTCCGGACCTGGGTACGGCTCCTCGCTGCGTCGGTACTGGTCCTCGACATCGAGGGTAAGCGGCTCGCCGGTATCGAAGCCCGCGAGCGTCCCGTCGAGGGCCGGCGCCCCGTCAATGCGTAGGGCGCTCGCGCGGGCCTTGGTCGGCGCGTCGATCTGGACCAACGGTTGGAACGGAGACTCGGGCTGGCGCCGCCCGCCGAGCCGGATGCTGCCCGACGGCCCGTCGACGCTCCAGCCCGCTCCGAGGACCGCGTGCCGGTCGGTCCCGCGGGGCGTGTCCACCTCGATGACGTCGCCCTTCACGCGCACTGCCCGCACCTGGGGGGCCTCGGTCACGCTCTCGAGCACGGCGACGAGGCGCGCGCCGCGTCCGCGCACCCGAACGACGTAGAACATCTCACGCTTGGCACTGCCTGGTCTTCCCGGACCCTCACCCCGAAGCAGCTCGCCGCCGAAAGCGAGATGGACACGCAACCGCCGCTCGCCGAGCGTGCCCTCCAGGACCACGGGCCCAACGTCCTCAGGGACGAACCGCTCCACACCCGTCACGAATTCGTCGGGCAGCTCTCCGCTTTCCCACTCCCCTGACGCTTCCACTACGACCTCCCCGGTGAAATGCCACGGCAACTCGAGTAAGTGCTCCTCCCGGCTCGCAAGATCGACGACATCGACGAGATATCCGGGACCTGCCACGACGGCGCGCGTGACCTCGCCGTAGCGCCCTCGCGCCCACGCCCAGCCGTCGCGCGTGTCGAACGCCTCGCACACCGCGTCACCCGCGGGCTGGGAGCGCCCGTCCAGGCGCGGCGCGTTGTGGGCAAGGGTGCCCCGATACCAGAACAGCTCTCGCGACACGTATGACCCTGTCCCCACGTCGGGAAGCCAGTAAACGCCGTCGGCGTGCACGGTGAGGCTCAGGCGGTCGCGGTGACCGTGCCCGCCCCCCGACGGGCCGCACTCGAGGCTCGCGTAGCGACGCGGCGCGCGCAGCAGCGCCAAGCCCTGCGCCGGGAGCAGCTCGCTCGCGGGCGTCCAGGCGGGGACATCCGCCGGGAGCTCGGGGAGGATCTCGAGAAGCGACCACCAGGAGAGCGTGACGCGGGACGGGGGACGGGGGACGGGTGGGATCGGCGCGTCATGGAGGTACGATTCCATGAGGTCCGCGGGCGCGGCAGGTGCGTCATAGAGCGCCTTCAGCCAGCCGAGCAGCTCGCTCGTCCCTCGTCCCCCGTCCCGCGTCCCCAGCCTCGCGATCCCGATCTCCCACAGCTCGAGATACGCCGGTTGCGCGAGCGAGACGCCGAAGCGCGAGTCCTTGCGCGCCGGATACGTGAAATCGGGAAGCGCGCTCACGGCGGGAGCGCGCAGCGCGGCCGCGAGGCGCGCCGCAACTCCCGGCTCGGCAAAGAGGTCGACGCCGGCGTGGCGGGCCCAACCCGTCCCGGCGAGAACGCCGCGCAGCGCGAACAGGTGATAGTTCTCGCCCTCGTACCACATGCCGTCCCGCCCGAAGCCCCGCAGCAGGTGGGCCAGGAGCCCGGTTTGGCCTTCGATGGCGCGCCGTGCCAGCTCCTCATCCTCGAACCACACCGCGATGGCGAGCAGCGCCGCGTTGTTCCAGCTCTGGCGGTTCGAAAACCACTCATCGAACTCGCCGATGAGATTGGCCGCCTCCTCGACGACTTGCGCGACCCCCGCGGCGGTAGCCTGGTCGAGCTGTCCCGCTTCGCGCAGCAGGAACGCCGCGGCGACGTAGTTGCAGATCCACAGAGACTCGAGGTAGGTCGAGAAGAAGAGCCGGCTCGGCCCGAGCACGTTGTCGCGGTTCGGGTAGCGCAATAGCTGCGCGCGTAAGCGCGCAGCACCTCTACGGCACGCCCTGCAGCGGCCGCGTTCTCCCCGAGCGCCGCGAGCGTCGCGAGGTGCGCCGCGCGCTCGGCGAGCCAGAGATGCTGATAGTGCGCCCAGTGGCGATCGTGCCGCTCGCCCGAATAGCTCCTGCCGCACTCGGGGCAGCGATGGACGCGGGGACTCCACGGATCGAAGACGAGCCGTGAGTGGTCTTCGGGACACACGCCGCCGTCCATCGACAGCAAGGCCTTCTCCTCGGGAATGTGCGGCAGCCGCGCGAGCACCGGCTGGGCGCGCTCCGTCAGGCCGGCGAGCAGCCGTTGAAGATCGCCCGACGCTGCCAGGGCTTCCCGTCGGGCCGCAAGCTGCGCGGCTGTCACCATGCCCTCACGCCCTCCCGCGCCCAGGCCACCGGGAGCACCGTCGCCTGGGCGCTCCGGGCCGCTGCCGCGCCGGCGCTCGGATCGCGCACCAGGAAGAACATGCAGCCGCCGGCCCCCGATCCCGCGGCCTTCCCGCCCAGCGCGCCCGCGTCCGCCATCGCCCGTTCCAGCAGCGCCATCTCGGGAGCGCGCATCTCGGGATCGAGCGCCTGCTGGTGCCGCCAGTTTTCGGCGAGCAGGACGCCCACGCGAGCGAGGTCGGCGGCGCGCAGGGCGTCGGTCATGCGCTCAGCCGTCTCCTTGAGACCACGCAGCGCATCCACGACCCGCGTCTCCCCACGCTCGTAGGCCGCGAGCACGCGGGCGATGGTCGCGCCGGAGAGCCGGGACTTCCCCGTGTAGCACAGGATCGTCTGCCGCTCGAGCGCGGTCCGGAACGCGGGGTCGAGCGTGATCGGCTCCACGCCGACATCGGGGTCGCGGAAGCTCAAGCGGTGGACCCCGCCCAGCGCCGCCGCGAACTGATCCTGCTTGCCCCCCGCGATCCGCGCCTCGACCGTCTCGAGGTACCAGGCATGCTCGGCGATCTCCCGCTCGCTGAAGCGTTCGCCGCGGGCCAGCGCCAGCGCCGCAACCAGCGCGACGTCGAGCGCGCCCGAGCTGCCCAGCCCCGAGCCCGCCGGCGCGTCCGAGCGCGTCGCTAACGTGCAGGCGCTCTGCACCGGAAACATGCGCAACGCGGCCTTGTGGAGATCGAGCCGCCCGTCGATCACGAGTCCGCCCGCGTTGGCACACTCAAGCTCCTCGCCCAAATCGAGCGCCGCCAGCTTGATGCGCGGGCCGCCGAGCGTCAGCTCGACGTGCGCGGACAGCGCGATGGCGGCGTTCACGACCACGCCTCCCTCGCGCGCCGAGAATGGCGGTACATCGGTCCAGCCGCCGGCGAAATCCAACCGCACCGGCGCACGCGCATGGAACGCGCTCGGCAGGTCACGGCGCCTCACGGGGTCACGCGCCACTGCGTCACCGTCGGGAGCTCGCCTCGCACGTCCATCCGCACGCCGCGGACGCGCCGGTTGATGCCCTGCACGCCGCGGGCATAATAAAGGAATGCGACCGGCATGGAGTCGCGGAACATCCGTTGGGCTGCCGCGGGGTCGGCAGGCGCACTCGCCCCGGCCACGCGGGCGAGCGTCCTCAGATAGCCAAGACCTGGATCGCCCTGGAGCCCGAGCACGGCCGCTTGGAGGTCGTGGGCGGAGCCGTACACACGGTCCAGGTACGCCGAAAGCTCGACCTGGCGGATCGTCACGTCGAAGCCGGCCCGGGCGAGTTGCGCCTGGAGCAGCTGCTCGAGCGCCGCTTCGCCGGACCCGACTGTGAGCAGCTCGAAGGCAACCCGCTCACCCCCGAGCAGCCGCCGCGCGGAGTCGGGGTCCGTGGGGATCGGTCGCGACGCAACGAATCCGGGGACTGATGATGGAACCGGGCCGTCGGCCGCGGTCCCGAAGCCGTAAAGATAGCCGCTCACGATCTCGGCCCGGTCGATCGCCAGGGCGGCGGCGAGGCGCACGCGCCGCTCCCTGAACGGTGCACGCCGCTCGTTGAAGACGATGCCGTAGGGGAAGAGCATCGGATAGTCGAGCACGGTGAGCGCCGCGTCTCGCCGGACGAACGCCACGTGCGCGGGTTGGATCCCGGCTACGTCGAGCTCCCCGCCGACCAGAGCCGCGAGCTTGGTCGTGGGCTCGTCGACGACGACCACGGTGAACCGATCCACCAGCGGCGGGCCGCCCAGCTCGGCGGGGAATTCCGGGTTGGCCGCGAACACCCACCGCCGATTCGGCTCGTGCAGCACGAAGCGGAACGGCCCGTTCCCCACCGGGTGCTCGTTCCACGCCGCCTGCCGCAGCCGCTCGTGCGGCACGGTGTCCAGCAGGTGGGCGGGAAGAACCGTCGAGTCGTCCGGGTCGCTCGCGAACGCGATCGGCGCCAAGTCTTCGAGGCGCGGATATCCGGTCGCGGGGTCTCGGGCCGTATTCAGGGTCCACGCGACGTCGCGCGCGCTGGTGGACCGCCCGTCGCCCCACCGCAATCCCCGGAACAACCGAAACCTCAGCGTGCGGCCGTCGGGAGCCCAGCGCCACGCGCGCGCCAAGTAGGGTTGCGGGGTGAGCGCGGTGTCGTAGCGAGCGAGCGTCGTGAGCAGCACGTACTTCTGAACCTGCTTCGCCAGGGGATGCACCGTGACCAGCGGGTTCATGCTCTGGAGGTCGGCGCCCGAGGCGAACACGACGGAGCGACCGTGGCGAGCGGGCTCTCCCCCCACCACGCACGCCCCGACCGTCGCCAGGCCCCACAGCGTGCGTCGCCACACGCGTGGATTCTAGCGGCGTCTCCAAACCCGCGCGAGATTGCCGCCATGTTCGCGGCACTCGGGCGCCGCGCGGTCACGGGCATCGCCGTGCTCGTGGGCGTCGTCACCCTCACGTTCGTGCTGCTGCGCCTCTCGCCCGGCGACCCAGCAGCGCGCCTGCTCGGGCCCAGCGCTACGGCTGCTCAGCTCACGGCCCAGCGCCATGCGCTCGGGCTCGACCAACCGCTCGCGGCCCAGTACGCGGCGTGGCTCGGCCGGTTCGTCCGCGGCGATTGGGGGACGAGTGTGGCCACCGGCCGACCGGTGCGTGCCTTGCTCGGCGACGCCTGGCCCGCGACCGTCTGCCTAGTAGGGCTATCGCTGCTCGTGAGCTATCTCCTGGGCCTGGCCGTCGGAGCGCTTCAGGCCGCGCGCCGCGGCTCCCGGCTCGACACCGCGCTCTCGGTGGCGAGCGTGACGCTGTTCGCGATCCCGGGATACTGGCTGGGGCTCATGCTGGTGATGGTGTTCACCTATTGGGCTCGCGCCCTGCCCGCGTTCGGCGCCGCAGGGCTGGACGCCGAGCTCCTCGTGGGAAGCGCGCGCCTGGCCGACCGGCTGCGGCACCTCGCCCTCCCGCTCGCCACCCTGACCTTGATCGGCATCGGCGGGGTCGCCCGCTACGTGCGTGGCGCGCTGCTCGACGTCGTCGCGCAGCCGTTCGTCACCACAGCTCGGGCGAAGGGCCTGCCCCCGGCAGTGGTCCTGCTGCGCCACGCGCTCCGCAACGCACTCATCCCCGTGCTGACACTCCTCGGCCTCTCCCTCCCCGCCCTCTTCTCGGGCGCGGTGTTCGTGGAGGCGGTGTTCGCTTGGCCCGGCGTAGGCCGCGTGCTGGTCGAGGGGGTGCAGGCCCGCGACTATCCGCTCGTCATGGCGGCGACGACGGTGAGCGCCGCCCTCGTCGTGGTGGGAAACCTGCTCGCTGATGCCGCGGCGACGTGGGCGGACCCGCGGACGCGGCGGGGGAGACGCGCGGCATGAGGCGCCTGCTGAGCGACCGGCGTGGCAGCTTCGGCGCTGTCGTGCTCTGCCTGACGCTGTTCGTCGCGGCTGCCGCACCGGTCGTCACCACCGGCACTCCGGCGGCGCAGCCGGACGTTGTGGGCGCCCGGTTCCTGCCGCCGCTCGCGACCGATCGCCACGGCGGGTTTCATCCCCTGGGCACGGACCGCTTCGGCCGCGACGTCTGGACCCGCCTCGCCTACGGGGGGCGGGTGTCCCTGTCGGTGAGCCTGCTCGCGGTGCTGCTGTCGGTGGTCGTGGGAGTCGCGGTTGGCGCGGCAGCGGGGTACGCGACCGGCGGGCTGACGCTGTTGCTGCTCGGCATCACGGACTTCGCGCTGGCGCTGCCGCGCGTGGTGCTGCTCCTGCTGCTCGCGTCTCTGTGGCCGCCGAGCGCCGCGTTGGTGGTGCTGGTCTTGGGCGCCACAGGATGGATGACCATCGCACGGCTGGTGCACGGCGAAGTGCGCACGCTCGCAGCCCGGCCGTTCGTCGAAAGCGCGACCGCGCTCGGCGCGGGCCGGGCGCGGGTGCTGTGGCGGCACATCCTTCCTAACGCGCTGACGCCCGTGATCGTAGCGACCGCGCTCGCCGTGGGGAACGCAATCATGCTCGAGGCGGGCCTGTCGTTCCTCGGGCTGGGCGTGCAGCCACCGACGCCGTCATGGGGCAACATGATCGCATCCGGCCGCGACACCCTCGTCAACGCCCCCTGGGTCGCCGCAGCGCCGGGGCTTGCGCTCGCGCTCGTGGTGGTCGCCTGTACGCTGCTCGGCGACGCGATACGCGACGTCTACCACGGAGAAACGGGAGACGGGAAACGGGAAACGTAACCGCTCCTACGTCTCCCGTTTCTCGTTTCCCGTTTCGCGGAGCTCCCCAAGCTCGCGCAACACCCGCTCGTCGATCTCATGCCCCCCATCGAATTCCACGACGCGGAACGAGATCCCGTGCGTGGTCAGTCGCTCCCGCTCGCGCGCGAGGATCTTGGGGGTGATGAACTCGTCGCGGCGCCCCGCCACGAGCGTGAGATCCACGCCGGCGAGTCGCTCACGCGCAGCCACCAGGTCGAGGTCGGGCGGGATCTCGCCTCCCCAGAGAATCAGCCGCTCCGCGTGCGCGACGCCCTGCGCCAGCCAGCGGCATGCCGTCGCCGTCCCTTGTGAGAACCCGAGCACCGTCACGCGGGCGCGCGAGCGCTCGCGACCGGTGCGCACGGTCGCGTATACCGCGTCGAGATACCGCACGTAGTCCGCGATCTCCGCCAGCCGATCCTCGCGTGTCATCCAGCTCGCGCCCACCTTGCGAGCGGCCGCTCCCTCACTCATCTCACCCACGTAGAACCGCGACAGCCCCTCCGGGGCGACCACGAGCCTCCCCTTTCCGGCGAGTGACTCGAAATGCCGCAGCAAGCGCCCGGCCAGCTGGCCGTACCCATGCAAGACGAACCAGACGTCCGCCACCTCACGCGAGCCATCACCCGACGTGTAATAGCGCGCGGAGCGCGTCACTGAGATCCGATGCTCTTGCAAGCGCCCCTCAGGTCACCAGGATCGTCACGATCTCGTGCGGCTCGGCGACGAACCGCACCGTCTTCCCTCGGGCCTCGAGCACGAGCGGCGCCGATTCGCGCTCGTCCGCCCGCACCCGATGCGCGCTCCGCACTCCTTCGCCGAAGCGCCACGCCCCGGCGGCTCTCCGCCCCGTCGCGTTGTAGCAACGCAGCACGAGCGGCGAGCCCGCCTGCGCCGGCTTGACCGCGGACAGCACGAGCCCCGTCCCCTCGAGCGCGATGTCGGGGGCCGCGGGCGCGAGGTCCACGGCATCGCGCAGCCAGAAGCCGCGCAGCGGAACGAAACAGTCTTCCCACAGCTCCGGGAGCACGTCACCCCGCTCGAGGTCGGTCGCGGAGACCGGAGCGAGCGCCAGCTCGACCCGGGTGGCGCCGAGGCACTGTGCCTGTGGCGTAGCGCTGGGCCAGGCGGCGTGGCCCGGTCGGGTCGGCAGGTCCCCTCGCGAGAGCTGCCCGACCGCGCGCAACAGCGTCAGCACGACGTCGCCGCCGGTGGTCCACTCGTACTCGAAGAAGCCCGGTGCGAGGAGCGCGAGCCCGCGGCTGCCGCTCGCGGCCGCCACGAAACGCTGCGCGGGAGCGGTCGGGACCGGCGTCTCGAGCGGGTAGTCCCGGGCCGGGGCAGCGACCGGTGAGCGGGTCACGGCGCCGAACGCTGCCCCCGCCACCACAACCGCTCCGCCCAGCCCCGTCGGCAGCCGCGCGCGCAGCCGGTGGCTCGTCGCCTGGTTGTCGACCTCGAGCACGCACCGCACGACCGGGCTGTCGGCATGGAGTGAAACGACCAGGCGCAGCGCGACGCGTCCGCGCCGCCCGCCGCCCCCTACTCCACTCCCCGCCGCCATTTCCAGTCGCGCTTCCAGGGCGGCGACCAGGGGCCCGGACGCGAGCCGTCGCACCGCCACCGGCCCCGCTGCGCGGAGGAGGCGATCGCGGGCCACAGGGCAGAACGTGTACGTATCGCCGGCGTCCCCCTCGTCCTCGAGTCGCAGCAGGTCGCCATAACGCTCTCCCGCGCGGCGGTCATGCACCGCCAGGGCGCCCGTGCCCTCGAACGCCACCTCGACCCAGCGGTTCGCGAGCGCGCGCCCCCGCACTCCCACACCATCGCCAGAGGGGAGGGGGAGGGGCTGCGGATCGCCGAGCGACAACGTAGCCAGGCCGAGTCCAGGCACGGCCGGCATGCGGAAAGCGACGCGCACGCGCTCCACTTCGTCTTGGTCGGGATAGTGACGCGCCGCCTCAAGGCGTTCGAGAGCGACAGCGCGACCGAGCACTTGGACCGGGACGGTGCGACCAGCCCCCACCAGCGCGAACGGCCGGTGCCCCGCGGCCTCGTGCACCCTGCGTCCGGAGGGCGGACCCACCGGCACGTCGCGCCGGAACAGCGTGAGGTCCGCGATCACGACTCCACCCCGAGGCCGCGCCGCGCCATTCCACATCACCAGAGACGGCTTCACGGCGTCGGGCCGTTCGCGCGCGACGTCAGGGTCGTGTCGCACCAGGTCGTGCACGCTGCCCCGCACGATTTCCCGTGCGAAGGCCTCGACCTCGACGTAGCGCGCCGCGAGCGACTGGGCCACCGGGTCGCTTACGCAGCCGGCGACGGCATCGTGGAACTGGCAGCGGACGAGGGCGCGCCATGCGAGGTCGAGCACAGGCCGCCGGTCACGGCCGCCCGCGCGCCGCGCCAGCGCCGCGAGCGGTTCGGCAAACCTCTCGAGCCACAGCTCGAGCTCCGAATTGCGACGCTTG
>QHTZ01000087.1 GCA_003221005.1 Gemmatimonadota bacterium
ATGACCAGCGCGGTCCGGCGCATGGTGCTGAAAGGGGGCTCCACGGAGGAGCTGCGGGAGCAAGCCGTAAAGGACGGTATGCTGACCCTGCGGATGGATGGGATGCTGAAGGTCAAGCGCGGCATCACCACACTCGACGAGGTCGTGAAGGAGACGGCGGCATGACGGTGAACCTGCGGGCGCTGCTCGAGGAGATGATCGAGAAGGACGCTTCCGACCTGCACATCGTGGCGGGCGAGCGGCCCAAGCTGCGCGTGGACGGCGACATCACCAACGCCACCACGGACGAAGTGCTGACGCCCAAGGACACGCTGTCGCTCGCCTACTCGGTGTTGACGGAGAGCCAGAAGAAGCGCTTCGAGACCGAGAACGAGCTCGACTTCTCGTTCGGGATCCAGAACCTGGCGCGGTTCCGCGGCAACTGCTTCAAGCAACGCGGCTGCGTGTCGCTCGTGATCCGCCAGATTCCGTTCAACGTCCGCACGTTCGACGACCTCGGCCTGCCCCCGGTCGTGGCGAAGCTGGCCGAGCGGCCGCGCGGCCTCGTACTCGTCACCGGGCCCACGGGCTCGGGGAAAAGCACTACGCTGGCCGCGATGATCGACAAGATCAACAAGGAGTTGAAGGGACACATCATTACGGTGGAAGACCCGATCGAGTTCATCCACCGGCATCAGAGCTGCATCGTCAACCAGCGCGAGGTCGGAACCGACACCAACAGTTTCGCCGCGGCGCTCAAGTACGCGCTGCGGCAGGACCCGGACGTCGTGCTCGTCGGCGAGATGCGCGATCTCGAGACGACGGCCGCGGCGCTCACCATCGCTGAGACCGGCCACCTCGCGTTCGCCACGCTGCACACCAACTCGGCGGCCGAGACGATCAACCGTATCATCGACATCTTCCCGTCGCACCAGCAGTCCCAGATCCGGGCCCAGCTGGCCTTCGTGCTGGAGGGCGTGATCACCCAGACCCTGCTCCAGAAGCCGAAGGGGCGCGGCCGCGTGATGGCCGCGGAGATCATGGTGTGCACGCCCGCCATCCGGGCGCTGATCCGCGACGACAAGGTCCACCAGATCGAGTCGTCGATGCAGGCCGGGAAGAAATACGGGATGCAGACTCTGGTGGACGCGTTGTATCAGCTGTACATGAACCGCGAGGTGGCGAAGGACGAATGCCTCCGCGTGTGCTCGAACCCCAATGAGTTCCTGCGGATGATCGGCGAGCAGCCGATGGATGAGCGGGAAGCGTTACCGCCGGCCGGCGCGCCGCAGGCCGGCCCACCCAAGGTTGCCGCGCGCCGCTAGGCGCCGGCGGGAGTGAGTCATGCCGGTCTTCCAGTACACGGCGCGCACCCTGAAGGGCGACCTCCAGCAGGGCGAGGTCGACCTCCCGTCGCGCGACGACGTCATCGCTCACCTGCGCAAGAACCGCATGGTGGTGGTGCAGGTGCGGCCCGCCCCCAAGCAGCTCAAGATCAGCTTCAAGTTCGGCGGGGGTGTGAAGACGCGGGACGTCGTGGTCTTCACCCGGCAGTTCGCTACGATGATCAACGCCGGTCTGCCGCTGGTCCAGGCGCTCACCATCCTCGCCGAGCAGACCGAGAACAAAGTGCTGGCGGACGTGACCCGGCAGGTGGTCTATGACGTGGAGAGCGGGCACACGCTGGCCGACTCACTGCGCAAACATCCCAAGGCGTACAGCGACCTCTATGTGAACATGGTGGCCGCCGGCGAGGCCGGCGGTATTCTCGACACCATTCTGCTCCGGCTCGCGCAGTTCCTCGAAAAGAACGACGCGATCATCCGCAAGGTAAAGGGGGCGATGATCTACCCTGCCGTGATCATGTCGGTCGCGGCCATCGCGGTCACGGTGCTCCTGATCTTCGTGATTCCGACGTTCCAAGCGATGTTCGCCTCCGTGAACCTCGAGCTGCCGCTCCCCACCCGGATCGTCATCGGCGCGAGCAACGTCCTCAAGCACTACTGGTGGGCGATCATCGGCGTGGCGGCCTTCACCGTGGTATCGATCAACCGCTACTACAAGACGCCGCCCGGCAGGCTGCAAATCGACAAGCTCCTGCTCAACCTCCCTGTCCTGGGGGACGTGATTCGCAAGTCGGCCGTGTCGCGCTTCACGCGCACCCTCGGCACCCTGATCTCGTCGGGCGTGTCGATCCTCGACGGCCTCGAGATCACCGCCCGCACCGCGGGCAACCAGGTGATCCACAACGCCGTCATGGAATCACGGGCGTCGATCGCCGGTGGTGAGACGATCGCGGCGCCGCTCCAGAAGTCCAAGGTCTTCCCGCCGATGGTGATCTCGATGATCGCGGTCGGCGAGCAGACCGGTGGGCTGGACGAAATGCTGTCCAAGATCGCGGACTTCTACGACGAGGAAGTGGACGCTGCCGTGAGCGCGTTGTTGTCCCTCATGGAGCCGATCATGATTGTGGTGCTGGGCGTGATCGTCGGCGGCATGGTGGTGGCGATGTACCTGCCGATCTTCGACATGGTGAACGCGGTTCAGTAATCGAGGGGCGAGGGACCACTAGGGGGGCGGGGGACGTTGTCCCCGTCCTTCTTCCTTTTATAGAGGGTTTCAGGACCTCGTAGCTTCGACCGCCTGCTCGTGGAAGGCGTCCAGGTTCTGCGCGTGCTCAGCGTACTCCGGCCGCTGGCGCGCCCGCTCCGCCGCCTCGTTCTTAAGGAAATCGCGGTACGCCCGCTTCGCGCCCTGCGCGTTGTGCTGCGTCTCGTACGCCCGGGCCCGGAGCATGAATCCGAACAGATGCGTGGCAGCGAGGCGCCGGATGGAATCGGCCTGCGCCAGTGCCCCCGCGGCGTCCCCTCCCGCCAGGTGCAGCACGCCCACGTGGTAGCGGGCATCGATGTCGAGGGCGGGAAGCATCGCATACGCCTGCAGCGCCATCGGAAGGAAAAAGTCCGCGCTGTCCGTCTTGCCGGCCGAATGGAGGGTCATGACGCGGTTGTAGAGCCGGGTCGCCCGCTCCTCCGGGGACATCTGCGAGATATCGGGAGGCGAGAGGCGGGAAACGGGAGGCGACCCCTCCCCGCCGCTCCCCGCATCCCGTATCCCACTTCCCGAGGAGCCACTCACACGCAAGGCGAGCACGGTGAGCAGCGCGCCGAGCGCCGCTCCCGCAACGCCCCACGGCAGCCCCGCCCGCCACCCCGACGCTTGGGCGACGCCGGCGGGCGCGCCGCACTTGTGGCAGAACCGGGCCGCCGGCGAGAGCGCGGCCCCGCACGCATGACAGTTCATGATGGGGCGGAATGTAACCACCCAGGGGTCGGGGGAGCGTGCGCCCCGCGCCCTGGTCGCCATCAGGCGAGGGACATAGCTTTGGGCTCCGTCCTCACACCTCGGAGGGTTCGCCATATGGGGAAGGGAGACATCCGCAGCAAGCGCGGCAAGATCCGCCGCGGGACCTACGGCAATACCCGCCTTCGGAAGAAGAAGAAGCGGCGCGGCCAGCAGCAGGGCGACAAGCAGGAGGGTTTCGGAGGCTCTTCGCCCCGGCCGACGCCACCGGCCTGAGAGGGCCTCTCTTGCACTTTGCCACAACAGGGCCAATACTTACGCCCTGCGCCCCCCTAGACCGGCTCCGGGCCGGTTCGTTAACCCATTAT
>QHTZ01000111.1 GCA_003221005.1 Gemmatimonadota bacterium
CACGAAGCCGCCGATGGAGGCGAGCGACTTGGAGAACGTGCCGACGACGAGGTCGACCTCGTCCACCAGGTCGTAGTGGGCGGCGGTCCCGTCGCCGCGAGGTCCGATCACGCCCACGGCGTGCGCGTCATCGATCGCGAGAGCCGCGCCGTACTTCTGGGCCACGCTAAGGAGGCCCGGCACGTCGGCGATGTCGCCTTCCATCGAGTACACACCGTCGACGATGATCATCATCCCCGTGTTCGGGGGCACGCGCTGCATGCGGCGCTCGAGGCCGGCCAGATCCCCGTGGTTGAACCGCTCCGTCTCGCCGTGCGCCATGGTGGCGCCGTCCACGATCGAGGCATGGTCGAGCTTGTCGAGGAACACCACGTCGCCGCGTCCCACGAGCCCCGAGATGACCCCGAGGTTGGCCTGATACCCGGTGGAGAAGACGAGACAGGCTTCCTTCTGGAAGAACTCAGCCAGCTCCGATTCGAGCTGCTCGTGGAGATCGAGCGTGCCATTGAGGAAGCGACTGCCGGTGCAGCCCGAGCCGTACCGTTCCAGCGCCGCTTTCGCTGCCGCGAGCACGTCGGGATGGTGCGTGAGCCCCAGATAATTGTTGGAGCCCATCATGATGCGCGGCTTGCCTTCGATGACGACGGTCGTGTCTTCGGAGTGGGAGATCGGCTTGAAATACGGATACAGGCCCGCCGCCTGGATCTCGCGTGCCCGCGTGAAGTTCTTGCACTTGTCGAACAACGCGATGTTCTGCAGGGTCTCGGTGCCCACGGGCCCTCGCAGCAGGGGAGGAGAAAAACTCGGGTTCAGCTTAGCGGCGCTGCAGCCAAATCGCAAGGTCTCGCGTGCACAGTCAGTTAGCACGCGCCCCCGCCACCGCGTAACTTGAACGCGTCCCGGTCCGTCGGAGTTCCGAATGCGCCGTGTGGTCGCGGCGGTGCTCGTCATGTTGCTGCCGGCTCGCGCGGCGCCCGCGCAAGCGTCTCCAACACTTCCCTACAGCGCCACGTGGGCGGATGCCGGTTGGGTCACGGCGGGCGGCGCGCTGTCGCTGCTCCCCCGCACGCTGGGATTGCCGCATGGCAGCCCGGCGTGCGCTCCGTGCGATCGCGCGACGCTCCCCGGCATCGATCGCTGGGCGGTGCGCCCCGTGTCCAAGACGGCGGACGCGGCGAGCGACGTGGTGCTCGCGGGGGTCGCCGCGTGGACTGCGCTCGCCGGTCTGCGCGGACTCCCCGCCGACCAGTGGCACGGCAATTTCGCGGCGTTCGCCGAGACGGCGAGCTGGACAGCGGCGTCCACCGAGTGGCTCAAGGTCATCGTGCGCCGCAGGCGCCCGGTGCTGTACACGAGCGGTGCCGTCGCGGCGGCCGGCGATCGGGGCAACCAGGAGTCGTTGCCGTCCGGGCACGCGGCACTCGCGTTCGCCGCCGCGACGTCCTATCTCGTCATGTCGGGGCACCAGCACCTCCCGCATCGTACCCGGAACGTGCTGCTCCTCTACGTCGGCGCCGCCGGCGTCTCCGCGCTGCGCGTCGCCGCCGCGCAGCACTTTCCCACTGACGTCGTGGCCGGCGCGGCCCTCGGCATGGGAATCGGCTGGCTGGTTCCCACCATTCACCCGACGATCAACCAGCCATGATGGACGAGCGCGGCTTCCCTCCCCGGGGCTCAGCCGCGCTGCCGCGGGTGATGGGGCTGCGGGACGTCGTGCTGTTCAACATCGCAGCGATCGTCGGACTCCGCTGGCTCACGACGGCGGCGCAGTTCGGCCCCGCCAGTCTGATCCTGTGGCTGCTCGCGCTGCTGATCTTCTTCCTCCCGTCCGCGGCGGCGGTGCGGGAGCTCACGGACATCGAGCCTGGAGCGGGAGGCATCTACCGCTGGGTGAGCCGGGCGTTCGGTCCGTGGCACGGCTTCCTCGCGGGATGGGGCTACTGGGTGAACAACCTGCTGTACTTCCCGTCGCTGCTCGTGGCGACGGCGGCGATCGCAGCCTATGCGGGCGGTCCCGGCGCGGTGCACCTGCAGGACGATCGCTTGTTCGTGGGCGGCGTGTCGCTCGCCGGCCTGTGGCTCGCGGTGGGGCTGAACGTCGTCGGTTTGCGGGTGGGGAAGTGGCTCCAGAATCTGGGCGGGTACGGCACCTGGCTCCCGGCGCTGATCCTCGTGCTGCTCGCGGGCTGGTCGCTCGTCACGCGCGGCAGCGCGACCAGCTTCACCGCGACGCGGCTGCTCCCGGCCCGGTTTGATTTCGAGCTCGTCAACTTTTTCGCCACGATGACGTTCGCGTTCGCCGGCCTGGAGCTGGCGCCGTCGCTGGGAGGGGAGATCCGCGACGCCGCCGCCACGGTGCGGCGCGGCGTCGTGTTCTCGGGTCTCGCCGTCGTGGCGATGTACTTACTCGGCACGGCCGCGATACTGGTGGCGCTTCCGGCCGGACTCGTCAGCATCACGAATGGCATGCCGCAGGCGATTGCTGGGCTCGTGGCGGGGCTCGGGGCTCGCTCGCTCGCGCCGCTCGCCGCCATCGTCGCGATCCTGCTCGTGCTCGGCAACATCGGCGGGGTGGGTGCGTGGCTCGCGGGGTCCGCCCGGCTGCCGTTCGCGGCCGGCGTGGATCAGGTGCTTCCCGAGGCGTTCGGCCGGGTGCACCCACGCTGGCAGACGCCGTACGTCGCGCTCCTCGTTCAGGGCGTCCTGGCCACGATCTTCGTCATCGCAGGGCTCGCCGGCGCAACCGTGCGCGATGCCTATGTCGCGCTCACGAGCACGACGATCGTGCTGTATTTCGTTCCCTACCTCTATCTGTTCGGTGCGTATCTGCGCCTGCGTCGACAGCGCACGCTTGGCACGGCGACTGCCGGGTGGCTCGGGCTCAGCGCGGTCGCGCTGTCGATCGCGCTGTCGCTGGTCCCTCCCGCGGTGGCGCATCCGCTGGTATTCGAGGTGAAAGTCATCGGCGGCACGGTGGTGTTCCTCGGGATCGGGGTGGTGCTCGCCGCGCGCGGCGTGAGGGAGCGCACAGCTTCCAGCGCAGTCCGGGGCTAGGGTACATTCCGGCGGTCGCGGCTTCCTGAATCACATTCGACGAGGACGTTGCGCGTGCCTGCACGGAGTGCGCTGATCTTTCTGGGCGTCGTCAGCGTCGCCGGCCTTCCGGGGCGGGCGCCCGCGCAACGAGCTTCGCGGTTCCATCCGCGGTGGGAGATTCCCGGATTCGACTTCAGCTCGGGCGGCG
>QHTZ01000112.1 GCA_003221005.1 Gemmatimonadota bacterium
TCATGGATCTGCACCGGCTCTGGCTCCACCCGCGCGGGCGCTGGACCCTCGCCCTGTGGGAGGCCGGGGTGACCTCGGGAGTGGGACGGCAGCTCGAGCCGTGGTACCTGAACGTGGCTACCTTGAGCTACTTCCGCGCGCAGACCGGAACCAACGTGAACGCATTCCTCGGAGTGGACGTGGAGCGCCACGCCGCTCGGGCGACCTTGTTCGGCCAGTTCATGCTCGACGACATTCAGGTGACGCGGCACGCCAACACGCCCGAAGACCTGAAGCCAGCGAGCTACGCATTCACGGTGGGCGCGAAGGGGTGCTTCGGAACGGCGGCCGCCAGCTGGCTCGTCTACTACACCCAGGTCGCGAACCTCACGTACCGCAACAAAAACGACTTCCAGGTTCCGTTGTATTTCGGCCTCGGTACCGGCCGCAACTTCGACGACTACGACCAGGCCACCGCGAGACTCAGCGTGCTGATGCGGCCCACCCTGCTGCTCGGGCCGGAGGTCACCGTGCTGCGCCAAGGCGAGGGCGATCCCCGCCTGCCCCATCCACTGGTTCCACAGTACGCCGCCACCCCGGTGATCCTCTCCGGCATCGTCCAGCGCACCGTGCGGCTCGCTATCGGCTGGAGTTGGCAGCTCGGCGGCGTCAACATCACCGGAAACGGCGGCGTCCAGCTCCTCCAGAACGCCGGCCACGCGCAAAACGTCTCGAAGACCGAATGGGTCGGCTCGATCGGCGTCACCTACCGCGTCCGCCATCAGGACGTCCTGCCCTGACATGAGTCCGACGTCGGAGCCGCGGCTGTCGCGGGACCGCATCGAGGCCCTGTTCGCGAAGATGGCCAGCTCCCGGGTTGTCGTCGTCGGGGACGCGATGCTCGACATCTATCTCGCGGGCGAAGCCGAGCGCATCTCGCCCGAGGCACCCGTGCCCGTGGTGACCGTGCAGGGCCGCCGCCATGCGCTCGGCGGGGCCGCCAACGTCGCGACCAACGTGGCGGCGATCGGCGGCGAGGCGCGCCTCGTGGCCGTGATCGGCGACGACCCCCGCAGCGACTCGCTGCGGAGCGAGCTCGCCGCCCACCACCTCACCGACCGCCACCTCGTCACCGAGCCGGCGCGACCCACGACGTCGAAGACGCGCGTGATGGCACGCGGCCAGCAGGTGGTGCGGATCGACGAAGAGGTGGACGAGCCCGTCACCGCGCGCACCGAGCAGCTCCTCACCGCCGAGCTCGAGCGGGCGATGGTGGACGCGGACGCGCTGCTGATCGAGGACTACAACAAGGGAACGCTGACGACCGTCGTGATCGACTGCGCGATGAGCCTCGCCCGGCGGCGCGGCGTCCCGGTCGTGGTGGACCCCAAGTTCAAGAACTTCTTCGCCTACCGCGGAGCGTCGGTGTTCAAGCCGAACCGCCGCGAGCTAGAGCAGGCCCTGGGCGCGAGCGTCGACCTGGAGCGCGCCGGCGCCCTCCCCAGCACCCTGGAGCGCCTCGGCGTGGACAACCTGCTCCTCACCCTGGGCGCCGACGGCATGGTGCTCGTCACCAAGGACCAGGAGATCACCCGCATCCCCGCCATGGCGCGCGAGGTGTTCGACGTCTCGGGCGCGGGAGACACGGTCACGGCGTGGCTCGGCACCGCGCTCGCCGCCGGGGCCGCAGTGCGGGAGGCCGCGCAGATCGCGAACTACGCCGCCGGCGTGGAGGTCGGCAAATCAGGAGTCGCAACTGCGTCACCCGCCGAAGTTCTGGCGGTGCACGATGCGTCGCATGATCAGCTGGGGAGGTTACGCAGAGGCGGGCTGCTCTAGCCTCACCCCCTGGCCCCCTCTCCGCGATGCGGAGAGGGGGAACGCACAGCTTAGCGAGGGGAGCGCTTGTGTTTCGGGATCAGCGACCCGACGAACGCCCCGAAGAGAGCGCCACCGGCGGCGCCGAACGACGCGCCTACCACGGTCCCGCCCAGGTTGCCGGCGGTGTTATTGACCGCGCCGTTACGGTGCGTGAAATGGTAGAACGCCCCGGCGAAGGCGAGCCCACCTCCGATGCCGCACACCACCGCTCCAGTACGTGACCACGACTGCCGCACCGCAGCGCTCTCCGCGAAGGCGCGGAAATGCGCCAGGCTCGCGGCCGGCGGCTTGATCACGAGGGCCAGGGTGAGGAGGGGAATGCTTAGGAGCACAATGGGCGGTACTGGACTCGAACCAGTGACCTCCGGTATGTGAGACCGGCGCTCTAACCAGCTGAGCTAACCACCCGTTGGTCCGGCAACAACTTACCAGCTCGTACCGGCGTGCTAACTAAACAGGGTCACTAACAGGGTCAACTGCGACCCCAACCCGAAGGGCCCGTAGCCGTTCGCCCAAGATATCCGCGAACGCCTCAGCGCGGAACTCCACGCCCTCGCTGCGCGGCCGCACGCGCCCAGGTGGCTGTACACCCCCTCCACCATGCTAGTGCTGCTGTGCCCCAACTCGCGGCTTACCGTGTACACGGTCACGGGCTTCCCGCTATCCAACGACTGCAGGCGCGTGGCGCAGTAGGCATGCCGGAAGCATTTGCTGCGAACGTCGCCGGCGCGGCCCGGCCCCGGTGCCCGTTCACCATCACGTAGAACTCCCCGGCACGCGCCACTACGGCGTCCAACGCCTTGCGCCAGTCAGTCACAATACTCTCCGCACCTCGTGCGCTAGCTCGGGAACAGCAGGCGCGTCGGTGGGCGCTCGGCCAGGTACTGCTCCAGCGCCTCGCGCAGCTGGCGCCAGAGCGGAATCGTGCGGTGGCTCTTCTTGGCCTTGAGGCGGCGCTCTAGGCATCGCTCTGTTGCAATCCCGCCCGTAGGTGCCGCGCGCATGCTACGTGCTTCGGTGCAGGCGTCAGGGTCCCTAGAAGAGCACGGGGAGGGGCGT
>QHTZ01000113.1 GCA_003221005.1 Gemmatimonadota bacterium
GACATGCAGCTCCCCGCGCGCCAGCGCGGGCTTCAACATGTTCGACGCGTCCACCGCACCCTCAGCCGCGCCCGCCCCGACGAGCGTGTGCAGCTCGTCGATTAAGACGATGTAGCGGCCCTCGGTGCTCGTGATCTCCTTCAGCACCGCCTTCAAACGCTCCTCGAACTCGCCGCGGTACTTGGTCCCGGCGACGAGGGCACCCAGATCGAGCGCGATCAGATGCTTGTTCTTGAGCGAGTCGGGGACGTCGCCGTTCACGATCCGCTGCGCCAATCCCTCGACGATGGCGGTCTTGCCGACCCCCGGCTCACCGATCAGCACCGGGTTGTTCTTGGTGCGGCGTGACAGCACCTGCATTACGCGCCGGATCTCTTCGTCGCGCCCGATTACCGGGTCGAGCTTGCCCTTGCGGGCCTGCTCCGTGAGATCGCGCGTGAAGCGCTCGAGTGCCTGGTACTGCTGCTCGGGCTCCTGGTCCGTCACGCGGTGCGAGCCGCGCACCCCGGCGAGCGCAGCGAGGAGATCGTCACGCCCGACGCCGGCAGCCGACAAAAGCTGCCGCGCGGTGGTGCCCTTCTCCTCGACGAGCGCGAGCAAGAGGTGCTCGGTGGACACATACGCGTCGCCTAACGCCTTCGCTTCCTCTTCGGCGCGATCGAGTGTCCGCGACACTTCGCGCGACAGCGTCGGCTCGGCGGTCGCGCCCGACTGGGTCGGGAAGCGACCGAGCTCGCGCTCGGTGTCGCCCTTGAGCTGGGTGACGTTCAGCCCCGCCTTCTGAAGCAGCGGGACAACGATCCCATCGTCCTGCGAGAGGAGGGCGTGGAACAGGTGGGCGTCGTTCACGACGGGGTTGCCGCGCGTCCGCGCGAGCGTCCCCGCCTGCTGCAAGGCCTCTGCAGCCTTCACGGTTAAACGTTCTGGTCGAATCATGACTCCGGCCCGGAGGGCAACCTCCGTGCCGGGGAAAGATGCCGAAGTGGCAGAGGGGGCGGTAAGGGGCGGTAGGAGGCGGTCAGAGGCGGCAAGGGGCGGACAGGTGACCCTTTCTCTGCCGCCCTTGCCGCCTTGTGGCGCCTGTTCAGAAGGTGAAGCGCCCGCCTATACCCGCCCCGCCCCGCGGGTCGAGCCACGGACCGAGGCTGAACCGCGCTTGCGGCCCGGGCTTCCGGGTGATCCGATAGACGCCCAACGCCGCTGAGGCCGCGCCAGCGCTTGCGTTCAAGAAGCCGAGCGAGCGCCGCGTGCCCGACTGGTCAAGGTTCGCGGCTCCGATGACGACGCCCATCATGCCGGTGGCCAAGCCGAGCCCGCCGGACACGGTGCGCGGCAAGCCCGTGTGCACCGAGTTGAGCGCGACGGCCAGAACATCCACCCCGACTGACACACCGGTCGCGACCTTGTACCCGACGCTCGCTGACGTTGACGTCGTGGAAGGGCAAGGTTGCAGGATAGCGATACAGAACGCACCCACAGGACAGCAGCCGTACGCCGGCTGAATCCGCGCCGCCTCCTCGAGCGTGATCCCGTTGCGCCACAGCCAGGCGCCAAGCTCGGGATCGGTCCTGAGCTCCGGGATGCGCGCGTTGTTATGGGTCGCAGCCACGCGGGTCACGAGGTCGCCCCCACCCGACTGCTCGATCAGGTACGCCATCGCGCAGCGGGTCCCGTAGCGATCGATGAAGTATGGGACACGCTGGCCTGGGAAGTCCGTGTTCTGCGGAAACACACCCCGTATCCAGTAGACGTGGAGGATGGCGAGGTTGCGAAGGCGGGCCGCCCGCTGGGTGGGCGTCAAGGTCGATACGTCTTTTGCCCGCAGCTCGCGCTCGACGCTGTCGAGATGGGCGCGGATCCGCGCCTGTTCCGCGGCGGCGAAGTCGGCGCGAGGGCTGTACGATGCGGCGGCGACGAGAGCACAACCGAGGACTGCAGCGAGAAATGGGAGTCTCGACATTCAGACCTCCCGCGAGATTCGAAAACGCGAGCCGTTATTTCATCACGACCATTTTCTTCGTGTAGCGCGTGCCGTCGACGACGAGCTGGTACAGGTACACGCCCGAAGCCGCCTGCTGGCTGGTACGGCGCACGTTGCCGTCCCAGTAGGCCTCGAACGAGCACCCAGCGGCGTCAGGGCACGTGAGCTCGAGGTTGTCGAGCTGCTCGCCGACGCCCTGCAGAAGGGGGATCGCGACGAGCTGTGCCAGCACGTTGTAGATCTTCAGCGAAACCTTCGGCCGGTGACCGTTGGCGAATAACTCGCCGTGCAGCGAGAACGGAATCGTGGTCGCCGGGTTAAACGGGTTCGGGTAATTCTGCTTGAGCTCCGCTGTGGGTGAGGATCCCTGTCCCCGCGCCACACCCACTCCCACCCCAGCCGCCCAAAGCCCGAGCCCCAGAACCGCCCAGGCGTACCGCTTCATCCCCGCTCCTTCGCAAACGAGACAGTTCCCTTACGCGCTCCTTGAGACCGGTTTCACCACTAGGGCATCTAGGGCATTTCCCTACGGGGGTAAGTTAAGAACCCCCCGTTTGGGCTGTCAATCGCGCGAGCGTCCGCGCATCGCCATCGCGCCGCGTGATCCCGCGACGGTCCGCCCACTCCAGCAGCGGAATCAAGAACTTACGCGTCAACCCGAAGCGGTCACGCAGCTCGGCAGGCGTCGCGCGCCCCAGCTCCTGCAACCCCGCCTCGAGCGCCGCCCGGAAGCTCTCCAACGCTCCCCGATCGGCGTACCGCTCCTGATCGACCTGCTCGATCATCTCCTGACGGGCCAAGTGGGCGAGGAGCGGGTGCAGTGGCCGTCCTGCGAACTCGCGCTCCAGCTCTGCCACCGTCGGCACCTGCCACCGCGCCGCGGCAAGCCGGCGCAGCAGCTCGCCCATCGTGGCCTCGGCCTGGGCATCGAGCGCCGGCCGCCACCCCGCCAGGCGGACCACCCCACCCTCCCACTCCCAAACCCGCCCCTGACGTCCCGCTTCGAGCACACAGTCGACGACCGCAGGCGGCGGCGCGGTTCGGTCCCCCGCCGCGGCTCGCAGCGCCTGGAGCGACATCCCCGGATCGAGGGGGTGCTCGCTGTGGTGCCGGCGCAACACCTCCGTCAGACGCCCCACGGTGGCCGTGACCGTCGCCCGGGCCACCAAGCTCTCCCCACAGGTTACGACCGATTCACCCGCCGCGGCGATGACGGCGGTCACACCGCCGGGGAGTACCCCCAAGCGGACGGCCAGTGCCGACACGGGCACTCCCGCAAGCCCCGCTTCCACCGCCCAAGCCGCGAGCCGCCCGGCGGGGGCCTGCCCAGCTTGAAGCCGCCGGTGACGCAACCGCGGTCCTGGGACGAGAGGCAGCGGATCGAGTACCACGCCGCCGCCGACCGTCGTCACGGGCGAAAAGGACCGCAGTACGAACCGATCCTCTCCCCGGGCGACGAGGGGGGTCTCCAGCATCAAGCGTACCAGCCCGCGCTCACCGGGGGCGATCGAGCGTACCTGCACCGCCCGGGCCAGGACC